>JBMYWG010000004.1:0-149554 GCA_049607155.1 Psychrobium sp.
AGTATGACGGAGAAATAGCCGCGCGATATTTCTCCCGAAATTTTTCCATCGCCTGTGGAGTCATAATATTGCTCTTTTTATAGTTATTATTCTATTTATTATGACTCCTAGTTAAACCAATGTTTAAATTAAAAGCAATAGCTTTCAAATAATTAGCTTAATCGCAACAGCTAAGCGGGTATGAAATTACCGTGGAAACCTAAAGGGAGATTATAAGGAAGCCATGCTCGTCCCATTGGCCCAGCGGCTAGGTTATCAGCTGCAAATACACTGATACAGGTACGTTGGCTAGGTACATGCAGCGCGGTACCAATCACATAAGCCCCTTGCTCCGTTCCGCTTGGCGAAATTGGCACATGCTCTTCCACTAAGAAATCCGATCCGTAACGATATTTATCCTGTTTACCTGTCGTGGTATCGATGCGCGAAACCGATTCACTCCACAACGCATCATCCGACGATGACAGGTGATACAGGTGCTTGTTCTTAACCCCTGTTAAATTAGGCAAAATACGCGGGAATTCGCTATTGATATCGGTATTATTGATCTCGACTTGGCCATTTATTTTCAAACGCACAAATACCGACTGAGAACGCGTATTAATCGCCGCTTTACCTATCATCAAGCGGGACAGTTTATGCAGCGCTTCAGCATCTTGGTATAAACAGGCATCAAAACAAATAGTGCCATCGCGCTCTTGCCATCCATTGCCAAAGTGAAATACAAAAGCTGGCGGCAGTTGGTACTCCCTAATCTGCTGTAACGTATTTTTATCTAAGAGTAATACCCGCATTGGCACGTTTTTATTGAATTTTATCCGCTCAAAATAACCTTCATCCGATGACGATTGCACTAGCGATGGCAGGACTATCAGCACATATTTTTCAGTAATCAGAAAATCGTGCAACATGCCGCCTTTGTAATTAGCGTCAATCAAGCTAACGTTCTTCATCACGCCATTAACACCGAGGTGATAAACCGCAATACACCCAGAATTGTGCAAGCCAAAGTTAAAAATATTACCGTTGCCATCAATTTTAGGATGAGCAGAAAACGGCAGCCCTTTAAGTTTATCGCCATAACGAGATTGCTCACCAAGACTCACTAAACCTTCGAAATTCAGACTCTCTGGGTTAACACGCGCTGGCGAGCCTGCCTCCCACAGCGTCCACAAATCATCACCCACCGCAATGACATTGGTATTAGCGGTATTAACGGTATCGTTATCAACAACGGCTAACGAGTTCGGAATTTTAGTATCAGGCGCGGAATACAAAAACTTCCCCGCTCGCTGCTCCTGTTGAAACTTTGGCGTTTGCACGAATTTACCACGGTGAAACACCTTGCCATCAACAAACTTGAACTGCTGCAACATGCCATCGCCTTCAAATAAATGCTGATATCGAATATCGCCGCGTTCAAGCTTTGCCGGCCCATTGCGAAACAAACTGCCCTGCAATACTTTTGGAATAGTACCCTCCACGTCCATTTGTTTGAGAGCAAAGTCTTGATTGACGTCCTTAAAACCAATTAAGCGTTGATCATTGGCCAAAGCATCGCTAAACATCGATTTATAGTTCACGATGGTCGGGGTTGCACCGAGCTTGAATGACATTGGCAGTGTCGAGGCCGCGCCTACAGCCCCTAGAGATTGAATAAAGTGACGACGAGATAATTGCATGTTGCTTTCCTTCTAACTTCGCTTACTAACAGTTATTTGCTGTAAATAACGCTTGAGCTATTGGTAACATCGCTAGTCACAGCGAATTTAGCCGCGTCGAAGCCAACAGGGCCATAGCTTGGTTTGGCATCATTAGAAAAACCAATCCCCTCAATTGGGCTGCCAAATAAGTTAAGGTCGAGCTTGCCATTGCCATTTTCATCGTGGAAATAACGCACCGCATAATCCCCTTGCGGTAACTCGTCAAAAGTCACGACGACGTCATCACCATCCACCGCAACAATAGTCGAAGCCTGCGCTTTGTTCTTTTTATAATTATCAGCGCCGTTAAATAATGCGACATACATTTTCCCTTGTTTAGTTTTTACATCGGTCATTGAGAATGTCAGTTGATAGCTCTCAGCCACTGGCGGTGTCGATGCCAAAACTGGCAAAGAAATGATTGAAGCAAATACAGCCGTTGCCATAAATGTGTTAAGTGGTTTAGTAAACATAATGATTCTCCAAATGGTATTTTTCGTTGTTAGATAGCGCCTTGAAAGTGCTCATTGCGCTGCTTGAGAAAAACGATAAAATAGCCTTCGAAACAACAACAGCGACTTTTCGTAAAGTGAGTTCAATTATTCGTAAAAGACGCAAAAAAGGATGATGTGCAATTGGCGAATCGTGAAATACACAATAAAAATCAAATGCTTTTGTCACAACTAAAATCAAAGCGATTTGTTAGAGGTTTAGCCTCAATGGTTATTGCAGGTCTTGTTATTGGCCTATTAGCGCCCTTTGGTATGGTCAATATTCCGGTGACAGTAGCGCTCAATTTTTGGGTCATCATTTGTGTTGTTGGCTACGGCATTTACGCACCGCTAATCAATGCCTGCGATATCTTACTAGATGAAAAAATTAGCGCTCGCTGGCTCAGAGTTTCTCTTGGCGCATTTAGCGCGAGCTTGCTAATGAGTTTAATCATTCCTGTGGTAAGCAATGCATTTTTCGATATCAGCGCCGATTATTGGTCACAAGTTGGCGCTGCATTTTTTCAAACGGCAATTATCGGTGGTGTTATTTCAGTCATTAGCTTGATGATGCAACTTATCGGTCAGCAACAAGCGCAGTTGCAGCAATCGCAGCAAGCACTCAATGAACAAGCGCAAGTCATTGAGCAATCCAAACAACACACTGACAACTTGGTTGAGAACTTAGCAGACAAGCAACTCAATCAATTGATGGAAAAAGTACCGCTAGAGAAACGTGGCCAATTGCTATGTTTAGAAATGGACGACCACTACCTCAACATTCACACCGACAAAGGCACACACATGGCACTAATGCGTTTTAAGGATGCCTTAGCGCTATTAAAAGATTGTGATGGTCTACAAACTCATCGCTCATGGTGGGTGGCAACAGATGCCATCGTTGGTGTTGAGAAGGAAGGCCGTAAAACTTTGTTACGATTATCTAATGATGTGCTAGCACCTGTGTCGCGGACGTATCAGCCACAAGTTAACCAATTGAAGCTAAGTTAGGTATTTCGTTTAGTGGATAAGTGGGTTAGGGCCTGTTAATCTTTCGAGGATGAATTTTGTGCCATTGACAAGGCTGTTTCGCAAGGCATGAGGAGCGACGCCTAGTTTACCTAGGCGAGCGACGAAAAACGCCGCGAAAATGTCTTGTCATTGCATCCGAAGGACAGCGTTTGTTCGTGATTTCTACGGCGTTATCGCCTGCTAGCTTAGCCCACTAAGCGTCGCAGGCTCTGCCTTGTATAAAACCCGAACAACTCGCTGCAAAAACCTTCACCAAAGATCAACAGGCCCTAGATTCCATCTTTCCCAAAATAACAATAATAAAAATCGTTAAAAGGATTTATATGCACACTTTTAAACTCACGCTTGCAGCGCTTAGCTGTAGTCTTTTATTTGGTTGTGGTGGCGGTTCATCACCATCGTCGCAAAATGAACCCGATCCAATTGTCCCGCAAACAACTACTTACAGTGGTAAAGTTATCGACGGCTACGTATCTGGTGCAACCGTATGGTTAGATATTAACGGTAATGGTGAACAAGACGATAATGAACCATCGACGGTGTCAAAAGAAGCAGGCGATTACGCGTTTGAGTTTACCGACCAACAAGCGCGCTGTGTCCCTTACGCAACTATGTATGTTTCTGTGCCTGTCGGCGCTATTGATGAAGATCTTGGTGAAGTCACCGAAGCTTACGAAATGTCATTTCCACCAGCACTAGCACCGATCGAAGACAAGACACTGCTTAACATTTCGCCGTTAACCTCGGTGATTTGGGAGCAGATTAACACCAAATATAAAACTCAAGATAAATCAAAGATATTGAGTTGTGACGCCCTCATTAGCGACGCGAATCTGCGTAATGAAATTAGCGATGAGATAAAAACTGTCACCAATGAACTGGTGCAGTTTTATAATTTATCGGCAGAGCAAATGTATGCCGATTTCATCAAGAACGATGATTCTAAAGCTTACGCTTTGGCGCAATCGATTGTGACTGGCTTGAAGTCCGCCTATGAACAACGTACCGATCTGCAACAAAAACATCCAAATGCCGAAGTTCGTGTCCGCGTCTATCAAAGTGATAAGCACGATGCTGAATACAAATTTGATAAAGCGTGGTATCGAGATATTGTCATTTACGACAACGGCCAAGACATCATTGAAACCGTAAAATTAAAAGATGGCGATAACTTAAATCAAGTAGACGCCGTATTAACTCATTTGCAAGCAAATGATTCTGCATGGGGCAGCAATACACAATACAGCCCGAGCTTAAGACAACGTATAGATACGTACCGCAACCCGCAAGGCAGCTACTACTGCACAGGTAACGAGCGATTAGTGTTTACCAAAGATGGTGTAAAATATGAGTTCGTAAACAGCGTGCCATATCGCGATTCTGCCGATGGTACCGATTGCGCTAGCACTACTTTCAATGACATTTTCGAACGCCAATACAGCTTTAGCTACCAAGAATCTGGCGATACTTTTAGTACCGAATTATTCTTCCGTGATAGCGAAGTTGAGTTTGAAAAATTCCCGCAGTGGGTGGATTTAAAAGCGAACGCAGCAACGCTAGAGCTTACGCAACTTGCGGATTATCTATCGACCATCGATTACAAATATGACGACACAGTGAGTTTAACCACCAACTACTGGCGTAAACGCCATGAATCAGGCACCACGCAAATTGATCAATACAGTAATGGTACATGGAAAAAGACTGTCACTAATAGCGATGGTACACGTACCGAAACATGCAGTACTGACGGTGTCACTTACGGTGCCTGTAGTTAACTGTTAACCAATCACACCTTAGTGTTAATCAAGGTTCCAACATTGTTTGGCGCTGAGGTGTTAAAAGGCGATTTGTCTTGTGCTTGATAGGCATTAACGCGCTGATTTATCACTTGCTCTGAAATTGGTTGTGATGGTTCAACGTTTTGAACACTATTTACGGCTTGAGTTGAATTTACTGATTGGGTGGCGTTAACTAAATTAATCGCTGAAGGGTTGGCAGTCGCATTTACATTATCAACGCGCTGTTGCTCGATATTGAGTCGCTCTTGCTCTAACTGTTGTTCATGGGCTTTTTCGCGAACACGGTCGGCGCCTTGCTCAGCTATTTTTTCGCCACTACTTAAATTACATGCGGCGCTACAAGATGTTTTGATATACACATTAGCCTCCGCGATTTCGATTTTCAGATTTAAGAGCTTGGACATTTAAAACGAAAAAAGAGCTGGCTACCATCCCCACAGTAACCAACTCAAATAACCAGACCTAGTTGTTTATTTAAAAATTTCAAAAAATTAAAAATATTTTTTAGTCTTTTGCAAATGGCCCTATGATATCGCTGCCCTGCTGCCAATCGCGATACACCACATCATTGCCGTGAATGTAATAAACACCGTCTTCAATCAAAATACTACGTACGTCGATGCTTGAAAAATACGAAGCGCTAATATCTTTCTTAAGTGTCACTTGACCGACATTACTCAATGTTGCATCACTGCCAACACCCGTAACCTCTAGTAGCTGTAAAGCACTGGTTAGGTGAGACCCGTTTTGCGCAGTTGTCGACCAACTTTCGACGGGAATAGCTATGCGATGGCTATCTTGTGCGAGTTTCAAATAACTTAATGCATGATGGTCAAATTCAACGGGTGTAAAACTATCTTTATAAACTTCTTTTCCAAGTTGTTGTGGTGATTTTGGATCTGCAACATCAAATAAACTCACTTGTGCACCCTGGTCGATAGCAGGTAAATTGCCATCATCGTCATTGCTAATAATCACATGTTGGCCAACACCGAGGAGTAACTGTTCACTGATTGGATGTAAGTAAGCCGAATAACCCGGAATTTCCAAGGTACCTTCAATTACTGGCTTTTCAGGATTTTTTAAATCGATGACATATAAAGGATCGATGCGCTCAAAGGTCACTATATATGCTTTTTCATTAAAATAGCGTACCGCGTAGATATCTTCATTTGGCTTGCCAATGGGCGTCGCATCAGTTTGATTTGGCAAATGACCAACTGCCTTTAGCACTGAGCTGCCATCGTCTTTAAATACCGAGAGTTGATGAGTCGGTGTATAGTCTTTGTCATAGGTCGTGCTTATCGTCGTTAAATAATCGCCCTGCTCATTAAATCTAAACTGACTGTTACGCCAGCCGAAATTACCATCAAGCGTCGCATAAGCGCGATATTCCACACTATCATCGGTGATTGCGAACTTGTAAACCACGCTCTCTAAGCTCGTTACATCTTGATGATATTGTTCGCCATAGAGATAAACCGCATCTTTCGACACATAAATACCATTGGCGGTAGTGTTGATACAATGAGAGTTAACCTTTGTTGGATTGTTGGTATCAATGACCGATAACAGCACCAAACCGTGATGCCCTGAGTTCTCATCAAAGTTTTGCGGCACAAAACACTCATTGTTTGGTACTAACGATGTTTTGTTACCATCGATATCTGTCACATGGGGTAAAAAATCACTCAGCGGCGCGTTGTTCAACGCTTTATAAATTGCCTCATTGCCCTGTGCGATCACACTACTATCGATAACAGTATCAATCGAAGCCGAGAAGCTGCTTACAACGTAAAGCTTGTTCTCGATTTGACGGGACGACAGCACATAACCGTCGAAAGTAAATTGCTGTTTTAAATTCGGGGCTGTTTGATTGCTCGTATCAAAAATTGACAAAGAGAACTCATGCTGTGACGGATAAAACATATCGTACATTATCGGCCAGTTATTATTGACGGCGGTACTAAATACGCTGACGTTATTGCCATTAACATACATGCCATCAATAAACTGCTGCTCTTCATCAACCATTATCGGCGTATCACTCAGCTTAGTCAGTGAGTTATCCGATTGACGCTGCAAAATGCGCAGCATATCGCTGCTTTCGCTTGCCTCAGAGCCATAATTAAACTTGTTATTAATGGTTAGGAACAGCTGCTGACCGTTGTAATGAAAACGGTCACTTTCGTCAACGCCAGCCTCTTGGGTAATTGCTTTCGAGTGATTGCTATCTGCTGTTTCACTGGCAACCGCACTAAATAACGTATTTTTTGGTGACGTGTGCGCCAAATAAACACCATTGCGTAATCGTTTACCCAGACTCGACTCTCCCTGTTGGCTTAACGCGCCAAATGCTAGTGGCTGTTCAGAGCGCTCTGGAAGCGTCGTTGTCGACTGTGGTGTGGGACTTGGTGTCGGATTAGGTGTTGGTTGGGTGCTACTGTTGCCCCCGCCGCAACCGCTGATTGCAAAAGCTGTAGCAATAATGCTCGATGCCGCTAATGATAACTTCATGACGCTGTTCCTTTTTCCTAAATACACTTAATGTGTCGCGTTTAAGTCGTTGACACTTTGATCTGATAATTGCAGTTTAGGGAAAGTTTTTCGCCATTGATGTTATAAATTGCTACTAGTTGTAATCTTATGTAATCCTTAATGAAATCGACGATAATCGGTGCTACCTTTAGCATCGACACCAACCTATCAACAAAGCTAACGAGTGTATTTTTGAAAAAACTGTATTCACTATTACTGACACTGATGTTTTGCGCCGCAACAAGCGCCTCTGAAGTTGCGCAAGTGACGGCGATTGAAGCCGCATCGCTTAATGACCAACAAGACAGAGTTGAAGTAGGACAATGGAATTTTGCCGTTGGCTTAGGCTATGGACGTCGCACCAACCCGTTATACGATGGCAAAGACACACCGCTTTATCTGCTGCCATCCATTAGCTACTACGGCGAACAAGTCTTCTTTGATGATGGCGTGCTAGGTTATTCTTATGACATCACCCCCAATCTATCGCTTAGTGCCATCACGCAACTCAATGCCCATGCTGCAAATTTCTCACGCTGGCATCCGAGTAACTTCTTTATTGCACAAACGAATTTATCGTCACGTGACGACACCTACGCACAAGATTTAGGACTAACCTCACCAGTGACAGACGAAGAAATTGCTAAAATGCCAGTAGCAATATCAGAGCTTGCCGACCGTGACTGGACACTCGATGCTGGGTTACAGCTGAATTATTTTGGTGACAGTAACTGGATGCTGCAACTAAATTTACTCCACGACGTACTCAACGTATACAACGGCTTAAACGGTCAAGTGCGTCTAGAAAAATCGTGGCGTATCAAAAGCATCCCCGCGTTATCGCTAAAACTCTTTGGCACCTTAGACTGGCACAGTCAAAAGCTCGCCAATTACTATTACGGCATTGGTGAGCGTGACACGCAATTAGTCGCTAGTCACTACAGCGCCAAAAGCGGCGTTAATCGTACCCTTGGCTTTAGTGCAAATTATCATCTATCATCGAATTGGCGAGCAGCACTGAGTTACCGCCTAACGAATTTGGATACATCAATCAAAGACAGCCCAATGGTTAGAGATAATCACTCAGATACGCTATTTGTTGGTGCGGTTTACCACTTTTAATTAATGATGGAATATTTGGCGCTTTAGCAGTTAATGATTGAGCAATCAGGCAACAATAACAATGTAAACATATTGCTTATGGCCGTACTAACCTGTGCGGCTATGATGACGAGTGCTCGAACCATGGCAAATAGTGACAGCCCACAACTTGCTATCTCGCCGACTACCTGCGTCGTTAATAAACCCGGCGAAGTCTGTGCTAGCCCGCTGCAAATTACATGGCAGATGCCTCGTGCAATGGACTTGTGTTTATACGTACAAAAAGAGCGCCTTAAATGTTGGCGCAACACACAACAAGTTTCCGAAGTACTGGTTTATAAACTAAGTACTTCCACCACCTTTGACTTAAAAGATAATACCCAACGAGTTATCGCCAGCGGTAAAGTCAATGTAAACAGTGCAACATCAAAGCGCTTTAGGCGCAGGCTTAGAGCCGATTGGAGTGTATTTTAATGAAACGCGTACTCTTGGTTGAAGACGACAAGCGCCTTGCCGAACTCGTCGACCAATTTCTAACTCAAAACGGCTTTGCGGTTACCGTTATCGATCGCGGAGATATGGTGGCTGACTTTCTTAAGCAACAAGCGCTTAAGCGCCAAACACCAGATTTAATCATTTTAGATATTATGCTGCCGGGCAGTGATGGTTTTTCCATTATCAAACAAATTCGCCATAGTTTTCACAACCCTATTTTATTCCTAACCGCTAAAGACAGCGATTTTGATCATGTCACAGGTTTAGAACTCGGCGCAGACGATTACATCATAAAACCTGTCGAGCCCCATGTTTTGTTGGCGCGGGTTAACAACGCACTACGCCGCGCAGCACCAAGCCCACAGGCAAACGGACAAAGCAATTCACAGGAGCTTACTTTTGGTCAGCTTCACATTAATAATTCGATGCGAACAGTCAATTTAGGTGGCGAGAACATTGTGCTCACCAGCCATGAATTTGAATTGCTATGGCTGTTAGCGAACAAAGCCGGTGAAGTGCAAAGTCGCGATTTTATTCATAAAGAAATGATTGGCCGTGAATATGATGGCTTCGATCGCAGCGTCGATGTTCGCGTTTCACGCTTGCGTAAAAAGCTTCACGACGATCTGTCCGCCCCCACTCGTATTATCACGGTGTGGGGCAAAGGCTACATCTTTAGCCCGACAGCTTGGGACTAAGGCGAACACATGGCGCGCTTGTTCATTAGTCTTTATTTATTGCTGATAGTGTCGATAGGTGCTATTAATTGGCTGTCTGAAAAACTGTGGCAACACTACAACCAACAGCCATCAGCGCAAATTATTGCCATTGAACAAGTCGCCAACTCATTGGCGCTCACCCTTAACGCCAACAATTTAACCGCACTCAGTGAACGCTTATCGCTGCCGATTGTAGAGGTTGCCGCCAATGATATTGCGCTGTTGCCGTGGCAACAAAAAGAACTCAACAACCTTCAACCTGTGCTAACCAGCGACGAGCACGAAAATATCTACGCCTATGTACTGCGTAGTCAAAAGCTCTTTCGCGTTGGACCCTTTAAAAATTCCCACGACGCCTCACTAATAAAGCCACTGATATTTTTAGTCTCCTATTTGTGTCTCGCCCTGTTTATTGCGCTATGGATTTATCCGCTGTGGCGCGACTTAAAACGATTAGAACGCAGCAGCATCGCCTTTAGTCAAGGCGCAAAATCAACGCAAATGCACGTTAACAACGGTTCTGTTATTGCGCCTATTCTGCACACATTTAATAGCATGACAGCGCAAATATCGCGCTTGATGAGCGATCAAAAACAGCTCACCAATGCGGTCTCTCATGAAATTCGCACTCCGCTTTCTCGCCTAAAATTTGCCTTTGCCATGCTTGATAAAAAGGCGGTGCCGCAATTAGATAGCATGCGCCAAGACGTCGCAGAACTAGAGCAGCTCGTTGACGAAATGCTTAACTATGGCCGCTTAGAAAGCCAAAGCGACAAGCTTCTCATGGAAGATGTCAATATTAGCGATTTAGCCAACCACTTAATTGACAAATTAACCCGTCACAGCGAACTCAGCGTGTTACGTGATATTGACGACAATCTAGTGTGTCATTGTGATGGTCATTTAATTGAACGAGCACTACAAAACTACATTACCAATGCACTGCGCTATGCCAAATCCAGCGTGGCCATTCGCATTACCAATGACAATGAAAATTTAGTGTTTGACGTAGAGGATGACGGCGAAGGTATTGCCAAAGACCAACGAGAATTAGTGTTTGATGCTTTCACACGTCTCGATAAAAGCCGCAACAAAGAAAATGGCGGTTTTGGATTGGGGTTAGCCATCGTTAAACGCATCGCTCAGTGGCATCAAGGACAATGTTATATCACTGACTCTCAATGGCAAGGGGCGAAATTCAGCCTGAAATTGCCTAACATTTCATCACGTTAATACTTTTTAACAAATTTGCTACCAAGCATCCAACTTACCCTCTAGCATCATTAGACAATTGAGTTACACTAACTCAGTTAACTCAATAAGATGATAATAATATGAAACTTTCTCCGCTTTTTGCCGCGACTATGACGGCAATGCTAGCCCTGTCAGGCTGTGAAAATACCCAAGCGCCGCAATCAAAAGCTTCAGCAACAGAAACCGTTGCTAAAGCTGCAGCCAACGAAATCGCGTACGAAAAATTTACCCTAGATAACGGCTTAGAAGTTATCTTCCACACTGACCATAGCGACCCAGTGGTTGCCGTTGCCCTCACCTCTCACGTTGGCTCAGCCCGTGAATTACCGGGGCGCACAGGTTTTGCGCATTTATTTGAACATCTATTGTTCTTAGAATCAGAAAACCTTGGTAAAGGTGGTTTAGATAAACTAAGTGCCCGTATCGGTGGTTCAGGCGCCAACGGTTCAACTAGCCGCGACCGCACCAACTACTATCAAGCTGTGCCGAGCAACGCACTTGAGAAAATGATTTGGGCAGAAGCAGATAAACTAGGTTTCTTCATCAACACGGTAACTGAGCAAGTTCTGGCGAAAGAAAAACAAGTCGTTAAAAACGAGAAGCGTCAGAGCGTCGACAACCGTCCATACGGTCACACCTACGCCGTTATCGATAAAACCCTTTACCCTGAAGGTCATCCATACAGCTGGCAAGTTATCGGCTCATTAACCGATCTCCAAAACGCCACCTTAGATGACGTGAAAAACTTCTTTAAACGTTGGTATGTGCCAAACAACGTAACACTGGTTGTCTCTGGTGATTTCGATCCTAAACAAGCGAAAGAATGGGTTCACAAATACTTTGACGAAATCAAGCGCGGCGAAGATGTTGTGCCAAACAAAAAACAACCTGCGGTATTAACTGAATCTCGCAAGGTGATGTTTGAAGATAGCCTAGCGCAATTACCAGCATTGACCATGGTATGGCCAACGGTGCCAATTTATCACCCTGACTCATACGCGCTATCTGTACTGTCAGAATTACTTGGCGACGGTAAATCAGCGCCGCTTAATCAAGAGCTAGTTGATAAGCTAAAACTGACTTCATCGGTTGATGTTTACGGTTGGGAATCAGAGCTTGCTGGTCAATTCTTTATCTCAAGCCGCGGCTTTAAAGACGTAAAACTTGACGACATCGAAGGCGGCATTCAAGCGGCACTAGCGAACTTTGAAAAGAACGGTTTCGAGCAAGCAGACTTAGATCGCATTAAAGCCGGCCAAGAAACCGCGTTCTATCAAAGCATTTCTAGCGTATTGGGCAAAGGCTTCCAGCTTGCTCAATACAACATCTTTGCCGACGATCCGGGTTACATTAACCAACACGGCAAAAACATTCTTGCAGTGACCAAAGACGACGTATGGCGCGTGTACAACAAGTACATTAAAAACAAACCATTCGTAGCCACTAGCTTTGTACCAACAGGCGAAACTAAACTTGCACTCTCTGGCTCTAAGCTAGTCACCGTTGAGCAAGAAAAAATCGTGATGGGTGCAGAAGAAAGCTTCGACGCATCGCAACAAGCGACTTACAAAAGAACGCCGTCGACCTTTGATCGCACCGTCGAACCACCCTACGGTAAAGATCCTGTATTAGCCGTACCACAAGTGTGGAACGAAACCCTCGATAATGGCATTAAAGTCTCTGGCATCGTCAGCAACGAAACCCCATTGGTGCAAGTAAACATCGATATCGCAGGCGGTATGTTATTCGACGACATCAACAAAGTTGGCGTGGCGAACTTAGTAGGCGAATTACTAAATCGCGGTACACAAAGCCAAAGCATTAGCCAATTTGAAGATGCAATCAAAGCCCTAGGCGCGTCAATCGATACCTACACCACTAGCGATAGCATTCGCATTTCAGCGAGCATGCTTGCCCGTAATTACGATGCAGTAATGGCGCTGATTAGCGATATGCTATTACACCCGCGTTGGGACGCCGAAGAATTCGCGCAAACTAAAGCGCGTCTTAAAAACCAGCTGATCCAGCAAAAAACTAGCCCACGTGCTATTGCTAACAATCAGTTCGACCAGTTAGTCTACGGCAAAGATAACATTTTCGCCTACAACCAAGCGGGTAGCATTGAATCACTAGATAAAATTACTCTCGATGATTTAAAAGCCTATTACTTTGATAACATGCTGCCAAACCTTGCCACCATGCAAATTGTTGGTGACATCAAAGAAGAGAAAGTATTAGCGCCACTAACGATGTTAAACACCAAGTGGAAAGCGAAAGAGCGCACCTTACCAACGATTAAGCAACCTAAGCTTGCTGATAAGCCGCAATTGTATTTCTACGACGTACCGGGCGCAAAACAATCACAACTGCGTATTGGTCACGCATCACTGCTCGCTAGTGATAAGAACTTCTACAACGCGCAAGTGATGAACTA
The DNA here is from genome assembly GCA_049607155.1 of Psychrobium sp. Classification (GTDB taxonomy): domain Bacteria; phylum Pseudomonadota; class Gammaproteobacteria; order Enterobacterales; family Psychrobiaceae; genus Psychrobium. The sequence goes on from JBMYWG010000004.1 coordinate 13,570, forward strand.
TCGCTTAGGCGGTGGTGGTTTTGCCTCTAAACTCACCCAAGAGTTACGTGAAACCAAAGGTTACACCTACGGTATTCGCTCAAACTTCCGTGGTAACAACTACCAAGGTAACTTCATGATCAGCACAGGCGTGCGTTCAAACGTAACCTTAGAGTCATTAGCATTAATTCGCGACATGACCACAGATTACGCCAAAGATTACTCAATGGGTGATTTAGACACGACGAAGAGTTTCTACCTCAAGAGTAACGCTCGCCGCTTTGAAACCCTTGACGCCAAACTTGGTATCTTACGCAACATGGCGAAATACGACTTGCCAGCCAACTACGTACAGCTACGCGCCAACGGTGTAGAAAAGCTGACTGAGCAGCAAGTTAAAGGCCTAGCCATCGACTACATCAAACCACAGAGCATGATTTACGTGGTTGTTGGCGATGCGAAAACCCAACTTAAGCGCTTAGACAAACTTGGTCTTGGTAAGCCCGTTTTATTGAATTAGCTCAATAATTCAGTGAAAAAACATCAAAAGCCATTATCGTTTGATAATGGCTTTTGTATTTGGGGAAACGCTAATGTCTTTGCTTGGTTTTAAATTAGGAAATTGGGATAGTAAATCCACTGCGACAATCGATGCTGCATATCCTTCCGATATCAAATGTAGTAGTTCAGGTTTGAACTGACAGTTACCCGTTTTTCAATTGCTTAGCTTTGCCTTAACTATTGAGAAGTATATTCATAGCAAATTCTGAACCCTGTTTTAACGCCTTTATATTTCCCTGTACTGTCTCTTGGACCAGCGGCCCGTTTGATATTGTGATTTTTATAGAAGGAAAGGTGGCTTTTTGAACGTATTTGGCATCCTTCAAATAGCCATTCACAGAAAAAGTCTGAATTAACAAAAGAAAGCTTGTGATGTTTGATATATTCAGGATCGTTTTTAAAGTGTAATTGTAAACGCTGAAAGTCCTCATCTGCCATATAGGGAGGATGATTACTATAAGGCTCATTCTTTAGCGAATAAAATTGTAAATCACTGTTTCGAGTCAATGGAATACGAACCTGAGGTTGGTGATCAGTTAATTCGAGATACTCTTCTGTTGTTAACAATCTAAATGGAACATGCTCTTCTTTTTCACGCCAATTCAAATAAGCTAATACATCATAAAAAGTCATAGAAGCAGGACGTTGTTGGTCTGTATCGCTGTTGACTGGTTGCAATAAATCACCTTGGCGATATTCCATGTAATCTGAGTTATGCGCCATGAAGTGGCTTAAATCCTCGATCGTGATCAACTCTGAAACCATCAGTGTCTTCGTAGAAAGTTTGACTTTTTTGAAGCCTGTAACCCGATTTCCATATGTTTTTTTAAGAGGTGAATACTCGCCTTTATCTATTAAATACTGTTGTAGAACTACATCTACGCCAGGATAATTAGCTGGAGTATTGCCGAGTTCATAATAGTGTTCTTCTGATTTGTGATCATCTTGTTCCCGCCAGCCCTGATATTCAAAATAATGCCAGCGTTTGAATCGATAATCTTCAATGCAGCTAGGGATATCGGATCGCTTAAGATTATCCCCATAAATTTGATGATCAAACACACGGTTTCGTTGATTTTTAATCACAAAATCGTAATTTCCATGAGCATCACATATAAAGATGATATTTCGGTTCAACCGGTGCGTTGTAACCCAGCCATTAGTAAACTGGGCGATACGTTTTCTAAATAACTTGATGAATTTAGTTTCTCGTTCCCTATTGAGTTTGTAATTGTTCTTCTCTTCTTCCGTAGCGTATGAGGAAAGGTAGATACAATGCACTATCCCTCCAGAAAAATCGCTGGTTAATAAATCAGAAAGTAAGTGATAGTAGGAACTTGATGAGGAGAAAAGACAATGGGCCAGAATAATCAAATCAATAAATGGGCACGTTATCATTTTGCCTTCAATAATAAATTCAATAGGATCAAAGGCGTGAGCTTCAATGATGTCGATCGCAGTGAGTGGTTCATAATAATGCTTGAAGACTTGTTGAACAAAACTTGTGTCTTTAAGCTGTTCGACAATTGATTCTACATCCATGGAATGCCATCCCATGACACTCTCAAAATCAAAGTTATGACCTGTAAAAATCTTTTCTGGTAACGATCTACCTGAATAAAAAAGTCGCTCAGATACTTGCTGAGGACTAAATTCTTTAAATTCGTGATAAGGTCCTTTGTACTGGTGCTTAAAGAGGTTAACTCTTTTCTTCAGACCATGAATCTTAAGAAAGGGCTTGATACTTTCTGCAAAAAAACGCTCATAGTTTGCGAAGCCGCCTTCACATCCGAGTTGTTTTGCAATCGCATTAAGCTTAGTTGTATGGCCAATTTTTTCACGGTCATGGAATGTTTTTTTAGCCGCACGTTTTATACTACTTGGCTCAAGTGAGTCTAGCGGTACAATATGGAATTTATTTAAAGGTAAATACGTTGTATAAGTTGAGTTCATTGTTAAACCTATTGCATTAGCTATAGCCCCATATAAATAATTTTGACATGGTGTACTTCAGGCTATAAGTGCTTGATTTAACAATTGGACATGTTGAATGGTGTTTCAAATGTATGAGTGCTTTGTTTTGCAAGAAGTACATTACAAACCGCAGGTAGGCCTCAACCCTTAATTAGCTAATATACAAGATGCACCTGACATGTCAAATGCATCTTAGTGATTTTATTTAAATTTTATTACAACTAATTCAAGACTGTCTAATCGAACATTATTCTATGAGTAGCCCCCATGATTCACAAGTCCCGCCATACGGGCTAGCAATTTCAGTGAGGTTTAGTTGTGTCTCAGTAACAAATTGATAAGTTAAAAGATGTTGTATGACAAGCAACAAATATCCTTTATTCTCGTGTTCGGGGAGATGCCATTGAACATTTTGATATTGCTGGCTCAATATCAAAATAACTTCTTGCTTAGGCGGCCAACTTGCAAAATCAACGATGAATTCAATATCGTGCTGAGTATCAAAATCCAAACCACACTCATTCAGGCTTCTTAAAACATCTCCATCAGCATCATTTGGCCAATCCATTCGCTTAATTCCTACATAAATAAGTTAAAAAAAACTAATTCCCACGAATTGCATCGATGATCTTGGTGGTCGAGCAGCCGTCTTCAAAGTTAAGAACTTTTACTTCGCCGCCGTTGGCGATAACTTCTTCGCCGCCAGCGATTTCGTGGACTTGATAGTCACCGCCTTTTACTAGCATGTCTGGCAAGATCTCGCTAATAAGTTCACGTGGTGTATCTTCGCCAAAGCTAACAACCCAATCGACTGCGCCAAGACCCGCTAGAACCGCCATACGGCGATCCACTGGATTTACTGGGCGCGCTTCGCCTTTAAGACGTTTAACTGAATCGTCATCGTTAACGGCAACGATTAAGCGGTCGCCTAAATTACCAGCGTGGCCTAGGTATGAAACATGCCCCGCGTGTAAAATATCGAAACAGCCGTTGGTAAGCACCACTTTTTCACCGCGTGCTTGGGCTGCGCGTACGGCAATTTTTAGTTGCTCAGGGGAAATCACGCCAAAGCCAGCTTCTGGATGAGATTTAGCAAGTTCGTTTGCTAGCTCAATCGTGCTAACAGTTGAAGTACCTAACTTACCAACTACCACGCCAGCACCGATGTTGGCTAACGCACAAGCAGATTCTAAATCACTGCCTGCTGCGACTGCTGTTGCTAGTACAGAAATCACCGTATCACCCGCACCTGTTACATCATAGACTTCACGCGCCATTGCTGGGAAATGAAGCTCTTGCTGATCGCGGCGTAATAATGTCATGCCGTGCTCTGAGCGTGTTACTAACAAAGCTGTTAAATCTAGTTCGGTCATTAACTGCTGACCTTTAGCCACAATTTCTTCTTCGTCTTTACAGCTACCAACTACTTGCTCAAACTCGCTCATGTTTGGCGTTAATAAAGTCGCGCCGCGATATTTAGCGAAATCACTGCCTTTAGGATCGATAAATACAGGTTTGTTTTGCGCGCGGCACAGCGCAATCATTTCGCTGACATCGTTTAATGTGCCTTTGGCGTAGTCCGATAAAATCACCACAGATGATGATTCAATGCCCTTGCGTAATTTATCGAGTAACGGAGCCGTTGGTAATTGCGCGGCATTTTCTTCGAAATCTAAACGAATAAGCTGTTGATTACGGCTAATAACACGAAGTTTAGTGATGGTTGGAATTTGCGACTGCTGATAAAAATCGGTGTCGATAGATAAACCTTCCAGCTTGTCCGTCAAGATACGCCCTGCTTCGTCATCGCCTGTGATACCAATGATATTACAGGCACTACCTAGCGCTGCGATGTTTAGCGCCACATTTGCCGCGCCGCCAGGTCTATCTTCAATTTGCTCTACCTTAACGACGGGTACTGGCGCTTCTGGAGAAATACGTCCTGTTGGACCGTGCCAGTATCTGTCTAACATCAAATCGCCGAGTACTAATACCTTGGCCTGCTGAAAATTTGGTAAAGCAATTGTCATTGTGTTTTTCCTTCTTTGAAACTGCGCTAATTCTAACACGCTAATATTGAGTTTGTTGAGACATTCCCCTTATAAATCAGCTACAATATCGGCGTATTTAATTTATAAGGACTGTGTTTTGAGCGACCGCGACTTAAATCAATCAAAATTTCAATTGAGTTTTCTCCATCCGCGCTACTGGTTATTGTGGTTTGGTGTTGGCCTTTTATGGTTAACCGTTACGCTTTTGCCTTATCGAGTGTTAGTAAAACTCGGCGGTGGTATTGGTTTGCTGCTTATGCGTTTATTGAAAAAGCGCGAAAAGACTGCGGTGCGTAACTTAGAACTTTGTTTTCCTGAAATGACCCAAGCCGAGCGCGATAAAATTTTGCACGGTCATGCTAAATCTGTCGGCATCGCCTTGATGGAAACTGGTATGGCATGGTGGTGGCCAACTTGGCGTATCCAAAAACTAGTGACGATTTCAGGTCTAGAGCACTTGGAGCAAGCCAAGAAAGACGGTAAAGGTGTGTTGTTGTTCGCACTACACAGTTTCTGTTTAGAAATCGGCGGCCGATTGTTTAGTACTCAAGCTAAGTTAACTGGCGTTTACCGCCCTCACAACAATCCTGTGATGGAGCATTTACAAGTGTGTGGTCGCAATCGCTCAGCGCGTTTAATTACCAAGCGTAACATTCGTGCGATGATTTCTGCGCTAGCCGATGGTGAAGCGGTTTGGTATACATCAGATCAAGACTTTGGCCGCAGTAAAGCCGTATTCGTGCCATTTTTCGCCGTACCAGATGCCGCAACTGTGGTTGGCGCAAGCATCTTAACCAAGGGCGCACCGTCAGTTGTTTTACCTTATGTAATCACGCGTAATGACGATGGCAGCGGTTATCACATCGAACTCAGCGCCCCACTTGAGAACTTCCCAAGCGGCAATGACGAGCAAGATGCTATTTACTCTAACTCAATTGTCGAGAAAGGCATCATGAAAGCGCCTGAGCAGTACATGTGGTTGCACCGCCGCTTTAAAACTCGTCCTAATAAAGATGATCCTTCGCTCTACAAATAATTGAGTTGTAGAAAATAAAAAGCGTCAATGGTCAACCCATTAACGCTTTTTTTATGTCTTCTTTTTCAAGGCTAATTACACTGTTTAACTCGCAGCTTACCAACGCTAACATCGGTAATTTCCACTTCTAGCCCCAGCATGATTTTTTCATCACTACTCACTGACCATTCGATGCCGCTGTAACGACATTTAATAGGATGACCGGGACTCAAATCTTCCGGTAATAAAAAGCGATCGCCAATCATATCGTTGGTTACTTGAGTCGTCGTGACATTATCTTGCATCATCTTTAGCGGCTTCCAGCTAATCGCTGCAGTAATCGCCGATAACACGCCAACTGACAGCAAGGCATCAACCAAATCGTGTTCGATAATACCGATACCGACTAAAATTCCAGTCAGCACGCTGGCAACACCAATAAAGAATAAGATAAAAGTTGCAAAGCCAAGCATTAGGATCTCGATGGCGAGTAACACCAAGCCAATAATCACCAATGATTGCGCTAAGTTATCCGTAATTACGTCCATCATTACTCCCCCTGTTTATTGTCGAGAGTTTAGCGACTGGATAATAGTTGTTGCTTGCGCCACCATAGACGCCGCATCTGTGCCGCTGTCTGGTAATAATACCACGGAAGATTCTTTGGCAATATTAGCCTTAGCTTCAATGGCTTGAGTGGCAAGATCTAACTCAACTGCTTTTTGACCGTCACTAGTATTCGCTGCAGCCCCCACTTCAATCAGTGCTTGTGCTTTAGCTTGTGCAACCGCAAGAATAGCTGCTGCTTCACCTTGCGCTTGTAATACTTGCTCTTCTTTTTCTGCTTGAGCTTTTAATACCACAGATTGCTTGTGACCTTCTGCCACGTTAATTGCAGACTGGCGATCACCTTCCGACTCTAGAATTTGCGCGCGTTTTACACGTTCTGCTTTCATTTGCGCTTCCATCGCTTCCATGACGGTATTTGGTGGCACAATATCTTTGATTAAACGAGTATCCCCCTATTCTTTACCAAATAATGAATGAGTGAGTGAGTGACTCAGTAAAATTAATACTTTCCAACACCTATCTATGAAACTCGGTTCTGGTAATATACCACTTCAATTACCAGTTTAACTTTTCTTTGCGCAGAGTCCCTTCTGCGATATACATTCATCCCTGAATTTAATCTCAGTGTTAAACATACCTTTTGAGTGTGAATTGTTCCAACAAGTCATAGTAGCTTTGCAATTTAAAGGTTTAGCAAGGTTATTTAATAAAAATATTCACCACTGTGCAGTAGACGCACCCATGCGTCTATTTATATACCCAATTTATCCCTTACGCATTGCGTATACAAGTTCTACTGAGGTCGTCATTGTAACTTTAATTATCGTTACCAGTGACAATAATTTAAATGCAAAAATTTTTGGTCAGAGTTGTGAACACTAATTCACAATTACGCATTATAAATCCTTTATAAATATGCATTTAGCTATTCGGTACTCATACCTCACAGTAAAACGATGCTCACTGTGTATTATTTACCTTTCAAAATCAGTAAGTTAGTATTGAACTACATCATCACAATAATAAGTTCGAAATATGACAGAAAATCAATTACCAGTTCAATCTATTGAAGAGTTGAACAATGAATTTAGATCATTTCCTGACCCAGATTACACTTTGAAAATGCCAAGAAATGCTATGGCTTACACAGTCATCGGTAATACTGAGGGATCTAACGAGCTGCATTTAATAAATGAAATAATAAGTAAAATCCCGACCGACAAAAAAGTATTCATTGTTAATGAACAGCCTTTGCAAGCAACTCCTAAATTCATTCAAGAAATCTATGGGAGTCGAATAGAAAGAGTTGTTTCTTTGAATGAACTTAATTTAGTCAATGGTGGTGTGATTAATTTAGACTGGACTATTACGTCACGCATCAAAATGCTTTTGATGCTAATTGAAACTATCCGTGATGATTGTTTCATTTTATTCGCAACTGGCTCTAATGCAAATGGGCAAGTAAAAGAGCGAATAAACTTGGTAGCACACCTAAGCAATAAAATAGTTGTTTCTGTAAATAGACAAGATGATTGGTCTCTTTGTCCAGCTTATCATTTATCACATAATCCCGATATGCAGCGCGTACACTTCGCTCTGTGGGAAAAAATTAACTTAGACGATGGGTATAAATATAATTTAGCGATTTTGTCATGTGATGAAATGAAGGAAATCGATATCTCCTAAATACACCATTTATTGTTACTAGGTAACTAAAAATGAATTCAATGAATATTTTGCAGGACATTTGATGAACATATTATTTCTATGCACTGCTAATGTTCAGCGTAGCAAAACAGCACAAGAATTATTTCAAGCCATCGATACTAGCAATAACTACAAATCGGCTGGTTTGAGCAAAAAATATGTTGAGAAAGCTGGCACAACTCTATGCAATAAAGATCTTCTTGATTGGGCTGACAAAATTTATGTTTTTGAAGATTTTCATTTAGAAAGAATTATTCAGTACACTGGAAAAAAACATCTTCATAAAATTACAAATCTAAAAATTGAAGACAAATACCAGTATTTTCAACGAGAATTAGTAATGTTGCTGCTACAAAAATTACTTAGAAACAGTACTGTTATCTTTTAGCCTTTGCTATCGAGCATTTCAATCAGCTCATCATAATCATATTGGGCTGTATAGCTAATTGATAATTCATGCTTGTACTTAATATCGTGAATAATCATAAAGTCATTATTACGTGTGACTTGCTGATCTAATTTTTTGATAAAAAATTCGGAAACATAAAGCTGATAGCTATCGAATACACTGATACTCATAAAGTGATGTGATGGCTGCTTTTTCTGGTAAAGCGCATTAAATTCCGACATTAATAACAGCTGACTACGCTTAAGTTTATGTTCATTTAAGTTTTTCACGCTCATATTAACTCTTTTAAATGCTATTGTGCTCAACATCCCTGTGATAAATAGATATTAACCTTTCAAGTTCCCATGCTTGCTACGTACATTTCTAACCGCATCACCTGACGCAAGTTTATCGCTGGGTAAGTCAAGAACAACATTAATAATATCGGCAATTGCGTTGTTGCTAAAACGAAAGTTTGTTGGCAAACCATTCAATTCGTCAAACTTATCATCAAAAGCAATTACAAAATCTTTAAAGTCAGACTGTCGCCCATTGATAACATGATCAGGAAATTGGCAATGTCTTGGACTTGGCTGTGTTCCTTCAAAGTTTGCAACAGCAGATATTAACTCTGATCTACTAGGCCAATATTTAAGGTCATATTGATATGTTAACGATTTCAACTTTTCTGAAACGTGTGTCTTGTACAGATAGTTACCTTCGCTAGCCTGTTCAATCAAATCATCTATAAATTGATACTCAGGCTTCGAAAAACCTGATGTTTCATAAAGCCAACTCTTTTCTACTAATGCCAAATATTTCCCCTAACGACTTAGTACCGTAGTACTTTTCTAAACGTTGAGAAACGACATCATTTTTAAACTTTATGATTTCATTTCTTATTTGATCAATTGTCAAATTGTTGAAATCTATGAGTTCTTCCATACTTCAATGCTCTATGTGTAATAAATTTCGCTTAAGCTAGCAAATCACTCAAGCATCGAGCATGAGGATCTTTAAACATCATCCTTATTAGTTGTTCCAATAGGTGAACATTGGGAGTGTCAATATATGACATTGAAGAGTATGTTTTTTTGTCGTTACTTGCACCAATGACAAGGCAACCTTGTGAAACCCAAATTTTAACTTCAGACCAAGAAAGCTTCACTCTCTCATTGGCCCCAAAAAGCTTATGTTTAGTCAAGATAACTCCATTATTCGTTATTTGAGCATCTCCAAATCTAAGTGTATTGTTATCTTTAAGTGAAGTCAGAATGTCAGTTAATAACCTGACACAAACGGCTTTCCAAATTTTGTCTAAAAAACCTAAATAGATTTTTTCTTTCTTTGTCTCAACAACACTTTCAGCATTGTCATCACCGAATGCCAACGTATAAGTAGTTCCTGTCGGTATACCATTAACTGAATGTTTTACAGCTCCCCAACGAAGCCTTGTAATAGTTTCTAATGGATAAAGTTTATTTCCCCAACTAACTCCCTTGCTGGAAATATTTAGTTTATCTTTAAATACTGCCCCGATTTCAGCGCTGAATGCTATATCTCTTTCCCATTGAGCTTGAGCTTCTTTATTTAAAGTTTCAGCTTCATTTCTTTGTTGAAATAAATCTTCAAGAACATCTGCATCATCGTTTACCTTTTCGTACAATTCAGGAAGTTCAGAGAATAGTTCTTGTAAGAGAGCAGTAATTATCTGCGAATAATCAAACAACCCGTGGTTATTTGCTAAATCGATACCTAACCCTCTAATTTCACTCGCTATTTCATTACTATCACTGTGTTCAATCCCCTGAGACATAAAACTGATCTGTATTGGCTGAGCTATAGCATCCCAGTTTCTAGCCATCTCTTTTAGTTTATCGATAAGCTCTGGTAATTGCTCAGGCTGCTGTCTTGCAACTTCTTTAATGTATTCAATTAAAATTCCAATTTCTTGCCCATACTTTTGCAGAAAAGCTCTAGTCTTAACTTGGTAGCTATCAACGACATCAATTATGAGTTCGCTTGGGTGGCTAGTCCCATTATTAGTGATTGCCTCAATTGAAGATGTAAAATAGGTTATTAATTTATCTGTAGGCAAACTATCTAAAGAATTACTGAGAATGTGCTTATACTTCCTGCGAAGGGCAGCAAGCTCTGTTTCGATATACTCAACATCTGTCGTATCAGGAAACCTTGATACGTTTCGATCTTCATTAATATCCCTAATTACGTGCTCAAGATCTATAGAACGAAAAGTTTCATCAATTAGTAGATAAACATTGACGAAATCGGACTCTGATAGTTTTGCCAAGTCGGATAGCTCAATGGAAGCCATTACCAAATTTAGCTTTGCCAGAGCGGGGATTCCCTCAACACCAATCAAATCCAGAGGTTTATCCCCTAAAACTTTTAAATACTCTTTTACTTTCCTTGGCGAAAGACCGGGAAACCAGCCAAGTTCAGGTGCAAGCCGAGTCCTAGGGTTTGTTAATTCAGATTTAGCCTTATTGCAAATATCATCATCTAGCTCTAGCGATAACTCTTCGGCAGCATCAATGATTGAAGCTCTATGATCTCTAGTTGTAACCCCCAAAATAAAAAATGGGTTATTTGATAAAAATGACTGCTCTAGAGTACGTAACATAAATTTATTCCTTTCCAATACACTTAATTAAAACGGCTTCTGCCTTCAGCTCTAATTGTGGACCTGTACTTCTCAATATATCGCTTCGCTGAACTCATAGAGCTTGTTCTATAACGATATTCGGAGCAGCGTGAGTTATAGTCAGCGACATAAGAATTGTACAAATCAATTTGGGATTGAGAACTGTTATTCACATAGTTGCCTGCCTCTTCTAATCGGATGTTTTCAGCTAAACAATATCGAATTTGTGATGTGCCAAGAACCTGATTTTTACCTACAGACGGTTTACTCTCAGTCGGACGAGATGAACTTGTTGTACTGCTACTTTTTGAATAAGAGCTGTTACTTGAGCGTTTGCTAGAAGAGTTATCATTTTGACCAATAAGATATAATACAAAAACGATACCCAATACCCACCATACCCAGCTATACCCACCTGTTTTTTCGGGTGAACTCTGATATACCTTTGTACTATTATTACTATCAGTAGAAGAAGACTTTTCGGCAGCGGAACTAGTTTGTTCTTTACTGTTATCTTCATCATTACTGATTGATGATGCATTGTTTTTACTTTTATGATTAGCAATGAACGACTCTATATCCTCATGAAGAGAGTCCAGTCCACTAAAGCCTTTTCCATAACTTAAATTTTTCATTGTTATATAAAACCTATTCGATTTTCATTGCTATTACTTTGTTTAGGTAAATTTGAATACGCCTCATCTATACTAGCGCCATCTATACTGTCTTTACCGTTCTTAGCAGCTAGCCTTGCGGCCTCTTTTATTAAGAATGAGACATCAGATAAGGGCCTTCCAACCAGTAATTTAACATATGGTTCGATATCTAAGCCGGAACAAGTTGGTTTGTCACTTAGTAAGAACTTTAAAAGAGAGTGAATTTCTTCTTTACTCGCGTAATCGACACATATTGAATGATCGAACCTTCCTCTCCTTAAAATGGCAGGGTCTAAAGCGTCTAACCTGTTAGTCATACCAATAATAAGAACATCATTTTCGGAAGCCTCTGGTATTCTCCTAAGGAATTCTGCAACTTCTTCAATTTGATGATTACCAGAGCTAGAGTCACGTTTTGATAAAAATGCATCCATTTCATCAATAACAATAACGGAAGGAGAGTTTTCAATTGCATTGTCAAAAACCTCTGCAATCTTTTTGCTAGTTTCATGTATGTATGGACTAGCTACGCTAGAAGCATCTACTTCAAACTTTGGCCAACCTAAATAACTAATAAGCTTATCAACAGAAAATGTTTTTCCACATCCGGGAGGGCCATGTAAGGCGATAGCTGAAGGAAATGAAACCCCCAATCGTCTATATTTTTCTCTATTCTCTACAATATCTACAATGTATTCATTAAAGAAATTTTGCAGGTATTCTCGACCTTCCAAGACGAACTTCTTGACACCACTAGGTGGCTCTATTTCTATCTCCTGTTGTTTAGTATTAGATATCAAAATGGATTGACTAAGCCCAGAGGTAGAAACAATATCTTGTACATCTTCTTTCGATAAAAAGTTAGCTAACTTTATAACCTTTCCTGACTCCATAATTGAAACGTGAAAACCTGATGTCACCCATTTACCAAGTAAACAATCGTCAGATAATTCTGATTTTGAATTTCCTATAGGTAAAATCAGAGCTAAAGATTCAATATAAATCGAATTAGAAAGATCTATATTTTCATTCCTCTCCCTCATAGATCGATATACTTTTGCAAAGGTTATCGCATCGTTTTTTGAATCAGGTCCGTCAGGAAATGTCAGAAAATCTATAAGTCCTTCCTTGATGAGGATACATTTTAAATCTTCACTTCCAAATCTAATGTTATGTATTAACTCTTCAGATATTAGATTCGAACTTACCCACTGATCGCATAGCTTACTACCTACGATCAGTGCTCTCTGATTTAAATTAGTCTCAACTAATATCCAGCATTTACCGTCTGAATCAGATTTAATGACTTTCTTAAGCTTGATGTTTTTAGTTAAGGGAGTGCCAATTGGCAGCGTTAAAGGTTCCATAATTAACCTCTAACAATATTAGCAGCGCTCATCATCTCATCTTCGCCACTATTGCCAACTTTAATCGAATCTAATTGGTATACAACTTCTCTTAGCTTCTCTATATCATTAGATGCCATAGCTTGTTGCCCCAATTGAACAAGTTGATCATGAAGGCTACTATCAATGAATAAATGACTATCTTCAGCCAACCACTTGAACCTTTGAGCAATAAACCAATCTTGTCTCCAAAGAATCATGAAGCTCTTAGATCTTAATTCGGTTAAATGAGACTCAAATTCAGATGAATTATTATCAATAGCTCTACGAGCTGTAATTACAAGATTATCAAAAGTCTGTTGTTCAGAAGGTCTAGCATATTCACGAACAAGTGAATCAAACATCTCAACTACTTTTTCTAACTCTATCTCTCTAATCGGTTTAAGATGCTTGTTTCTAGCTTCTGCTAGAAGCTTTTTGGCATCCTGAATATTATCCATTGCCTGCTTAGCTGATTCAGGGTCATCTGCGTCAGAAGCAATTTCATTTGCCTGATTAATAATATTCTTTGCTTTAGTTAACTTTTCATCACCAACTGAACTTTCAATTTCTTCAATCCGATTTAATGTACTTCTTGATTCTTCTTCGATCAGTTTATGAGCCTTTGTATAATCAATTTCACCATCTTGTCTGGAGTAAAAGTTTCTTTGACTTTCAAATGCTCCACCAATACTGGGAATAGATACTTCAATTTTCACATTCCCTGAGTCAGTCACTTCAAAGTCACAAATCAGCTCGGCACCCGACAAAATTGCTCCCTCGTCAAAATCTGAGCCTCTGATCTCAAATAGACCAACAAATCGATTGTCTGATACTGGAGACTTAATATCTCCTTCCCACAACTTAAACTTGATGGAGCCAGTACTATTGGCTTTCAGTGTTTCTTCAGCCTTATATATACGTTGACCTTTTACAGGAAGGTGATCACCTTCTTTTACCAGATAATCTAAAACAGGTTGGCCCCCAATTTTATCAAGGGTTTCTATTCCTACTGAATGTGATGCAGGAATTGCATCGATGTTCGCAGCAGTTCTTGATATAACGATTGTATCTTCTTCTAACTTAATAGGTTGACCGTTAACATCAAAAACAAACAGCTTGAAGTTGTTCTCTCCACTTTTTGATAAAGGTAATTTAGCTGAGGAAGAACCAGTTAGCTCGATCCTTCCTGTTGACCACCCTGTATCCATACAGTCAATTTGCATTTCAAAATTTGAATTTGAACTACCTAATTTAACAACAACTTTGGCTTGAGTGTCTGGTGTTCTTGCGATGTAATTGACTTTCAGATCAATCGACTCATGGTTGGTGTTTAAGCTACCTTTAGAACTTTTTCTACTACGATTTTCTGAATTCCAATCAATTGATTCTGCAAAAATAGCTGCGCCTTCAGATACAGCAGTCATTGGATTTACATCAGTAGATGGAGATATGCCAAGCTCAAATGAAACCTTATCTCTTAAAGGTTTATAGTGTGTTGGTCCACCAACAAAAACTATTCTTTCTATATCGTGAGGCGACAGTCCTGCTTTTTCAATAGTTTCTCTTGCAGCAGAAATAGAGTCTTGAATCTTGTCTTCAATTAATGAATTTAACTGCTCACGCGTGATAGAGATGTCTATATATATTTCTTCCCCATCAAGATCAGATAACCCTATTTCTGACTCAGACAGGCTTACAATTGTTTCATCTTGAGTTGATAAATCAATTTTAGCTTTTTCGGTGGCCCACATACCCATTCGCATGAGAGTTTTATATTTCGGGTCTGTACTAACCGAATCTGGAAGATTAAAGTTACTCATCAGCCAAGGCTTGATAATGTTATCAAACAAAATTCGGTCAAAGTCACGACCACCACACATAGCAATACCGCCATGCGACAATAAGCTAACTCTTCCTGAGATACTTTCTGCTAAAGCAATATCTAAAGTTCCGCCACCTAAGTCAAAAACAAGGAAGATTCCGTCATTATTTCGCTTCTTCATCACACTCATAACTGCTGCAACAGGCTCTTGCATTAACGCTACATTGACAAGACCAGCGTTATTAGCCGCAGATAATGTTGCATCTTTTTGCATTTGATTGAATGCAGCAGGAACGGTAATAACAGTACCTGTTTCTGAAGAAGACCTGATTTCTTCGGGTAAGTAAGAATATAAAACTTTAATTATTTCTGTAGAACATTCTTCAGGAGTCATTACAAGATCTACAGCAGGAAGCTTAATCGGTGTACTAGTCCCTATTAACCTTTTAAAAAGAGTTGCAGCATTATTGGGACTACGAGCCGCATTGTTATATGCTCTACTACCAACATACTTATTCCCTCTTTTATCGATAAATAGAGCAGAAGGAGTAACATCATGTTGCTCTGGGCTTTTATATAATGTGATTAACTCACCATCATATGAGCTTATTGCACTATTTGTTGTACCTAAATCGATTCCTACGTATTTCATATTTCAACCTTCTTTAACAACACAACGCCTTCTTTCCTAATTCCTTTTTCTGCCATTAAAACAGGCTCCATCATTTGATCGATGATCAAATAATCATCAGTATCAAAGTCTTCCATATTAATAGCAGATACAGCCATTCCAGAATCATAAGGTTGACCTTCTAAATCAACCAGTTTCAAACCCGCAGCTTCCAAGTTTGACTCTATTTTTTTATGAAAATATCTTAATTGCCCTTGGTAACGTTTTGCTTCCCCGGCATCTAATTTTTGAAGAACTTTGGCGAATGTTTTACTAAAGCGCCAACCTTCAACTGCAATGTCTATTAGAGAGCTTTCAGAATCCGAAATGTTGTCCATGTATAATTATTACCTATTGCTAAGATGATAAAGTTCAAAGTATTAAGCTTCGACTTGATCATGATATGTTAAATTCAATAACTGAAATATTTTGTTATTCTATTAATTAAATTTGCTTGATGCTTTTTTCTTGTCTTTCACCCAGAATACAGACCCATTTGTTTTCTTCATTTCAAAGAGGTCTATTGAGGCAAAGAGTTCACTTAGTTTTTTAAAACCATAATTTCTTTGATCAAATGAGGCATGGTTTGCGATGTGTGTTCCTACTGGGCCTAATCTCGCCCAACCATCATCTTCTTCAACGGCTGAAATTGCTTGCCTTAATAAGTTCATTAACTTGGTATCACTTTTAATACTTGGGTTATGAACTTGCTTAGGCTTATCCTCACAATCTGTCTCATTAAGAAAAAGAAACTTAGAACAGCTATTAACGAAGGCTGCTGGAGCTTTGCGCTCACCAAAACCAATTACAAATTTTCCATCGGCTAAAACGCGAGTGACAAGTGGCGTAAAATCACAATCAGAAGAAACTAAACAAACCGTATCGATATCTTTGGTATATAAGGTATCCATGACATCAATCACCAGCGCAATATCAGTTGCATTTTTACCTTTGGTTAAATCAAATTGTTGAACAGGCTGAATAGCGTATTCATGAAGGACATCTTCCCACTGTTTTAAACAATGACTTTTCCAATTACCATATGCTTTCCGAATATTAACCACACCGTAACGAGCTAGCTCAGAGAGGATTACATCAATTTTAGTGGCAGGGGCATTATCGGCATCAATAAAAAGTGCTATCTTTTCCTTGTCTTTCAAATATAAATCCCTTTTATATGCTAAATAGTAATATTACATCTATAACATATGCATATGCCTTCTGTCTATAAAATCAATAAACTTATTGATTTATGTTAACATTATTATTACTTCAACGAGGGGGGCCAAGTCGAATAATAACCCTGCTTGTATTCATTAATCTCGTTAGATGGTAACGTTAATTAGATGAGGAATCACACTCATTAAACAGCTTTATGCACTTTCTATACTCTTGAGCAGAAATCATAACAGCAACCCGTTTACCATCTTCCATGATTTGTACATGCTCATCGTGTATTTTAGATAGCATGTCATCAAAATCATCTTCTACATCTTGAACATCTAAGGTTTGCATGAGTCCTCCCTTTTATTAATGTTAGATGGTAACGTTTAATTTATTTTTTTCTCACTATTATCAACCCCAACATCAACACGCATAAATGCTTTACCATCTACAATAGCTGTTTCACCTAGCTCCAATTCTTCTAACTCTTCAGGTAGTCGTGGCATTACTACTGACGAAAGTGGCTTATTTTTTAAATCTTCTCTATCTCTTCTAGCCATATATTTAACTCACTTTATTAATAGTTTCATTTACTTTTTCAGCCGATTGCTGCGGCAAAGCGACAACTGCATCACAGTTATTGCAAACAGCTACTAGTAGATTCTCTACTTTAGCTGAATTATCACTTAGTGCTACGTCACGTTTCATAAATGTAGTCTCAACAACACATTCACATCCATGACATATTGCTTTGCCTTTATCACCAGCTTTAACTGTTTTCATAATTACTCAAATTGTTTTTTGTTACATGGTAACATTAAATTGCGTTCAAACTTTTTAGTTCAGATCTAAGCTTTTGAACGGCTCTAATCTTGTTAAACGACTGATATTTTTCGTTGTTGTAGCTAGCTGTCGTACCCGTTGGCTTGTGGGTAACAATTACACCTTTCACAGCACTACCAACAGTGTCATGAGGTGACGCACAAGTATCAAACTGTAGGTCTTCTTGCTTAATATTCATTGATTTCAATAAGCATAAATACTCCATTTCATCAGCATCGTAGTTTATGTGATCTTCACAACGATAAAAGATAGCTTTCCTGATATGGCCCGGCTTACTATCTAAGGGCGGAGTAATAATTTCTGTTCTGGTGTCAATATGTTTTTTATGACAAGCAGAGCATTCTTTACCTAGAATGTTATTAAGACTCATTACTCCGATCCTTTTGCACTTTTGTAATTATTTGTTCAATATTACCTACGGAATATAGGTCAAGTAATGTGTCGGTTTTATACTTTACATCATGAATATTATTCGATTTGAACATATCTAAAATTTCTTGGATTCTAGCAATTGCATCTGGGAGGTTGCTTGAACAAGTCAGTCTTAAAACTTGTGATAGTTGCTGATTTTCATCATAAAGCTTATTAAAAAGTTCACTCCAAGTTTTAGCGTCATTTGTTATTTTAAGATAACTTAACGCATCGTAATCAGTATCACTGACAGATATATTGGTCTTAGCATTCTTTTTTTTATGCTTCTTTTGTCTTAAGCGCCCAGAGTATGTTTTCCAAACATCCTGTGGGAGTTTACCAATAGCATTTTGGAACACTTCAATATCATCATCAGACACAACGGGTATTCTAGACTTTGTATCTGGAATTATATATTCCGAGTAAAGCTTATCTTCTTCACTGTCAGTAACTTTAGGAGTAAAGACTCTTAATATTTCATTTAAGTCTTCTTCAGTAGTTAGTTGCAATGATGTCGACTCAGAAGTCATGGCTATCTTCTGGTGAAATTCTTTCAAAAAATCTTGAAATTCTTCAATACAATTATTGGGATAATCATGTTTAAATTGATTCAGATACTCTTCATTGGCATACAAGTCCATGACAATTTCAATAATTCTATTTGCATCAAATTTCCTTGCGGGGCGACCACGTTTACTACTCATGTAGATTCCTTTTAAAAAATACTACAACATTATAGTCGATTACTTATTGTTACCAAGTAACAATAAATTAATTTTTTAACAGATTTAAAAGATAGCTATTTCTAGAGTGTGACTTACTTGGCTTTTTTACGTTATTCTTGAATACATCTGAAGTGCTAACAATGTGAACTTCCGCTTCCGCACGTGTGATTGCCGTATAAAGCCAAGCCCTGTCTGCAACGGTTCCAATACTAGGCAATGCAATAATGACTCTCTTAAATTGTGAACCCTGAGCTTTGTGCAACGTTATCGCATATCCCAGATTCATGCATTCAAAAATAGTGTCATCTATTTTAATTTGATTATTAGTGTCTAGTGTAACTTCACCGTAATATCCATCTTGTGATTGAACGCTTGTTAAAGTGCCCAGTGTACCGTTCCTGATACCTCTATTGTAATGGTTCTTATCAAACATGATCTCATCATTACGTCTAAATTTTACGAATTGATATTGACCAGCTAAATTGACTTGCAATAGGTCTGCGTCTGGATTAACAAATTCTTGAACCTTGTCATTAATCTCTTTAACTAGTGCTTTTTGAGGTGCAACGATACGGCTATCAAAAGGGGCTTGTGCGAATAATTCACTACAGGCATCGATAATATCTTTGTCTTTTGTTTCATGAAAGTATATACCGCCAGTACTCAAATTTTCTGGAACAATTCCTTGGTTTATTAATACTGAATACTCTGGTATTCCAGTGCTTGCTTCTTGACGTTTCGGGATGTCTAATTTTGTATTTGCTATCGCTTCAGAATCAACAATATCAGCTAATACTTTACCAGCACCAATGGGCGGTAATTGATCAGGATCACCCGTAAAAATAATGCGAACACTGGGAGCGATATGGGTTACGAGACGATACATTGTTGGTATATCAATCATTGACGCTTCATCAATTACGAGAACATCTTTTTGTGATGCTAAATCGGGTTGAATTGGTGTGCTGCGTAAGAATTTTGCAATTGTTGAAGTTTCAAAACCAATAGATTCGTGAAGTCGCATAGCGGCTCTGCCAGATAGCGCTACTGCATGTATGTCAAAACCTAACTGATGGTATGCTCTAAGCACAGCTCTTAAAATTGTTGTTTTACCTGTTCCAGCTCCTCCCGTTATACATGAGACTGCATTATCAAGGCATGTTGTGATCGCTGTAGATTGCTTTTTTGTTAAAGGGTAAGGTATTTCGTCAACAGCAGAGCAATATGCATTATTTGCATTTTCGTCATAGAGATTATTTTCTTTTGCTAACAGCTTGAGTCTTTTAGCAACAACGTTCTCCATGAGAAGCTGAGCGGTAGGATGATAGTAGCCAGCCTCTGGGTTTAAGACATATTGAGCATTGCTGTATCCGGCTCTAAACGCTGCTGAGACAAGTTCTTTGTCATCTTTAAACAGCCCCATAAGAATAGGTCTAAGCTCTTTTTGAGTCGTAAACGTATCGCCAGCCTTGATTCTTTTTCTTAATGCAAATTCGAGTGCGGCACTGAGTCTTCTGTGATCGTAATCTGTTATTTCAGATTTGAAGTCACTATTTGAAACAAGAAGATCAACGTCTTGAAAAGTCATGCCGAAGCTTACTAGTAAGTATGGATTTTTCTTTATCGCTTTAATTACTTTTTCGTCATGATGTTTTAGTAAGCGATGCTGAATTTTTCGTGGTATTTTATGATCGGACATCCAGTTGCAATATTGCAGGTTTTTATATTTTGCATATGCTGCGAACAAAACATTGATAGAATGCTCTGTTAACTTACCTTGATTAGACTTTCTAAATAGCTCTGTGATTTGATCTCTCGACTTTAGGCTGTTATTGGATAAAACCTTGTGAAAATCTTTTCCCAAAGCGATACAGAGCCTTCTGGCTTTATCAGGGCCAATACCTTCGAACTCTTTTTCATTAGCAATGAAATTAATAAGCTCTTCGTTAGATTCTGGTAAATTACACTCAATATGTTCAAACGACTGATACACATGCTCCTGCATGATGTAACCGCTATTTTCTTGCTCTTGAATTTTTCTGGCTCCAGACACTTTCCAATGTTGTCCAAGCGCAGGAGATACTGGAAGTAAATCAGCAGAAGATTTAACCGTCACATAGTATTTACCTTCATTAACACGAAAGGAATTTCTGTCTATTGGCACACCACAAAAAATGACATAACTAGATGTGTTATATTTGATGCTTGTTACCCGAAAATGCTCTTCATGTATTGCTTCAATCATCGCGGCATGAATCCCATTTCTGACATAGCTTCTGATAATTCTGTATATCGCTGAAGCTGATTTTCAAGTGCTGAAACTCTTGCTTTTAGCTCAATATTTTCAGCTTCAAGTTCTGATAAATGTTTAGCATCAACATCATTCCTTTTGACCTTATGCTTGTTTAGCTTATCAGAGATTTTGTCTGTTGAAGGACTTAAAGGAGGCAGTATTCCACGCTCTCTTAAATCGTCTTCTAGGTTCTTAAGGGATTCCTTTACCAGTGGGTTTTGACGAAAAACAGCAGTCTGACAGCCAATCGCTTTAGCCATATCTTTACGTGAAAGTTGGCCTCGATATATTATTTGCCTGAAATCATCATCTGATAGAGTCTGTTTCCAAGATTCAAAAGCGTTGAAATAATACTCTTTTAGCTGTTGTCCGTTCATACCAGTGGTCATGGTTAGCTATCCTTTACATTAAGAACAGTTAACACTTTTTCAATGGCACTTTTAAGCTTTCTGTCTGATATTTGAATTTCCCCGTCAAGCTCAGTTGTAATGAATAACGCTCCTTTGTTGTTGTAATGAAGCCCTTTTCGACTAAGGTGTTTTTCATCTAAAAGCTGATTTAATGTCTCAATTTCAGAAGTTAATAACGTGGGTAATCCTTTAGTTTCTTCCTTTTGATTATTGATAAGTTCAAGGTCATTTGAAGCATCATAATTAGGTACTTCAATTACAATGTCTGACTTAAGGTTTTTCAACATATCATGCTCACGTTTCAGCTTTTTGAGGTCGGCCTGAAGACGCTTAACTTTGTATTGAGAAGCTGTATCTGTAATTTCATCAATCCAGCTATCTTCTGATTTAACAACCAACTTTTGACGTTTGACCCCATATACCTCAACGTACTTATCAAAGAGTGTTTTGTATCGTTTGCCAGCTTTATTTACGATAGATTGATACGCTGGCCCTCCGCGCTGAGTCGCTAATTCAGCGACATACGGTAAGCTAAAGTCTTTTACTTTATTTTCAACTTGCTCATCCAAAACCTCTTTCAGTTTTTCCAACTTAGTCCTTGTATCTTGGCGTGTACAATCAGACAAAAGGTTTTGATATAACTCTTCAATATCACTTTGGTCTGTCATTATGCTGCTCCAATTCTTATATTATTTGATAGCTTATTTGCTTCAGTAGTTATCTGCTTAAGCTCTGATGGATTAAGATAATCACGAAGCATATTTCTTTGCTCTGCAACATTATCTAGCTGCTCCCAACCACCGAGTTTATTAACCAAATCCTTTACCATGTAATTGCCGAGCTTCTGCTGTTGTTCGAGTGACAAGGTGAAAAATTTCGAATTAATATCATTGTCAGATAGCAACTTATCAATCTTTTGAGAGCGTTCTATAACGGCATGTTTGGAGTCGGAGAACAGATACACATCTGCGTTTTGACAGACTTCATGCAAATGTTCGAACTTAGAAACTTCACGTAAATCTACAGATAAAGTTGAGTCATTTAGAACTATCGGAAGATTGTTATCATTACCGTCATTAGAGCCACTGTTTAGAAGTTGAATAGCTGCGTCAGCTAAGCGATATGTAGCAATAACATCTGACATTGCAGAGTCAAATTCTGATACAGCTGTTTCATAAACCGATTGCAATCTTGATAACTCAAACGCTTTCTCAAATCGCTCACCAGCCATTTCACATTCGTCACGTAAGTCCTTTAAATCTTCAAGCTCTTCACTGACAGTATCAATACGTTCTTTGGCATCATTGACTTTTAGGGTTAGCGCATCAGAAAGGGATTTCAGACTGCTCAAATGAATAGGTGATGTCATGAAAAAGCGACAGCGTACACAATTTGTTTTACCAATTACTAAAGATGTTGGAACAGGAAGACGATAGCTTGCTTTTTCAGCTATCTTTTCACCGCCTTCATGACAGCTTTGACCACCGACAGGACATAATCCAATGCCTTTATCTATCACTGAGCTGCCATTAAAATCTTCAATGCTCTTTAATAACAAACCACTTTCGTTATCCACGTATTTTGGAATTAAATCTTTGAATTTTTGTTCAAAAATTGCATCTTGAATAGAGCGTTCACCATTCGCTATCGCTTCAAGTTCCGCTTTTTCAAAGGCTCTTCGCATTTTTGGAGCAGTCACTTTTGCATAATAAATTGTCATGACAACGCTAGCGTGCCCCACCAACTTAGCGACTAATGTTGGTGATAGGTTATGGTCAACCAAATAAGCAGTAATAAGACTTGCACGCAGGGAGTGGGGTGTATAGTCAGAATCATAATAGGTTAGCTTTCTTTCAATATCGTTGATACCATCACCTTTCCCATTGTATTCAGCTAATTTGAGACGATTATCTTGAATAAAGTAAAGTAAAATAGGTAACCCAGTTTTAAGTAATGATGTAGTAACTGGTAAAGCGCGAAGCATTTTGTCTTTAGCTGAGGGATCGCGGAAAAGAAAACACTGTTTACCCTTGTAGCCTCGTCTTTTCAGCCTTGAATCATTTACACGGCTACCTTTCGAAATAAAGTTGTTTGACCAAATGGTAGGCGCTTCAATAGGGTTATATTTGATTTGCCATTCTCTTAACTGAATAAGCCATTTGGCTAAATGCAGCGGCATGTAGGGGGCTGAGTACCCACCTTCACTGTTCTTTGTTTTATTGGTCGTACAGTAAAAACCAGAGCTATCTTTATCATATTGTTTAATAAAGCCTTGCGGATTTTTGAATGTACCCGCCAATGGGTTTGGGTTTTCTTTCCAAACAATTTGATTATTTTCAAAGTACGGTAAGTATGAGTCTGCTTCCCCTGAATCATTCCACAATATTTGTTGACCACGTATAGTTAGCTCAAACAGTGTGAGCATTGCAATAGTGCGTACTGGCGACCACATTTCATAAATTATTTGTTTCTTGCGTCCTAGTTTTCTATGGCTAATCTCACGTGTACGCCACACGCAATTAGGATCATCTTTGTCTATTTGAGATTCATCAACTTCAAAATAGTCAGTTTGATAAATATCGTGAGCATCTTTCAAATCAGAAAATGTATTTGCTTCTTCTGGACATAAAAACTTACGTCCTTTTTCTACATAGGCAAAAGGGATAATTGGCTTTACAGTTTCATTAAATTTATTTGCTGGCTCTTCTCCGTCCAGAGAATAATTGGCGTAAGGGTTTCGATAATCAGGGAGCCATTCAATTTCACCGTTTTCACCCTCATCTGTGCAATATTCTTTTAACAATTGATGCAGATATTCTTTAATAATGTTTACGGTATTGTTCGACTGTTCTTGCTTAGAAAGAGTCCCTATAAAATTCGAAAGATTTGGGAATTTCCATTCAACATGAAAAAACTTAAAAGGCTGAGTAGGAGCATTATTTTTAGCAAGCCATAGAATAAACTTTTTAATAGTAGTAATTCTTTTAGCTATATTTGAGCCTTTTTTTGTTAATTCTTCAGCTGTATCAGTCCATAAATTAAAATTTGGATACGTCTCTAAAATATCATCATAAGGTTTTGGTTTATAATAATGCAGATCACCAACAAACCCTTCTATTTTATTGGGATGAGCGCGTAAATACGGATTTTTTTTTGCGTGTTCAATATATTTTTTAGAGTTTCTTATTTTATGCTCATTTATATACTCAACAACTTTTTCTAACTCCCAATATTCAAACTTTGTTAACTCAGCAAAAGATTTAACGCCAAAATGTTTCACTGGATCTTTTGGGTAATTTGGAGAAATGTGAACAACATCCTCTTCATACTGAACTTTTTTAATAACCTTTCTTTTCTGCATCAGACGTATGAAATCATCAACTGAAAGTTCTTTTGGAAAAAGCTCATCTTTGGAATATTCAGGGTAATACCTCCAAGGGACTGCTGATGCTCTAGGCTTGTCTTTTTGCCACTTTTTGTATTCTTGTACACCAGCAATATTATCATGATGAACTTGTTCTATTAGTTCAGAATAAGTCCAATATCCTTCCTTATTAAAAAATTCATCATTATCATACTCAGAATAATACTCCCAAGGGGTTGATGGTGCTCTAGGCTTGTCTTTTTGCCACTCTCTATAATCCGCCCTTTTAGTGATTTCGTCATTATGTACTTCTGTCATTAATTCAAAATAAGTCCAATATCCTTCCTTATTAAAAAATTCATCAAAGTTGTATTCAGGGTATTGATTCCAAGGGCCTGATGGCGCTCTAGGCTTGTCTTTTTGCCATTCATGGTATTGAATTGTATCAGTGATGTCATCATGATGAACTTGTTCCATTAGTTCAGAATAAGTCCAATATCCTTCCTTATTAAAAAACTCATCAAAGTTGTATTCAGGGTATTGATTCCAAGGGGCTGATGGCGCTCTAGGCTTGTCTTTTTGCCACATTTTGTATTCTTTTAAACTTGCAATATTATCATGATGAACTCGCTCCATTAATTTAGAATAAGTCCAATATCCTTCCTTATTAAAAAACTCCTCAAAGTTGTATTCAGGGTATTGAATCCTAGGGGCTGATGGCGCTCTGGGCTTGTCTCTTTGCCACTCCATATATCCTCTTTTGGTACTAATCCCTGCTTTATGCACCAAAGCCAATAATTCTTCGTAGCTATAAAACTCTTTTTTTCTACCCATTTTAATCTCCTTTATCTACTGCGTAGAGATCCTAAATATTCATTTAAATGTGATGGCTGATTGAACTCTTCTATCAATTACTTTTGAACACTTCGTTCATGTAGTTAAACTCATTTATAAAGTCATCAGTGTTGACATGATGATTATCATCACCTTCATTTCGCCTTTTTTCCGCTTTCAATAAAGCTTCTGCTACCTTCCTTTTTTGCTCTTCTTCCGTGTATCTGTCCTTTGAGGTGAGACTTTTATGGTGCATGGCTCTTGAAATCAAGATTTGACTTATGTCTGCTCTTGTAAGCTCTGTACCATACCTATGTCGTCCACCGTGAGGGTTGTTGCCCGAATATTTAGATGGTTCATGACCAAGTTTTATTAGAGCCTTTTCACGAGCCTTACGATACTGCTTTATCGTAGCCGGATGGCCTTTTTCATCGGTAAATAAATAAGGATGAGGGTATAGTGGATCAGTTTTTCTCTGATGAGTGATGTAAAAATTAAGAAGTTCTGTAAACCACTGCCAGTAAAAAGTTGGAAATAGTTCTACTTGAATTTCCATACCCTTCGATTTGTAACCTGCGAATTGATTACCTTTAAGCTTGGTTCGCGGTTTAAGGCCATACTTCTTCTTTAAATAAGTCTTTATATTATCGTGTTTATTTTCTGGCTTATTTCTCCAATATTTAGGAGCTTTACCAACTTCAGGGTCTTGTATTTTGATATTGATGCGATCTTTATCTACAGGGTCATCTGAAATATCTGAAATAAAAATATGGAAAGGTTCACTGATTCTTAATCCCGCATAATGAATGAGCATTGATATTAAAATATTCTTAACATTTAAGAATGATGCATGATGCCGCTTATGCTTGTATCGCCAAAAACCATTACATATAAGGTCATTCGCCACGAACTCTTCTGTAACCTTGGTTTCTCTTTGAACTTGAGAGGTTTTATGTCTTTTTATAAGTCTTGATGTTCTAGCCTTTTCATTTGCTTCTTGATCATTCCAAGTGTGAGAGAGAAAGGAATTATTTTTTTTATGATGATATGCGGCAAGGGACATTAAGCATTCACTTTTAGATGCTTCTACTGGCGGGTTAAGTAGAAGATTCTCATCACCAGTTTGTTTATAAACAAAATCAGCAAACTTGGTAATATGCTCAATTATTGAATTCGCATGTTCTGCTGAAATGGGTTCCCAATATAACTCTCTGGGGTCATGTCCATTTTCATCTATTGTTCCATCGGGCAAGATTTCCGCAAATGCTTCAAACATGACACGAGCATTTCTATAAACTCCTTGATGTGCTTCAGCGAAATCAAGTAGCTTTACAATCGAAGATGATGACTTACTTAACCAGCTTTGAGATTTCTGTCGATGTTTAATTAGATAGTTAATATGAGACGGAAAGATGCCATTGGACGTTACAACAACACGAGCATGAAATGGCTCCAAATTTGAAGCTGCAATATTCATGGTTTGGGTAAAATTTGGCATTTAAACCTCATTGCAAAGTGGTAATGCGGTATATTATAGGGGGTTGCATTGGATTTTCAAATTATATTTAAGGTGGTAGTGAATCAGAAAAGAAGGGGAATGACTTGAAAATAAAGTGAAGTGGTACTAATATTTAGGGGTATACATTTTCGTAACGCAATACCTGAATACCCCATGGTGATGACGCATCGTTAATCGATTGAACGATGGCAGCGTTTAATTGGTCGCGCTCTTCAAAGGTTTTATCTAGTTCCATTTTACCCAGTTCACTACGCATCGTGGTTTGTGCAAGCTGAGTTACAGCAAATACATAATCGTCTACACCATAGCTCGCTTTGTAAGGTTCTAATACGCGGAAATACAATACGCCATCGACGTGTAGTGAAATATTATCTCGGGTAATGGCGCTTTGACTCGGCACATCTACCGCTTGCTCTTTTAGCGACCGATCGGCACCAACACGATCAATAAAAGGGACAATAAAGTTAAGTCCCGCTTCGCATGTTGCGCGATATTTTCCAAAGCGCTCAATCATAAAAGCACGATTTTGTGGTACGAAGATGATTGACGATTTAAGAATGATTACGACTAAGACAAGTACGAAAAATTGTACGGTTAAGATGTATTCTAAGATGATATCCATTGTGATTCCCTGTGAGTTCCATGTCATCGATTAACAACATTACTGATTAAAGGTAGTCGATAACAATTCGTTTACAACTCATCGTATCATACTTTCGTCTAGTAACTTGTAAGTTATTGTAAAAATCAATATAGATAGGCGATTAAGAGCTATAAGAAACAAAAAAGCCACGTCAAATGACGTGGCTTAGCGCTAGAATATTAGTAGATTCAATCAACTAACTTCATTAATTAAAACGTTAATCGACTAACTGATACTCATCACGTAATACTTTGATGATTTCAGCTTTCGGGTTATCGCTTAACTCAATCTTCTGATCAGTGATGCGCTCGGCGATCGAAATATAGGTTTGCGATACGTGATTTAAGATTTCTACAGGTAGCGGATTATCACTTGCTAATGCAGAGCGCTCGTCCATGCGATCTTTATTAAGCAGAATATCTGGATCAGGGAAATGGCTTAACAGTGTTTGTCTAAAGCCTTCTTTTGAATTCTCTACAACCTTACCTTGGTTGTATAACGCACCGTCCCAAATACGTGATGAATCAGGCGTGCCCACTTCATCCATGTAAATCAGTTTTTCAGCGCCGTTGGCATCATTCACATAACCAAATTCGAATTTGGTATCGACAAACACTTGGTCGATGTCGCTAAGTTGGTTTGATATCAAATCGAAACCTTCTTGCAGCAAACGCTCGTATTGCGCGATATCGCCTTCACTGGAAAAACCAAAGGCTTGATAATTATCAACGATATTTTTGCGCGTGATATTCACATCATCCACTTCAGGTACGCCGTCAATACCTTTTAAAATACCTTTGGTAGACGGCGTCATTAACGTGCTATCTAAGCGCTGATCTTTCGCTAGACCTTCAGGCAAGGTAATACCACAGAACTCGCGTTCGCCTTTTTCATAAGCGCGCCACATCGAACCAGTGATATATTGACGACAAATAGCTTCAATCATCACTGGACGTGCTTTTTGCACGATCCATACGAATGGATGCGGAATATCTAAGATATGACTATCGGCTAAACCATTGTCTTTAAATAATTTAAACCAATGATTTGAGATTGCGTTTAACGCCGCGCCCTTGCCCGGTACGCCCTTTAAACCGCCCTCGCCTTGCCAAATACAATCAAATGCCGATATGCGATCGCTAATTACCATAATTGCCAGCGGCGAATCAGGTGCTACGTCATAACCTTTTTCTTTGATTAGACGCGCGCTGTCTTCCGGGGTTAGCCAATATACGCTGCGAACTTTACCACTGTGGACGGGTTGATTGGTACGGATAGGCAAGTCGTCGTTAACTGCCAAGACGGAATCTGCAAGACTCATTGAGGTTTCCTGTCACTGAAATAGCCAAAAATCACTTGGTAATGACCACCAAGTTACACAAGTCGGGCATGATACCAGAAACCGTTTAATTTACTAGTTAATGTGACGAAAATCACATTAACAATTTGATAGGGAAATAGTGGCTATTACGCCTTGTTTATCGTCTCGATTAACCAGTGTTAATTCGCCGCCGTGGTTGCGAATAATTTGTCGTGATAAAACTAGCCCAATGCCACTCCCCGCATTTTTGGTGGTGTAAAACGGAACGAAAATATTGTCCATATTACTAATACCATTACCGTTGTCAGTAATGGTTATTTGTACTTTGTTATCAAATCGCTGCGCGCCAATAACAATATGCTGACCGTTGTTTGCGCTCTGATTCGCCTCACAAGCATTTTTCAATAGATTTACTAATACTTGCTCTAGCTGACTTTCATCGCCATAGCATTGCCATTCCTCGTTAATTGCATTGACGTCGATGTTGTCAAAAAGCCGTGCGCTCGTTGCAATAAGCTGATTTAAATTGATCATCGCCTTTTGCGGCTCAGGCAATTTAGTAAGCTGCTGATAGCGTTTAATAAAATCATTAAGGTGTAACGAGCGCTCGCTGATTACCGCTAGTCCCTCTTGAAAATCGCTCGGCGCCAATACGTCACTGCCCGCAACGCTGGCTTGATGCAAAGACTCGCTAATCGATGCAATTGGCGCTAGTGAATTATTAATTTCATGGCTTAACACTCTGAGTAATCGTTGCCATGCACTGCGCTCTTCATCGCGTAAAATATCTTGAATGTCGGTAATAAAAATCAACCGATGCTTGTTACCCTGCTCAAAATATTCATCACTGTGTAAATACACCTTTTTGCGATTTTGTTTAATTTCAAACTCAACCACTTCGCGATAATCTTTCGGTAAAGCAGTGCCAAGACCTATCTTGTGCACTGGAGCACCATCTAAACGGCTAAATTTAACGTCAAATAACTGCTCTGCTGCTGGGTTCATTAAGGAAATACACTGGTGGTGGTCAACGGCAACAATGGCGACATCGATATGGGAAATGATTTTATGTAGGAGGATTTGACGCTCTTTATTCACTAGGTTTTGCTGCGCCATAGAATCGGCCAATGAATTAAGCAGTTGATTAAATTCATTGAGGGCACTATTGCTGCCACGCATTTTAGCCCGCAATGAAAAATCGCCACTGGTGAGCGATTCCATTAAGTTGGTTGCGGTGCGCAATTGCGCAACGATTAAACGGCGAATTTCGAAAGCGCCAAAAATAACCACAGCAGTGGTGAGTGAAAGCACAAGCAGTTTTAAGTAAATACTAATGTCGAGATAAAACAAAGCCACTGTTAACAATAACAATGGCAGCAAACCTATCAACAGGCTCAGGCGCAATAACTTGTTTTCATAACTGGTGCTGTGCTCGGCGGGTTTACTCACAAATTGTATTTCTCTAATCGGCGATAATAGGCGCTTCTACTTAACCCCAAGGATTGCGATGTTTCAAGTGCTTTATTTTCAAACTTTGCCATGCGCTGTTTAATTAGCGTGCATTCGATATCGTCTAAGGTCCCGCTGATAAATAGCTGACTGATGCCTTCGTCGTGACTATCGACTTCGCTCAGACCGAGATCTTGGGCAGATATTTCTTCGCCAGCACTCAAGAATAAAGCGCGCTCTACCATGTGATTTAACTCGCGCACGTTACCCGGCCAATCGTATTGTTGCATGGCGTCGATAGCCGTTTCATCAAATCCAGCAACGTTCAGTTGATATTTTTGATTGTGTTGAGCTAAAAAGCTCATCGCTAAGGGCAAAATATCTTCGATGCGCTCACGCAATGGCGGAATACGAATTTCTACCGTGTTCAATCGATAGAGCAAGTCTTGACGAAATTTATTCTCGCTAATCAATTCATCAAGCGGTGAGTTGGTGGCGGAGATTAGACGCACATCCATGGTTTGCGTTTTGGAACTGCCCAACTTTTCAAACTCGTGCTCTTCTAGCACCCGTAACAATTTAGCTTGTTGCGATAGTGGAATATTGGCGATTTCATCGAGGAAAATACTGCCCTGCTCAGCCAGTTCAAAGCGGCCGATGCGATTGTTTTTGGCATCTGTAAACGCCCCTTTTACATGACCAAACATTTCGCTTTCAAAGAGGTTTTCACTAATCGCCCCCATATTCACTGCCACAAATGAATGGTTATGGCGCGGTGAACAGCGATGAACATAATCGGCGAACATGCTTTTACCACAACCATTCTCGCCGGTAAGCATGATACTCATGTCACTCAGGGCTAGCTTTTCTAACTGCGCCAAAAGTTGTGTCATCACAGCTGATTCCGCCACAATATTACAACTTGGTGTCGAGCGCTCATTTGATAACAAGGCGTTATGGGCCGCTAATTTATTGCCAAGACGGCGTGATTGTTTAAGGCTGATTTGATTTTGTAAAATCGACAGTAAACGCTCGTTCCCCCAAGGCTTTTGGACAAAATCGCTAGCACCTAACTTCATCACATCAACGGCAATATCAACGCTGCTATAACCAGTCATCACTACGATTGGCAGTAATTCATCAAGCTTTTTAAGAGCGTTAATTAACGCCATGCCTTCTTGGCCTGATGTGGTGTCAGCCTGATAATTTAAGTCAATTAACGCCACATCAAATTCGCGCTTAGTAGCATGCTCAATCGCCTCACTTGGCGTTTGCGCCACCACAACGTCGAATTGGTGGGTTTTAAGTAACAGTTTTAACGCCATGATGATTTGAACATCGTCATCGGCAATTAAAATAGAATGAGTCATGGTGATCCTTTTAACTCGTAGACTTTTTTAATAAACAAAGTGAGCCTACCACAGGCTCACTGTTGTTCGCTATCGACTAGTCATGATGCAAGGCATTACTCGGTTCCATCAGGACAACCCGCCTTGTTGGAATGTAGGTTGCCATCAGCACCATCGCAACAATGAGCGCAGGAATGAACACAAACCCGATGTAATAACTCACTTGGTTCATGACCAAGGTGTCAGTCATCATGTCGATAATCCACACTGATAACCCAAGTCCGAATAGTAACCCTAGTGCTAATTGCACTGCTGCTTGCTTCATAAACAAGCGCATTACCATCGAATCTGTTGCACCAAGGGCGCGGCGCACGCCAATTTCCTGTGTGCGTTGAGTCACGCCGTTTGAGGCCACAGCGTATATGCCACTCGCTGCTAGGAACACTGCTACTACACCACATAATAAGAAGATTTTACTTACTGCCGACACCAAAATCATCGGCTGATAAATTAATTCTTCATAAGTTTGCACATGGAATGCGGCAACGCGTGGGTCAATCTCTATAATTGTCTCGCGCAGTGCTTTTTCTGCCAATGCTTGACGTCCTGTGTAATGCACAGCCACGTTGATACGCGTTGGCGCAAAGGCATCGAATACGTGATACGAGTTATACGAAGCACTTGATGAGCGCATCGCCGAGCCATGGAAGGTGTCAGATACCACACCAATAATGGTATTCCAATCACCAGTACCGCGCGAGTTAACACGGCGCACGCGTTTACCCACGGCATCGCCATTAGGGAAAAACTCACGTGCTATGGATTCATTGATGATGATGCTTAGCACGCCCGGCTCGCTATCGCGATAATCAAAATCGCGACCATCAACAATGTTCATTCCAACTACGCGCCACGAATCACGACTCACAATCTCGTTGTTACTGTATGGGTTTTCGTTGTAAACCTCTGCTGCGCGGCCTTCTATCTCAAAGTGACTAGTCCCTTCACCAGAGCCAGGGAATTGACTCATAAATGCCACGCCTTCGACATTTGGCAGTGCTTCCATCTTTTCTTTAAGCTGATAGTAAAAATCTGAACGCTTAAAGCCTGCTTTGCGTTGTTCTTCTTCTGGTGCTTCGCGACCCGGATGGGCATACGCCAAAATTGGTAATTCAAGACGCGCGGTGATGCGATTGTCAGTGTCAACACCATAGTCGGCGTGTGCCGATGCATAGCTGGTGTATAACAATATTGTTGCTATTACTAGCACCACACAAGAAAGCAGAATTTCTGAAATTACCAGTGCTTTACTCGCCTGTGCTGCCTTCTTGCCTAAAGCACCGCGAGTACCGTCGCGTAAAATTGCGTTAAAGTCACCCGTTAAGGCACGCCAAGCGGGGATCAAACCAGTGATAGCAATCATAAAGATGACGGTTAAAATGAGTGCAGTCACTGCATGACTGTCTAAGGCTAGTGTCCACCAGAATGGCTTTTGCTGATCAACAGCGTAAGCTGCATCAAACACGCCATTGGTAATTTCTAATCCCCAGCCAGCCACTAAGATGGCAAAGAAGCCGCCAATGACACAGATAAAGATGCTTTCCCACAGCATTTGCCACACTAGGCGCACACGTGGAATACCAAGAGCCACGCGAATAGCCACCTCTTTGATGCGCTCATTAACACGCGCCAGCAACAAGTTACCTATATTGATACAAGCAAGCATTAAAATTAGGAACACCACAATAAACATCGCAATAAAGATTGAGTAATATTGTGTGATGCTCGCTTTTTTATAAGGTTGAACGCTGAGATATTCACCGTTATCGCTAACACGCCAGATAAAATCTTCAGGAATATCTTGAATGATTAATGGATTTAAACGCTCAAGCTCTTGCTCAAATTCACTAAAGTCACGTCCTTCTTTTAGCTTCATAAAACCAAGCACCGAACGGCCGCTGCGCTCTACTGCATTAATAAATTCTGGCGGCAGCAATAACCATGCTTGCGCCGTCATCGGAAATGCGAAACCTTGTGGCATAACACCAACCACGCGCATCTTCTCGCCTTCTACAGTGAGCAAACTATTCACGACTTTCTCGTTGCTATCGAAATAATCACGCCAAATTTCATAACTCAGCATCACCACTGGCTCAGCGCCCTTTTGCTGATCGCTTTCTCTGAAACCGCGGCCATATAATGGCGGTGTCGATGCAAACTCAAAAACATTCCAGCTAACGTAAGACGCATTAAACTTCACGGTGCCAGACTTGCCTTCAATATCTTGAAATAGCGCGGTACCGTCTTGATAAAAACCAATGTCATCAACGGCATCGATTTCTTTTTTCACGCGCTCTAAATCAAAGGGATCCGCCGGACGGCGAAATAGATGATTATGATCGAACTGTGCTTCGATGGCATAAATTGGCTGATCGCCATTAAGCGTCATTGGTTTGAAGACCAAACTGTTAAGCATTGAGTAGGTATAAACCGTTAACCCCAAACCAACCGCAACAATCAAAATACTGGTGAGCGCAAACAGCGGCTTTTTCAGCAACAATCGCGCGGCATATTTAATATCTATCCAAAAAGACATAATAATCTCCTGTTACACCGCAATTGCCGATGCGCTGGCTGTTTGCTTATCGCTAACAATCTTGCCATCGAACACTTCAATCATGCGACTAGCGCGCGCTGCAGATGCAGGATCATGCGTCACCATACAAATAGTGACGCCATCTTGATGCAGCTTATCCAACAGATTCATAACGATTTGCGCATTTTTAGAGTCGAGGTTACCTGTTGGCTCATCGGCAAGGATGATTGACGGCGTACCAGCCAGCGCTCGCGCGATGGCTACACGCTGCTGCTGACCGCCTGAGAGCTGTGACGGAAAGTGGCTAGCACGATGGGCCATTTCGACTTTTTCAAGTGACTGAGTGACGCGTTCATTGACTTCACTTGCCGATAAATCGCCGCGATAAGTCAGTGGTAGCGCAACATTTTCGGCAACGCTTAAATCACTAATGAGGTTAAACGACTGGAATACAAAACCAATTTCCTTGTTGCGAATTCGAGCGCGCTCGTCGCGTGATAAATCCGAGACATCGTGCCCCGCCAATTGATACTTTCCATTGCTAGAGGTGTCGAGTAAGCCAAGTAGTGAGAGCAAAGTTGACTTACCACAGCCCGATGGCCCAGAAATAGACAGGTATTCGCCTTTGTTGATGGTGAGATTAATGCCGTTAAGCGCTTGGGTTTCAACTTCATCGGTGTGGAAGATTTTGTTGATGTCCACCAAGCTCACTAACGCTTGTTCGTTATTATTTGTTGTTTCGTTGCTCATGATGGTATTCCTTTGCTTAGTTAATACTAACTTTTTGATGGGTTTGCCACGCCGTAACATCGGATACAACGATGCTATCTCCCGGCTTAAGGCCTGATTTAATTTCAATGAATTGATTCGATGTTTGCCCGTAGGTGATATCGCGCTTAACCGCGTATTGCGATGCTTGATCAAGCACATAGACTTTGCTGGTGGTGTCGTTTTTCGCGAACATTGGGCGTTTTACGTAAAGTGTGTTTTCAATATCGGCAATATCGATAACGCCATCGATTGTTAGATCAGGACGCGCCTCAATTGGCAACTCGCCAACCAAATCAACATCCACCTGCACAGTGCCGTTAACCACTGCCGGGTCGATACGAATAATGTGCCCCTTGA
The DNA here is from genome assembly GCA_049607155.1 of Psychrobium sp. Classification (GTDB taxonomy): domain Bacteria; phylum Pseudomonadota; class Gammaproteobacteria; order Enterobacterales; family Psychrobiaceae; genus Psychrobium. The sequence goes on from JBMYWG010000004.1 coordinate 49,065, forward strand.
TTTCCGAACTGCGGGTATCAACCGTCACCGATTGCGATAACTTAACGTTTTTAATGAGTTTTTCTGGAATGCGCAGCTCAGCAATAAACAAACCGCTGCGCGCCAAACGCGCCAGATTGTTGCCAGGATTAACCTGTTGTCCCAACTCTAATGGCATTTCTTGAACAATAGAATCCATACTGGCGCGTACAGTTAAATTGTCCACTTGAGTTTGAGCTCGCGCTAAACTATGGCGTAAACGCTTGAGCTTGGCTTGATAAGATAAGCGCTGTGCATCCAAATTTTCACGGCGCTTGGCAAGGCGTTTCTTTTCTAAGTCCCAACGCTGTTTAAAGCGATTAACTTCAATTTTCGCTTCTTGGTGCTTGATCTTGGAAATAGCGATAACGCCCTGCGTCAATAATGTATTTTCAGCATCAAAGGTCAATTTAGCACGCTCGTAATTGAGCTTTTCGTTAAGCACTACGGTTTCTTGATCCAACAATTGAGACTCAAGCGATACTTCCAGCGCCGTTGTTTCCGCTTCCATCTCCTCAAGCTGCCACTGGTAGTCTTCCATCTGTTGCACTAACTGCGGATTTGAGAGCTCTAAGATCACATCCCCCTTTTTCACCACAGCGCCAGCTTTGGTCACAATGCGTTCAACGCGGCCAGCAACATCGGTAGCCAACCAGCGAATATCTTTCGACGCCAAAACGCCCGTGCCGCGCACGCGGACTTTCATATCGCCTTGTTCAACCGTCGCTACCAAAAGCGCATCGCGATCTACTACATAAGAGGCATTACTCGGCTTAAATACAAATGCCAACGTACTAAGGGCAACTACACCGATAGCACCCGCCATTAACATCGGTTTGCGTTTTGATTTTTTCGTATCTCTAACAATATCCATTTTCGGCTCACTTTTAACCTTGAATAATGAAGACATTACAAGGGCTGTGCCAAAAGAGATAACGATAATAAAAACAGTAGCTTGAACAAAATAGAGAGAAATAAAAAGATAGTTCATCTCGAAAATGGGACGAATTCTCGATATCGAAATCCCACAAATGGGACGCTGGTATTTAGCTGACGAATAAATTGTAAACAGTTAAGCGAGGACGAATGGTTACTACTTGAAATCTAAGAATTAGCGGGTAGTATTAAGCGTGATTTTATCCCCTAAAATCATCAGTCGGAACGTAGCGCAGCTTGGTAGCGCACTTGTCTGGGGGACAAGGGGTCGTAGGTTCAAATCCTATCGTTCCGACCAATTTTCCAACTAGCCCGAATTCTCTCATCTCTAATTCTTCTAGCCTAGATCAAGTCACTAAACGCCGTCACTGCGTCAACTGTTTAATACATCTTGTCTTTAAAATATTTACTGTACTAATTAATTTTTATTTAGTGATTATGCAATGCTCTATAGGTGTATCGTCAGTGCGCCAGTCCACAGTAATGCTTTCCACGATTGATAGTTTCAATTAAAACTATTAGAATTATTATTAATTGAACGTTCAATTAAAATAAATAACAGCTATTTAATTTATTGAACAGCATTCAGCACAATAAACAAATATTGGAGAGCTCTTCATGCCTAAAGTAGGAATGAAAGAATTGCGTGAGCAGCAATTAATCGATGCCACTTTAGAATCAGTTGCCCAATATGGTTTACACAACACTACCATAGTAACGATTAGCCGATTGGCTGGATTGTCCTCTGGAATTATTAGCCATTACTTTGGCGGTAAACAGGGGCTAGTGGACGCCACCGTTAAGCATTTATTATCTCAATTGAAAGTCGCGTTGTTGGAAAACACGCATGATAAACAACTACCGCCAGAGCAGCGTTTGATGGCGATCATCGACGCCAATTTTAGCCAAACACAGCGTTCGATTGCAGCGACTAAAACGTGGGTTAGTTTTTGGGCGCAATCGATGCATGAGCCGGGGCTCGCGCGACTTCAACACATCAACAACAAACGTTTGTACAGTAACCTTCTTCACTCTTATCGGTGCATTCTAAACGACGACGCGGCAGTTATCGCAGCAAAACAAACAGCGGCGATGATTGATGGTTGCTGGCTTAGAAGCGCATTAAGCCCATGCCCAGCAGAAGAGTTTGTGCAAGCACAGGCGCTATGTAAAAAATTTATCAAAGACTTGCTAGTGCACAGCGCATAAGCAATACGGAGAACACCTTTGTCATTACCAACTCATCAAAATTACGTTAACGGTCAATATCTTGCTAATAAAACTGGCGAAACCTTTGACGTTATTAATCCTGCAACTGGCCAAGTGATTTATCACATGGAAGTCGCTGATGATTTTATTAAACAACAAGCAATCGACAGTGCTAAGCAAGGTTTTGCTATTTGGTCAGCAATGGATGCTACTCGGCGTGGTCGTCTGTTACTAAAGGCTGTAGCTCTACTTCGTGAGCAAAACGATGAATTAGCAAAAATTGAAGTGCTTGATACTGGCAAACCATGGCAAGAAGCAAGCGTGGTTGATGTTGAATCTGGCGCTGACGCCATTGAGTTCTTTGCATCACTTGCCCCATCAATTGAAGGCAACCAACAAAGCGTTGGCGATGACTTTTATTATTCTCGCCGTGAAGCGCTAGGGGTGTGTGCAGGTATTGGCGCATGGAACTATCCACTGCAAATTGCCTGCTGGAAATCAGCGCCTGCGCTTGCCTGTGGTAATTCAATGATCTTTAAACCATCGGAAGAAACGCCTCTTGGCGCATTAAAGCTTGCTGAAGTATTTACCCAAGCGGGCATCCCAAATGGTGTATTTAATGTTGTACAAGGTGCTGGCGATGTTGGCGCATGGTTATCACATCACAGTGAGATCGAAAAAGTGTCTTTCACTGGTGAAGTAGGTACTGGCAAAAAAGTGATGGCGGGAGCTGCTACCACACTAAAAGATGTCACGATGGAGCTTGGCGGTAAGTCACCATTAATTGTGTTTGAAGATGCCGATATCGACAATGCAATTTCTGGCGCGATGTTAGGTAATTTCTACACCCAAGGTGAGATTTGTACCAATGGTACCCGAGTATTTGTTCATCGCTCTGTAGTTAATACGTTTGTCGAGCGCCTGTTAGAGCGTACCCGTAACAATATTGTTATTGGCGATCCTATGCATCCTGATACTAACTTTGGCGCACTTATTTCTAAGAAACATCATCAGTTAGTGCTTGAGTACATTAAAAAAGGTATTGATGAGGGCGCAACCTTGCTAGAAGGCGGCTCAGCGCTGTCACCATCAGATAGCGCTGGCGGTTACTTTGTTGCGCCGACTATTTTTAGTGATGTCACTGATGAGATGACCATTTGCCGCGAAGAGATTTTCGGCCCCGTCATGTCCATTTTAACCTTTGATGATGAAGATGAAGTCATTCGCCGTGCAAATGATACCGAGTTTGGTCTAGCCGCAGGCATTTTCACGCAAGATATCACTCGTGCTCATCGCGTTATTCATCAAATGCAAGCAGGCATTTGCTGGATTAACAACTACGGTGCATCACCAGTACAGATGCCTGTTGGCGGTTATAAACAGTCTGGTATTGGACGTGAAAATGGTGTTGAGACTTTGCGTCATTACACACAGATAAAGTCGGTTTATGTCGGTATGACACCGCTAGAAAGTCCATTTTAAGCAAACAGCATTTGAATGCATGAATAAAGTAACAAGTTAAAGCTATTGAGAATTGAGATGAGTAACCCGAAGTTTGATTATATTATCGTTGGCGCTGGTTCTGCTGGTTGTGTACTAGCAAATCGTTTGTCAGAAGATCCAAGTAACCGCGTCTTATTGCTAGAAACCGGTGGTAGCGACAAGAGCATTTTCATCCAAATGCCGACTGCTTTATCAATTCCAATGAATACCAAGAAGTACGCTTGGCAGTTTGAAACCCAGCCAGAGCCGTTTTTAGACAACCGCCGCATGCATTGTCCTCGCGGTAAAGTATTGGGCGGCTCATCATCAATTAACGGTATGGTTTACGTACGTGGTCACGCCAAAGATTTTGATGAATGGCAAGAGCACGGTGCAAACGAATGGGATTATGCCCATTGTCTACCGTATTTTCAGCGTGCAGAAACCTGGGCATTTGGTGGCGATGATTATCGCGGAAGCCAAGGACCATTAGGTGTAAACAACGGTAACGAAATGAAAAACCCGTTGTACAAAGCCTTTGTTGATGCCGGTGTACAAGCAGGATATTTAGCAACTGACGATTATAACGGCGCGCAGCAAGAAGGCTTTGGCGCTATGCACATGACCATCAAAGATGGCGTGCGAGCATCAACGGCTAACGCTTATTTGCGCCCAGCCATGAGCCGCCCTAACCTGACCGTTATTACCCACGCTCTAGTTCACCATGTATTACTCGAAGGCAAAACGGCAACAGGTGTTAAGTATGAACGCAATGGCAAGGTTATCGACGTTCACGCCGCTAAAGAGGTAATTTTATCAGCCGGCTCTGTTGGTTCACCGCATATTCTGCAACTATCTGGCATTGGCGACAAGCAAACGCTGGAAAACGCGAATATCGCTGTCAAACATGAATTACCGGGCGTTGGTCAGAACTTACAAGACCATTTAGAATTCTATTTTCAATTTAAATGTAAGCAACCAATTTCATTAAATGGCAAGCTCGATCTGTGGAACAAATTCTTGATTGGAAGCCGCTGGTTCTTTACTAAAACAGGACTAGGAGCCACTAACCATTTTGAGTCTTGTGGCTTTATTCGCGCAAACGAGCATTCACCTTGGCCAGATTTACAATATCACTTCCTGCCAGCTGCGATGCGTTACGACGGTAAAGAAGCCTTTGCAGGTGATGGTTTTCAGGTTCACATTGGTCATAACAAACCTAAAAGTCGCGGCGCTGTGACTGTGGTATCAAATGATCCCAAAGCTCACCCTCGCATTCAGTTTAACTATCTTGAAGATGAAGCCGATCGCGAAGGTTTCCGCGCCTGTGTGCGTTTAACGCGTGAGATTATCGGCCAAGAAGCTTTTGATGAGTTTCGCGGTGAAGAAATTCAGCCGGGCACACATATTCAAACAGATGAAGAAATTGATGCGTTTGTGCGTCAATTTGTAGAAAGCGCCTATCACCCTTCTTGTTCATGCAAGATGGGCGAAGATGAGATGGCGGTTGTCGACAGCAAAACCCGCGTTCACGGCTTACAAGGATTGCGTGTCGTAGACTCCTCTGTTTTCCCAACAATTCCAAACGGTAACCTCAATGCACCGACAATTATGGTTGCAGAGCGAGCAGCAGATATGATTTTAGGAAAGGAGATGCTTGAACCTGCGACAGCGCCAGTTATTTTAGATACCAGCGGCAAGCAACGCCAACAGGCACCGCAACGAATTATTGACTAAGGTCAATCTTGAGTACGTCCTTCAGGTGTTAACTATCATCGTCAGCTCGAGACTGATGATTATAGTTAACACTTGGTATTTTGCTCTTAGTCGGGCGTACTTTTAACTTTGTAATCTAAGAGCAAAAACGTGTTTACACACAATAACAAAAACAGGAGACAACTATGACCACCTGGTTATCGGCAGGTCTATTATTTACCTTCGCCGCGATTGCATTCATCATTTATCGATGGGGCAATATGCGCTGTGTCGGTGTTACCCCCGTAAGAACATTTACTTTTATCGCAATTCTATTTACCTCAGGTTTAGATGTGGGACTTATCATGTTCCCGCTAACCGAGTTTGCCGGCTATGCTGACGTGGCCTCTAGCCCTGAGTATGCGTTTACAAACCCACTCGCCATTGAGTTTGGTTTTTGGGCATTCTTAATTTGGGGATTCTACTTCCTGACGTGTTTCTATTTCTGTGTAATCGAACCGCGCGTGAAATTTTTTGAAATTCCAGTCATTAAGCTAATTAACAATATCGTAATCATTGGTACCTGTGCGTTCACAGCTTACCTATTGTTAAGTAATTTACCTTGGTATGTACCATCACTTGGCGACGGTGAATCAATCATTAGCACCTTCTATTTAATCGTCTTTGTAGTAATTGCGGCAGCGGTTTATTCAAGTACTAGCATTCGCTATGTACGCATTTTAAGTCTAGCGACAACTTACTTATTCCTTGGCCTTATTGTGCTCATGTGGGCAGGTGCATTCTTGTCAGACAAAGGCGATATCAGCGCATTCGTAAGCACTGTTGCTTTAATTGGCGGCTATTTTGGTAACATTCACGAATTCGTACTACCAATGAATGACTACCACGAATTCTACTTGTTCTGGTGGTTTGCTTGGAGCATCATGATTGGTCAATTTACCGCGCGCTTTGTAGGTGGTTTACGTACTTATCAAGTATTAGGTGCGATGTTAATTTTCCCATCTATTCCAATCGCAATTTGGTTCGCTGTACTTTATTACTACAGCTCAAATGGCATTGAAACGGCAGGTTTCTATAACATCACTATGGCGATAGTAGGTATCACCTTTGTAATCAACTCTCTTGATTCATTGATCCGTCTATACACCGATAATCTCGATTTGACCGTTGCTAAATTAGGCAAAGTAAAATACTTCTTTGCTAACTTGATTGCACTGAGTTTATTGACCTTATTATTTAAACTAGACTTCCTACAAATTCAGTGGGTTGGCGCAGTTGTAATCGGCATATTCTTTACGTGTTTCGGTTATATTCTGGTCAAAAAATTCAAGGCAGTGCGAGAAATCGATGCATCGCCTAAAGAAAACAAAATTGATTTTAAAAAGATCGAATTAATTAACTAACTACAATTTGTGCGTCTTGATAGGCGCACCTTTGACTTGGAAAATAGCATGAAAAAAACAATAACAGCCGCTAGCATCGCTGGTTTATTATTATCAACTAGCGCCATGGCTAACATATCTTCAACCGTTAAAGTCGTATCAGATTACACCTTTAACGGTGTGAGCCAAACAGGTAACGATCCAGCATTACAAGCGAGCCTAGATTACGCTGCTGACAGCGGCTTTTATGCTGGCACTTGGGCGTCTAACGTAGACTTTGGCGGCGGCGATGATACTAACCTTGAGTGGGATGCCTACATTGGTAAGTTCTACCAGCTCAATAAGCGCTGGAGTGTTGACACTGGTATCGCTTATTACACCTACCACGGTGATGATGCTTCGTCAGACTACAACTACCCAGAAGCTTACGCAAAATTTGGCTACAACTCATCAATGGGTGATACAGAGTTTAACTTTTGGTATTCATGGGATTACTTTGGCGTTGATGCGAACCATTACATTGCAATGGTTGCGCATACCTTCGAAGTTGCAGAAGGTCACAACATTCGCGTCAGCTTTGATCGCTCAACCTCTACTGACGAACAGAAATGGTCATGGGATGGCGGCAAGTCATACAATCATTACCGCGTTGCTTATACCACAAGTTACAGTGGCTTTGATTTTGATCTTGCTTTAGAAGATACAAGCATTGATTCAGACACCACAGATACACGTGTTGTATTTGGTATTTCACGTACTTTTGGTTTTTAATCAGTACTCTTACATAGCCTAAAGCCCTAACCTGACGGTTTAGGGCTTTATATTTTCATTGCTTATGCTAGCAAGTATTCTCAATATTAAATTAATCTGTTAATGTGCGCGCCTTTCATCATTGTTAATGCAAGCAAGCGATTATGTGCAGGCAAAGTGCTATTTGGGAGCATCATGGAAAAATACGAACAGCTACTTATTTCTTTACGCCAAGTGATTCGCGCTATCGATATTCACTCACGAAAATTGAGTAAACAATCAGGATTAACTGGCCCACAGCTAGTTGTGATGAAAAAAATAGCAGAACTTGATGCGCCAATGGCCAAACAAGTAGCTAACGAAATAAACCTAAGTCCTGCAACAGTCACTAGTATTATTGATAGATTAGAAGCCAAAGCACTAGTAATTAGACAACGCAGTCAGATTGATAAACGTAGAGTTGAGCTCTATCTTACTGACAGCGGCAGCTTATTACTTCAAGATTCGCCAAAACCACTACAAGATCATTTCATTCAGCGCTATCAATCACTTGAACCATGGGAACAGAGTCAGTTACTTTCATCAGTGGAGCGCATAGCCTCTATGATGGACGCTGAAGAGTTAGACGCTTCACCGTTGCTCATGGTTGGAAAGATCCAAGACAGTCAGTAGGATTTAAATCAGCCGATTTGTGCTAAATTCCAATTGCCTCCAGTTATGCTTTGTGATGATTGTTAAATACAGAAATCATGTAGCCAGAGAACTCTGTAATTACATCAAACAATTTTAATTACAGAGGCCCTCCGAATGATTTTGATTTAGCCGTTTTTTACATGCGCCTTAAATCTCAAAAACAGCAGTAATCCAAATGTTGTCAAATAACAGTATGGTGGAAAGAGTCAGTGTTGTCAGTGCTGGGATAGCAGCTTTAACGGTGTCATATATTAAGTGAAAATAAATGGCTCCCAGTGAGGTGAGAAAGATTCCTACACTACCAATTGCTCGATTCATGTCACTACCTAAAGCAAAAGAGCTCAATAATAGAAGCGATGCCGATAACTCAATCACGCCAATAACAATCATATGGCTGCGATTCAATCCGTATTTTTTAAAAAACTTTAACTGTGTTTCAAAAATAAACTTGTGCCATCCAGCTATTTTTATAGAGCTCGCGAAAAGAAAAAATAATGCTAAAAAGCTAGTAATTAAGTACATAGATAATCTCCAAATTTGTATATTTCGGAAACATTAAAGCATTCCAACTTGCTAGGTTAAATGCTATTTTAAAGCTAGTTACTATTCTCAATAGGAATGAAATGGACAAATTAGATTGCATGAAAATGTTTACTCAGGTAGCTCGTTTGGGAAGTTTTACTGCTGTTGCTAATGAGCAGAATCTGACTCAAAGTGCAGTGAGCAAAAAGATTGCATGGTTGGAGAACACTATTGGCTTTTCTCTTTTCCATCGAACATCTAGGAAAATATCTCTAACTAACAGTGGAGAAAAGTATCTAGGCTACTGCGTTCAACTTCTTGAAGAAATGCTTCATACCGAACAAAACATAAAAGGTGAACTTAGTGAAGCTATCGGTGAGCTAAAAATATCTGTACCGTCGGCTTTTGCAACCCAACGACTCGCCATACCCATTTCCAAATTCATGGAGCTCAACCCAAACGTTAAAATCAATGTTTCGGTGAGTGATAAGCAAGTAAATTTGTACGAAGATGACATAGACATCGCAATTAGAGCAGCTCAACTGGAGGACTCAGGACTAAAAGCTAAAAAGATACTTGATCATCAGCTTTGCTATTTTGCTTCCCGAGAATACATCAAGCGTTATGGAGAGCCTGAAAATCCACATGAACTCGTTGAGCATAGATGTATAACTTACTCACTCAGTAATCCGTCCGATGTGTGGAAAATTGGGAACAAAAAATATGCCGTCAATGAAACGTCCACCAGCGATAGCCCAGAGTTAATTGTGAAACTTGCGCTAGCAGGCTCTGGCATTGCTGCAATGCCTAAATGGATGGTCGAAAAACATTTCTTGAATGGACAGCTAATAGAACTTTTTAGAGCTGTTCAAAAGCCCAGCCTACCAATGTATGCGCTATATAAGAATGTTGAGTTTTTACCTTATAAAATTAGAGCCTTTATTGACTTCATCGATAATTATTTTGACGTTGACGCCAATGATGGCTAACCCCGACATCGTGATACGAACGATAACTGTCGAACACCTCATTATTGAGAGAGATTTTTCTAATTTAACAAACAGTTGTTAAGCTCTATTGACAATCTATTGTGAAAATTAGGATCATTACCCTAATTCTACTTAACGTTAAAACCCATGATTTTACTTTCAATTTACCTGTTTATTGCCCTATTTTTCTCGTTTATCTGTTCTATTGCCGAGTCTGTCATTCTTAGTGTTAGCCAAGGCCAAGTGGCGCTACTTGAAAAAGAAGGACGCCCGTCAGGTAAGATTCTTGCCAAGCTCAAACAAGATTTAGACAAGCCATTGGCGGCCATTCTCACATTAAACACCGTTGCTCATACCGTTGGTGCAGCAGGTGTTGGCGCGCAAGCAGCGGCGGTATTTGGTGAATCATACCTCGGTGTGATTTCAGCAGTTCTTACTATTCTCATTCTGTTTATTTCTGAGATTATTCCTAAAACACTTGGCGCAACTTATGCCAAACAACTTGCGCCAGCAACCGCCCATGTGTTGCGATACATGATTATGGTACTTAACCCGATCATTATTATTTGTGAGTTTGTAACTAAGTATTTAGTACGCCACAAACCGCAGTTTGACTTTAGTCGTGATGAATTTACGGCAATGGCGGAGATTGGCGAGAAACAAGGGACTATCGACAGTCACGAAGCGCAAATTTTGCAAAACTTAATGATGCTGCAAGATTTAAAAATTAAATCGGCAATGACGCCAAGTACCGTTATTTTCAGCGATGAAATTAATACCACGGTGGAAGCATTTTTCTTAGAGCACCAAAAAGTGCGTTTCTCGCGTATTCCTGTTTATGAAAAGTCTAGCCACGATATTGTTGGCTTTGTGCTACGTTCAGACTTATTACTGGCTCAAGCGCGTGGCAATACAGAAACCACCATTGGCAACTATCTGCGTGAAATGCCAACGCTGTTAGAAACCATGACGTTATCGCATGCGATGCGTGAGTTATTGGCTAAGAAAGATCACATGGCGCTGATCGTCAATGAATACGGTACGGTACGCGGCGTTATTACCCTTGAAGATATTCTAGAAACGCTCATTGGCCGCGAGATCATCGACGAAGGTGACAAAGACATTGATATGCAAAAGCTCGCTAAAAAGCTTTGGAAAGCCAAGGCCCAGAAGTTAGGTGTCGATGAAGATGTGATTACCCCTAATGACAAACCCAAAAGCTAAAAACCTTAGAACCACTTCACGATATGTTGATGCGGACCAACGCTCGCAATATCAAACACAGCACCATCAATATTAAAGTTCGCGCGGCGATAGAAAGCTATCGCCGACACCCGTGCATTAGCCCACATATAGTTATCTGTCGCAGCATAATGTTCACAAATTTCCGTTAACAATTGCTGCCCGACTCCCTTCCCTTGCACGCTTTGGCTAACAGCCATTGAGCGCAATTGGCGGCCATGGCCTTGATAACTTTGATAATTTCTCTGATAAACAGACGCTATCGCCACTAGCTCTGCACCGTCGAAATAGCCCCAATGGTGAGTATCGGGTAGTTCATCACCATCAAACATACAGTCTTGTAAGGTGCCATCTGGACGCAAAATTGCTTGTCGCAATGGGTAGGCTTGCTGAGGACTAATACGTTTGATCATACTTGACCTATCTTGGTTTGATTATCTGGAAATACCTCATCTAGCAAGAATTCTTCAATTCCTTCATTGTGTTGGATGCTAAGTTGGACGAGTTTTTGTGCAACTTGTTTTCCTTGAATTGGACGATAGCGATTCAGGCCTGGGAGCTTGCAAAGTAATGGTAATAGTGCGCCTGCGATTTTCTCTCCGAAGCGAAAATGATTACGCTCGCCTAATAAAACCGACGGTTTCACAATACTGATGCGTTTAAATGGCATGGCTTTAATCGCATCATCCAATTCCCCTTTCATCTTTAAGTATTGGCTAGCACTTTGCGCATTAGCGCCGCTCGATGAAACTAGCAGATAATGACCAACCTTATTATCACACGCCAATTTAGCTGCGATAATTTGATAATCCAAATCGATTTTGCGCTGAGCCGCGATTGAGCCCGCTTGCTTTTTGGTAGTGCCTAGACAAGAGAACATTGCGTCTCCTTGAAACAGCGCCACATGTTCAGACAGATACTCAAAATCTATCACGTAATTTTCGATTTTGTCGTCGTGATAAGCAACGCTGCGGCGAGTAATGGTGACGATTTTTGAATAATGTGTTGAAGCTGCAAGCTCCTTGACTAACGTGCTGCCAATAAGACCGGTCGCGCCAATGACGATGGCAGTTTTGGGTATTTGCGATTGTTGCAGGGTTGAAGAGAGTTCAACTGATGTCATAGAGAGATGAAAGTTAAGCTACTGAGAAAACAGTAGCTTATCACAAGATATTATTTGGTGAGGTAAGTTTTAGAAGTAAACATCGAAACCAATGCCATAGTGATTCTCTTCACTACCAACAATCTCAAGCTTTAACGCAACGTATTCGTTAAAGTGGTAGCTAGCACCAGCACCGAATAAAGCAGCGGTACCACTATTATCAACATAACCAGTAATACGCTTTTCAAATGGGTCGTAGTAATGGCCCTCTTCAGAATATGAAAACGCGCCGAGTTTACCGTAAAGATTAAAGTTGCCTAGCGGATATTTAGCCACTAGCACTGCTGCATATCCATCAAAACTAATATCTTCGAAATCGTCATTATCGCTCTTACCGTAATCAATTTGGCTGAGCTCTACAGCAAAATTTGGATGGAACTGATAACCGAAATTAAACTGTGCTGGATTTTTGACTTTATAATCACCATTGGCAATAAAAGCAGCGCCAACAATAAATTTATTATCGAAGTCATTAGCATTAGCAGATGTGAAAAATAACGAGGAAGCGAAGGCAATAGCGCTTAAACCAATCCCTTTGTTCATAAATATCCTTAATAATCTTAGCGTTAAAAAATTGTAAATGAGTCTAGCACAAAATTATCTGAACGCAGCCGATAATTCAAACACCTAATCATTTATATAGCGCAATCGAATATTACGGTGGTTTGACCGCTGTTAATAAAATGTTATCTTGTGGCGCTCATGTGCTGTTAAAAACAATAAGAACAAGAATAATGAGCCTAAAACGTCAACACTTTATTGCCATTGGCCCCATTGCGGCATTGGCTTTTTACTATGTCCTCATCGCCTCTGGTTTGGGTGACATGCCTGCAAAGGCTGCGGCGATTACACTGCTGACGGTTATTTGGTGGGTCACCGAAGCTTTGCCCATTCCAGCAACTTCATTAGTCCCTTTTGCATTACTGCCGATGTTTGGCGTTGTTGACCACAAAGGCGTTGCATCAGCGCTTGGTAGCCATGTTATTTTGCTATTGATGGGCGCATTTATGCTGAGTAAATCGCTAGAAAAGAGCGGCGCTCATCAGCGGCTTGCAGTCTACATGCTAAGAGCTATTGGCGTATCCAGTGGCAAGCGTTTAGTGCTTGGTTTTATGCTCACAGCAGGCTTTTTAAGTATGTGGATTTCCAACACCGCAACCACCTTAATTATGCTGTCTATGGCACTAGCAATCTTAGCCAATGTCGATAACCCCAAACTCAAAATCGCCCTTATTTTGGGGATAGCTTATGCCGCGAGTACAGGTGGCATCGCCACGCCGATAGGTACACCGCCAAATGCAATATTTAGCGCGGTATATCAAGAAATCACCGGTAACGAATTTAGCTTTTTCCAATGGATGAAAGTTGGCGTTCCTGTTGTTGTTATCGCCCTGCCAATCATGGCACTGTGGTTAACCCGTAACGTTAAACTTGAGCAAAATCTCGAACTGCCTAAATTAGGAGAGTGGCGCACCGAAGAAAAACGCACGTTAATTATCTTTGGCTTAACGGCGCTTGCTTGGATCACTCGCAAAGAGCCATTCGGCGGTTGGAGTGGATTATTAGATATTAAGATTGCAGGCGATAGCACCATTGCTCTACTCGCCGTGGTGATTATGTTTATGACTCCTAATGGTAAAGGCGGCCGCATTTTAGATTGGGACAGCGCCAAAGAAATACCTTGGGGCATGCTGTTGTTATTCGCTGGCGGTATCGCCATTGCCAAAGGTTTTGTCGCATCTGGGCTTAGCGATATGATGGGTGAATGGTTATCAGGTATGACTAACTTGCCAATTATTCTAGTTATTTTAACTATTTGTTTAACGGTAACTTATTTAACTGAAATCACCAGTAATACAGCGACCGCTACGCTGTTAATGCCAATTCTGGCTGCTGCGGCGATTAGCGCAGGATTAGATCCCGCTATCTTTATGATCCCAGCAGCCATGGCGGCCAGTTGTGCTTACATGCTACCTGTTGCAACAGCGCCAAATGCCATTGCCTTTGGTACGGGAGAATTTGAGATCCGCGATATGGTGAGAGAAGGCGCAGTGCTGAGTTTGTTAGTTTCCTGCGTCGTCGCTATGGTGTGTTATTTCTTACTGACTTAACTTCTAATGTTTAGGAGCAGTCATTCTCACTTCAAATTACGCTAAAGCGATGATTCATTCGCTTTAGCGTACGGCTTTATCGCAGCACACCGAACCATGCTAACAATACAATTAGCACACAGGGTAAAACAGCATAGGTAAGAAGATTTCTGTCCAGTAAATCAATCTTGCCACTAGGGCGACGCGCTTTGTTGCGTTTCACTAATCGATGCTTGGCCATGTTTTATTCCTCAATCTGATTGAGTATCCACCGATAATACCATATCAACTCGATGCATGCCCTTGCCCCAACCATTGGGAGTTTCCTTTATGACCTTGGCAGCAAATTTAGCGAAAAAAGGTGCCGATAAATGGCTCGCCGCAATCGAAATTTCATTAACCCCCTTATCTTGCGCCGTTTGAACGACCTGCGCCATTATTTGCTTGCCTAAACCGATACCCTGCGCAGTCGGTGATAATAAAATCCAATTAATCGCATGACTACCGTCATCTTGTTGCAGCAAGCCAAAGGCTCCCACGACCTTGCTCTCCAATTCACAAACACAATAGCCGTCGTATTGCTGATCCAAGAACCCGCGATAATCGTCACGTTCGTTTGGGGCAAAAAACTCCGGACAGTTTTCATCGAATAGTGTCAAACAAGCGTCTTGATGTTCAAGCGTGTATGGTATGAAAGTCACTGTGTGGGCCATCGTAATTCCTTAAATTAGCTTAAAAAACAATTAATTAACTATCCCAACGCATAAATATAAGCATCAACCTGCTTACCGTTTGCGAGCATTACTTGCTGCTTAATGCGCTTGTAAGCTTCGCCTTCAAACTCATCAAGCACCTGCCAATTCTCGGCGAGGTTAGCTGATTCGAACACAAATCCAATAACTTCATCGCCATTGTCATCTAACTCAATTGCAGGATAGCCCATGGCCGCGCCCCAACCTTCTTGCTTAAGAAAGCCTTTAACACTGGCATCAAACCACTTTCCACCAATATTTTTAAGCACATGTTCATTGGGTCTGCCGAGCCCTAAGGTACCATAGACAAATAATCGCTCTACCAACTTTTTCTCCTATTACTTAATAAGCTATTTACGCTAACTAAACCACTTATTCAACTGAACCACTTCTTTAACTAAACCAAAGGGCAACAACCTGCACTGGTGCTTCATCGTCACATAAATAGAGCTGCCACAACAAATCTTCATCGCTGTGTTCAAAACGTACACGCCACAATAATTGGTGTTCGTTAACGCGTTTCAAATAACCGAGATAATCGCAAGAGACCAATTGCCCAAGCGGCAAAATCGCCTCGTCAACCGCTTGCTCGAAACGCTCTATCGTCAATACGTCTTTATATTTTTGGCTGAAATGACGGGTGAGTAATTGATAATCGCGTGTCTGATGGGCGGTAAGAATTTCATTAATAATACAACGGCCTATTTGCTCTGCATTATCGGGTGTAATAGTAATAATCATCGGTAATTCGTTTCTCCAAACAGTGATCATTAAGTCCCAGTGACGCGTATGGTGTTAACCACTGATGCTATTTGTCGCAAATGTTTCAAAGTATGTCAAAGATCGCTATATGTAAAACATTGTAAAACAAAACAGAGAATGACGTAATTTAGTGTATTGTGCCGCCATCAATAAACCGTAAACAATCTAAAATGTGAGTAGTTGTATAACATGAGAACAATAAAAATACTCTTACCCTTTATCGTAACCGCCGTCTTTGTGGCTGCTGTTTACCTGATCTTTTTTTCAAGCCCAGAAGCACGCAAGCGCGGCCAACGTCCACCACCAAGCTTAGTGGTTGAAGTATTAGATGTGAAACCACAGAGCTATCAAGTGACACTTTCGTCATTTGGTAAAGTGACACCTACTACGCAAAGTCAGCTGTCATCACAAGTTAGCGGTCAAATTGTTGCAGTAAGCGATAAGTTCAAAGTGGGACAATTCTTTAGCAAAGGTGATGTGTTAGTGACCCTTGACGATCGCGACTACAAAATTCGCGTGCAGTCAGCCAGCGCAGAGCGTGCACAAGCACAAGTAGCACTGGACGAAGAAATAGCTTTGTCAGCACAAGCTATTAAAGATCGTAAAAATCTAGGCACCCTCGGCCAAGCCAGTGACTATGCACTTCGCAAACCGCAAATGGCAGCAGCTCGAGCCAAACTACAAGCGGCAGACGCCAACTTAAAACAAGCTGTGTTAGACGTTGAACGTACCAAAATCACCGCGCCGTACGATGGCCGCATTTTAGCCAAGAAAGTATCAGTTGGTCAGGTTGTTGGCTCAACAACAGCCCTTGCCGATATTTACGTAGTAGATAATGCTGAAGTTGAGTTGCCAATTAAAAACTCACAATTAGCACTCATTGATTTACCAAATAATCATTTAGGCAGCGGCAGCAAAGGGTCACCAATTACCTTGTTAAATAACGAAGGTGGCGCGACTCAAGTTTGGCAGGCACAAGTTGCTCGTACTAGCGGCGCAATCAACGACAATACCCAACAGCTAAGCGTGATTGCCGAAATTAGCCAGCCATTTGCTAGAGACGAAAAACGTTCGTTAAACATTGGACAATTTGTGACTGCAGAAATCACAGGTAAAACTATCGATAACGCCATTGTTATTCCCAATGCGGCAATTTATCAAGGCAGTTATGTTTACCTTTACCAAGACGGCGTACTGCAGCGAAAAACAGTCGAAATTATCTATCAAAACGATAAAGAGGCTGTGATTGCTGCCGGCGTAAATGCCAATGACAAATTAGTAACAACGCCGTTAGGTCAGGTGAATTCAGGTACTGCTGTATCTATTGCTGGCCAAAAGAAAATGCGTAACAAAAAGCGCGGTGGCAAAGACGGTAAACGTCGCGGCGAAGGCCGCAGTCAAGGTGGCAAGAAAGGCGCTGAGCAAAATGGTAAGCAAGGGAGTGAGTCATGATCGCTTGGTTTGCCAGAAATGGCGTAGCCGCGAATCTATTGATGGTTTCCATCTTAATTTCCGGCTTACTGATTTTAAACACCAAAATACCACTAGAAGTTTTTCCAACGCTTGAAGCGCGTACTATTTCTGTATCGGTAAGTTTGCGTGGTGCAACGCCAGAAGATACTGAAAAAGGCATCGCGATCTTAGTTGAAGAAGCAGTGCAAGATCTCGAAGGTATTAAGCAATTGCGTAGCCGATCAACTGAAGGCAGCGCGAGTATTTCTATTGAATTAGACAACGGCGCCGATGCGCAAAAACTACTTAATGATGTCAAAAGCCGTGTCGATGCTATTAACAACTTCCCTGGCAGTGCCGAAAAACCTGTGGTTCGTCTGGCACAGCGTACACAAGAAGTAATCAGTGTTGTAGTTGCTGGCGTGCAATCTGAAAAGGAAATTCGCCAGTTAGCTGAAACCGTGCGCGATGATATTTTGCGTATCGATGGTGTGACTCAAGTGCAGTTAGACTCTGTGCGCCCTTATGAAATCACTATCGAAGTGAATCAAGACATACTGCGTCAGTACAATATTTCCCTCAATCAAATCTCACAAGCCATCAACAACAGCTCACGTGATTTGTCATCGGGTAATATTAAAACCTCCGGTGGTGATGTACTCATTCGTTCATCAGGCCAAGCGTATCGTCAAGATGAATACGAGAACATCGTTATCTTAACCCAAAACGACGGCAGTCTTATTCGCTTAAAAGACATTGCTAAAGTTAAAGATGGTTTCGAAGACAGTGATTTCTCATCACGCTTTAACGGTAAAAATGCCGCCTTTATCGAGGTTTATCGCATTGGCGATCAAAGTGCGATTGAAATTGCCGACAAAGTTAAAGCTTATTTAGAAGTTAAAACGCCAACTATGCCGCAAGGCACTGAATTAACCTACTGGCGCGACCGCTCGGTGATTGTTAAAAACCGCTTAGCAACGCTTACTGGTAATGCAATTCAGGGTGGTATTTTAGTACTTGCGCTACTGACGTTATTCCTACGTCCCGCTATCGCTTTCTGGGTATTTATCGGTATTCCAGTGAGCTTTATGGGGGCGTTTTTCTTAATGCCATTAATGGGCGTTACCCTCAACATCTTTAGCTTATTCGCCTTTATTCTGGTGCTGGGTATCGTGGTAGATGATGCGATAGTGACGGGGGAAAATATCTACGCCCATATGCGCAACAGCGACAACGGCTTGCAAGCGGCCATTAAAGGCACGCAAGAGGTGACGGTTCCGGTAACCTTCGGTATTCTAACAACCGTCGCCGCCTTTATGCCGCTGGCCTTTATTGAAGGACGTCGTGGTGATTTGTTCGCGCAAATTCCGATTGTTGTAATCCCTATTTTACTGTTCTCACTGATTGAATCGAAATTAGTCTTACCATCGCATCTTAAACATCTGCGTTTGCGCAAAGATAAAAAAGAATCAAATGGATTTAGTAAATTCCAACAAAAATTTGCAGATGGTTTCGAAAACGCCATCATCAAATACTATCGCCCAGTACTCGACATTACGTTGCGTAACAAAGCCACTACCTTACTAAGCTTCATTGGTGTGCTCGCGGTAGTAATTAGCTTAGTAATGAGCGGTTGGACGCGCTTTACCTTCTTTCCTCGCGTAGAAAGTGAAACTGCGACAGCTTCGTTGAGTATGCCTGCTGGAACACCATTTGAAGTTACAGATCACTACATTACCAAAATGACTGATGCTGCTTTTGCCCTTAAAAAGAAATATTACGAGCAAGAAGGTGTCGATTTAATTTTGGACATCAACGCCACTATCGGTAGTAGCGGTCGTAGCCAAGGCTCACACCTTGGTCGTGTAAGATTCCAAACCGTGCCACCAGAGCAGCGCGATCTCAAGATAGGTTCAAGTCAACTCGTGCGTGAATGGCGCGCGCTTATCGGTGAAGTGCCGGGTGCACAAAGCCTCACTTATCGCGCTGAGATTGGCCGTACGTCTGATCCTATCGACATTCAATTTGCTGGTAACGACTTTAAAACCTTGGGTGAAATCTCTGAAAAAGTTAAAGAGAAGCTCGGTGAATATCCTGCGCTATTTGATATTTCAGACTCGCTGTCCGATGGTAAAGAAGAGCTGCAAATTGAGCTGAACGAGCAAGCCTATGCCCTTGGCTTAACCCGCAGTGAAGTGCTAAGCCAAATTCGCGCTGCTTACTTTGGTATTCAAGTACAACGTATTCAACGTGGCCGCGATGATGTGCGTGTAATGCTTAAATTACCAAAAGCTGAGCGCCGCTCTATCGCTGGTCTTGAAGACTTACGTATTCTGACACCAACCAAGCAAAGCGTGCCATTGTCGCAAATCGCTAGCTTGTCGCCGGGCAATTCACCAACGGCGATTAACCGTATCGATCGCTTCCGCACCATGACGGTGAATGCCGACGCGGTGAAATCAGAAGCCAATATGACACTGATCAACCAAGAGTTACGTGAATTTATCGACGAAATACTCGTGCAATATCCTGGTGTTAGCTACGAGCTAGAAGGCGAAGCACGTGAACAACGTGAATCTTTCGGTTCAATGTTCATCGGCCTATTAGTGATGTTGTTTGTCATTTATGGCCTACTGGCCATCCCATTCCAATCATACTTGCAACCAATCATTGTAATGTCAGTGATTCCATTTGGTGTTATCGGCGCCATCGGCGGTCACTGGTTAATGGGCATGGACTTAACTATCTTAAGTTTAATGGGGATGATGGCACTCGTAGGTGTTGTAATTAACGACTCGTTAGTATTGGTGGATTATATTAATCAGCGCTATCGCAACGGGCCTATGAGCTTGATGGATGCTGTATTAACCGCTGGTGTCGCGCGTTTTAGACCGGTCATGCTAACCTCGCTAACGACATTCATTGGTTTGATGCCACTTCTGTTTGAGAAATCAACACAGGCGCAATTCTTGATTCCAATGGCAGTATCACTGGCATTCGGTATTATTTTTGCGACCTTTATTACGCTCATCTTAGTACCAATCAACTACGTGTTAGTTGAGAAAACACGCCTCGCCTACACGCGGTTTGTTAATAGTTAAGCGAAAAAGAGCGTTGTCATTAAAACGTAACATAATAACATTATGCTACGCAGCAATGAGAACGCTCTCTCTAATAACTGTTAACAGTTAATTGTGGCTACCTAACTGGGTAGCCTTTTTTTGCCTGAACTATTTAGATTTTTAAACCTGCTTAAAGGTTATATTTTCAAGCTCATCGTTAGATAATATCGAACGTAAATATTGCTCGATTTCGTTACCACAGCCATCGACGAAAAAGTCATAGCCATTACCGTTACCATCAACAATCACCGACAAATAATCTTCGCGAATGCTAAATACAGATAAGCGCGCCGCTTCAATTTCTACGCCCTGCTCTAATTTATAGCCGCCTTGCGGTTTACTTTTGAAAACAATCTTATCGCCCTCTCTGCTAATTAAGATTGGCAGAGCAAAATCGCCTGCACTTAGCTTGGCGTAATGACGCGCCCAATAGAATGAAGACAACGATATAACCAACATGCTGGCAATTCCTAATAATTGCCCGTCGTCCATGAAGAAATTGTAAGTACGTACTACGGCAACAATCCCTGTTAACGTGCCAAGGGCAATTAATGCATTTTGTCTTAATTTTCTTTTATTACTCAAAACGATATTCCTATTATCTATATCTAACTATGTACTTTATGGACAAAAGTTACTTGACGCAATTAACATTTATCACATGGATGAAATTTAAACGCTACACATCCGTTCTAATTCAACACTGTCTCACAGAAAACAATAACAATTATGACAATCTCCCGATGGCTGTTTTTATCATTATCACTGGTATTAATGGGATGTGGTGGCTCCTCAAGCTCTCAAACCACCACGCCAACACCAGAGCCAACACCGCCTGCACCTCCTATTATCGCACCGGAAATAACCAATGCCGTTAGCGATAAACAAACAACGGGACGTTATCAAAAAATAGAATGGCAGCTTGATATTAACGCCAGCTATGACAATCCTTTTGATCAACGCCAAGTGTCCGTCGATGCTCGCTTTATCTCACCCAACAGTGAAACCCATGACATAAATGGTTACTGGGATATCAGACGCGGCTGGATAGTACGCTTTGCGCCAAACCAAATTGGCAACTGGAAAGTCAATTTCTCCGTTACTACACCTAATCAACAAAGCGCTGAAGTAAATCAGCAGTTTAATGTCACAGCATCAAACGAAAAAGGCATTATCCAAGTAGCCAATCAAATTGATAGCGCCTATTCACCCCGCTATTTCATGCATCAAGACGGCAGCGAATTCTACGGCATTGGCCACAGCGATGCCTTTTCAATCTTTAGAAACTCAGATACCGCCGACAGATTACTTGCCCGCATGAAAACCGCTAATGAAAACTACTTTGTGTGGTGGCCGTTCTTTTATTTTTCGATGGTTGAAACCAATTACAACAACTTTAATTTGCAAAATACTGAAATGATTGACGAGGTCATTGAAAAAACCGAACAAGCGGGACTGACATTAGTTTTTACCCTATGGGATCACTCACAGCTTAGAGATAACAATCATCCGTGGAGCGATGGCCGCTGGCATCGCAACAATGGTTTTAATCAGCTCACCAACGCCAATGAATTCTTTACCGATGAAGAAGCGTGGCAGTGGCAACAAAACTTATACCGCTATATTATCGCCCGCTGGGGCCACAGTTCAGCCATCGCTATGTGGCAAACGGTAAGTGAAATAGACGGCACCAATGCCTTTGAGAACGCCAATAACTGGCATCAAAAAATCAATGATTATTTCAAAGAAAACGATCCCTATCGCCACCCAATTACCGCCAGCATGGCAGGCGATAAAACGTGGCCAGAAGGTCACGCGGTGATGGACGTGCCGCAAGTTCACATCTACCGCGATTTACTCACAGATAAAGACGACGCCCGCTCACCCGCAAAAGTCATCGAAAGCGCGTCAATCATCGCAAATTACACATCAAATATGTGGCAAGCACAGGCAAAACCAAATTGGATTGGTGAATTTGGAGTGATTAATCATCCAGTCAATCAAGATGAAGACTATTACCCCGAAGTATTTCACAACGCCTTGTGGTCAGCCTTAGCCTCAGGCGCAGCCATGACGCCAGCAGAATGGAACGACTTTTCCGACTGGGGACAAGTTACCGCTGAAATGACAACAACCTTGCAGCACTTCGCCACTTTTGTTGATCGGTTATCACTGGCCAAATGGAATCCTTCACCACTCAACATCACCTCACCCAATGGCATCAAGGCATGGGGCATCGCCAGTGAGCAAGGCGGAATGATTTGGCTGCAAGATACAACATTGCAAAGTGAAAGTATTTCTAATATTCGATTACGGCGCCAAACTACCGCACAATTAACAATTGAACTAAACAATATGCCAGCAGGAGATTATCAAGTTGCGCCTTATAACACGCAATTAGGTGAGTTTTTAGCGCCATTATCTGTTACGTGCCAAAGTAATACGCCGTGTTTAATTGCAGTGCCGGAATTTGTGGGAGATGTGGCGTTGTTGATTAAGGAAACATAAATATATAAGTAAGAATCCAATTCACGCGATATTCCATGCTAGATAACGCCGCCATAACCGGGCGGAACGGAGTTGTTTAATTTGTGCAATTGAAGCACAAATTAAACGACGCAGTGTAGCTCCGGTTGATGGCCTTGTTAGGCATTTCCCCTGCTCTCAATTAGCTTTAACCTCACATCAATACAAATTACCCCTTCGTTTGATTCATTCATCCTTTTGGGGCTTGGCTCAAATGAATCACGGGCAGGTAAAATCATTACTGACAGCCAAGGTTGCTGTCGTATTGGTACGTAATATTCTCTTTAAGTTGCTCATTGAATATTTTTGAATTTGGCCCATTTTGTATTTTCCCTACAAAATGAAAGATTACTCTTAAATTTTCATTCCCACCATAACAATCAGATGGGCGACCAAGATCGATACCAATTCGATTAAACGAATTTAACAAGTATTCAGGTAAATTACTCTTGTAATTTCTTCTCCAAGAAGAACAATCCTTACAATTACAACCGAAAGCTGGCAGACTTTCTTGATTCTGAATCGACTTTGTCTCACCCAAGTCGACAGAAAACTTCCATTCAGTAAAATTAATCGTCGGTCTTCTCATTTCATGGGTGCCTAACAGCTTAATATACGGAAATTAGTGCGATAAATGTTCGCGCTATTTTCGCGTTAAAAACTCACGATAAGTGAAGTTTATAATATTTACAAGGACTTAAATTCACTCATGAAAAATAATTGCGTAAAAAGCGGAAAGAATCCTTATAATAAGAAAAAATGGCCAAGGACAACAAAACTGCGTCATAAAAACAGTACCTGGTTGCATATTATTCTCTTTTTCTAGATCAAGATTTAATACTTAATTCAGTATCCACACCAAGAGACGTAACAAATTACCAAACAACACTTTAGACTAATGCACTTATCGCAAAAGTTATGTTTTAACCTCCAAAAATCAGCGTAACCTTGTGAGAGTTCATTAATGGAATATTTCGGCGTTATTAACTACGTTACTTATGTCATTCGCGCGATGTTTATCGTGTTATTACCCGGTCCTAATTCGCTTTACGTATTGTCACTTGCTGCGTAGCATGGGAAAAAGGTAAGTTGGTCGACAGTTGCAGGCGTCTTTTTAGGTGATTCACTACTTATGTTAGCAACTGCACTAGGCGCAGTAACATTATTAATAGCCTACCCTGCACTCTTCATGATTATCAAATATGCTGGCGCTGTCTATTATGTTTATATTGGCTATAGCGTATTAACAGGCGCGATTAAAAGATGGCGGGATAGCGACTCACCTATAAACAGTCAAGTACAAAACAATAATCACGTATCAGGCAAGAAAGCCTTTAATAAAGCGTCAACCAATCTTGGACAGGTAAGAATATCTTATTGGATATATATAAGTTCAACCAGCCCACATTGCAATTAAGTTAATTAAAAACAATAAAAAGTATTTGCTCTATTACTGCGCTTAATAGCACAGCTCCTATACGGAGAATCCTATGCAGAGTTTAGCACATGAAACCATTGCAAATTTGCACTTTCAAAATATTCTAATAAGCTTAAAATAAGAAAAAACTATTAGTATATAATTCATATCTAATTATCAAGTTGTTCAAATGCAAAGGTATAAATATGTACACCAAAGCTAAGGGATTTACGCTTATTGAACTCATCATTGTCGTTATTGTATTAGCAATAATTGCAGTATCGGCCTACTCACGCTATGTCGATATTACAACCGAAGCGCGAATTGCGACAAATCAAGGGATAGCGCGGAGCTTTGATTCTGCGGTGTCTTCCGCCAATATTCGCTGGCGCATAGAAGGCTCTCCTGGACGTACTCAAAATCTTGGTGTGTTTGGTGAAGAAGTTCTAGATTTCAACAGCTCTGGCTGGCCTATCGGCGTTAATAAAGGCGCTCGCAACGATAATATTGGACGTGGGACATTGGGCTGCACCTCAATTTGGAACTACATTATGAACGATTCACCGTTGTCATCAGAATCTGCAGACACTGATTATCAATCATATCGACATAGTGGTAATTCCCAATGTTCCTACATTCTACGCTCCAATGGCGACACCGCGGGGCGCACCGCTGCGCAATTAGGCATTCGATATAATTCTAGCGACGGCAGTGTTACAGCTTGTGGGCAATTAATTGGCTCAAATTGCTAGATACTAGTCACAGATGACAGATATAGATTTCTTCGTCTGTCTTAAATTTCTCTTCAATTTTTAATCGTCTAATGAGGTATGGTTGACTCACGTTCTCCAAACAATCGTTTAAAGAAAACAAAAAATGACACTATTGTCGATAACGGAAGCAAAAGCACTATCGGAATTCCGCTCACTTTACCGATGATGTAAAGCAAACCAAACAAACCACCAGTCATTAACAGGAATGCGAACTGCCAGACGATTGCCCTCATGCATGGCTTTGTGACTCTCGATATGTAATATTTTCTGCCGTTTGCGCAGCTCCAAAACCATCCAAGTACGTATGTCACCAAAGCAAGAACAATTACTGGTAAAAATGTGAATAATGCAAAAGAAAAATTCTTAAATAATGTGAATCCAATTTCCATAGAGACATCTAACGCCAAGCGAAACGACACGAGTTTATCCGTGCCAATGCTCGAGTACCTTTTTAAATCTTTCTAATTTCGAGGATTGTTTGAAAAATAAACAGTTCATTTTCAGCAACTCCCTCATTCTCAAACTCGATGTTAAGTTCGGCAAAGGCACTATAGCTACCATCTGCATTTTTGGTTAATTTTAGCGCTTTTACATCACACCAATTATGAGCGCTACCAAGATAAAGTGAAGCTTCTGCGCTCGGATAATTTTGATGATTTAAATCTAAACCATGCAACTCTGTTGGCTCAGCTAATCCCAATTCGTACCAGTCGAGTTCTATCTTAGTGTTTACAGGCTGCTCGTCGTAATCGAGACCGGAATTAAAAGGTTTTAAAGGAATTGTTATTCTATGAAACAACGTTTTTTCGAGACCAATATTTTGATTTTCGAACCAGTCTAGTTCGACGGTTCCTTTTAGCGCTTGAGTTTTGCTCTGTAATTTAATTTTATCCATGATTTACTTTTAGACCTAACCCTTTATCATCCAACATGCGCGATAATACTGGGACGTTTTTGACAATATTAGAATTCAACATTAGTAACGAAACTAATATCTGTCAATTACTTAGATAAACCAGAGTAATTATGTTCGCGCTTGTTTATTTGGAGAGGATGTGCACTACTACATTTACTTACTCGGCTTAAAATTAAACCCCACGACGCGAGACAATTTATCGACATTGTCAGATCAAGTCCCGTTTAATCAGCCAAGCCCCACTTAATTAATCCACCAAATTTGCTAAGTTATAACAAATAACACTCGTCATATTGCAATAACCGTTGTAGTATGACGAAAACGTCTAGACGTCCAAACGTCTAATGCGTATAAATCTTTACCATTTCAATGTATAGCAGTTAGGGTTATTTGTTATGAGCCGTCAATCTAGTACTAACACAAAGAGTCATTTAAAAAGTCAGTTACAAGAGATTCTCAACGATCGAATTATGATCTTAGACGGCGCTATGGGAACCATGATTCAGGCGCATAATTTTAGCGAAGAAGACTTTCGCGGTGAGCGCTTTAAAGATTGGCCATGTGCAATCAAAGGCAACAATGACTTATTGTCGATAACTCAAACCGAAGCGATTAAGGACATTCATCGCCAATACTTTGCAGCTGGCGCTGACATTGTTGAAACAAACACCTTTAACGCCACCACCATTGCGATGGCGGATTATGAGATGGAATCCATTTCGCGCGAAATCAACTATGTTTCCGCGAAAATTGCCCGTGAAGTGGCTGACGAATTTGCGATTACCGAACCTGAAAAGCCGCGCTTTGTCGCTGGCGTACTTGGGCCAACCAACCGAACTTGTAGTATTTCACCTGATGTAAATGACCCCGGTTTTCGCAATATTTCTTTTAATCAATTAGTCGAAGCCTACCGTGAGTCCGCTCACGCCCTCATTGAAGGTGGCTGTGATATTTTGATGGTAGAAACCATCTTCGATACGCTAAACGCCAAAGCCTGTTTGTTTGCCATTGAAAGCGTGTTTGACGACATTGGTTTTAAATTACCAGTGATGATTTCTGGCACCATTACCGATGCCTCAGGCCGTACTCTCACCGGACAAACGACAGAAGCATTTTACAACTCACTGCGTCACGTCGAGCCAATCTCGATTGGCCTTAACTGTGCTCTAGGGCCGGCAGAATTACGCCAATATGTGGAAGAGTTATCACGTATCAGCGAATTTCCAGTGAGTGCGCACCCCAACGCCGGTTTGCCAAACGAATTTGGCGGCTATGATCTCGATGCCGTTGAAATGGCAGGATACATTAATGAGTGGGCGCAAAGCGGCTTCTTGAACATTGTTGGTGGCTGTTGTGGTACGACGCCGCTGCACATTCAAAAAATCAGTGAAGCATTGACCAGCACTGCGCCGCGCCAACTGCCAGAAGTCAATGTAGCTTGTCGCCTATCGGGACTTGAGCCTTATAACATCTTTGAGGACTCCCTCTACACCAACGTGGGTGAGCGTACCAATGTTACTGGCTCGGCGCGCTTTTTACGTCTTATTAAAGAAGAAGATTACACCACAGCATTAGAAGTCGCCCTTCATCAAGTAGAAGCTGGTGCACAAATCATCGATATTAATATGGATGAAGGCATGCTCGATGCCAAAGCAGCGATGACGCGCTTCTTAAATCTCATCGCGTCTGAGCCAGACATTTCTCGTGTGCCTATTATGATTGATTCGTCAAAATGGGACGTCATCGAAGCTGGCCTACAATGTGTACAAGGCAAATGTGTGGTGAACTCGATTTCCCTTAAAGAAGGCGAAGAAGAGTTTATTAAACAAGCCACACTGATTAAACGATACGGCGCGGCCACTATCGTGATGGCGTTTGATGAAGACGGCCAAGCTGATACCTATCAACGCAAAGTAGAAATCTGTCAGCGTGCCTATGACGTGCTGACCCAAAAAGTTGGCTTCCCGCCAGAAGACATTATTTTCGACCCTAATATTTTCGCTATTGCGACAGGTATCGAAGAGCACAATAACTACGCGGTAGATTTTATTGAGGCTACCCGTTTTATCCGCGAAAACTTGCCACACGCCGGTGTATCAGGCGGTGTATCCAATGTGTCATTCTCATTTAGAGGCAACAATCCGGTTCGTGAAGCTATTCACGGCGTTTTCTTATATCACGCTATTCAAGCAGGCATGAATATGGGCATTGTAAACGCCGCACAACTGGCGATATACGATGACATTCCAGCCGATTTAAAAGAAGCTGTTGAATATGCCGTACTTAATCATGGTGATGATGCGACCGAGAAACTACTAGATGTCGCCGAAGAGTACCGCAATGCAGGCAGTAAATCGAAAACCCATGTTCAAGATTTATCATGGCGTGAACTGCCAGTAAAAGAGCGCCTTGCTCATTCGTTAGTTAAAGGCATTACCGAATATATCGACGAAGATACCGAAGCGGCGCGCGTGATGTTCGATAAACCGATTGAGGTTATCGAAGGGCCGCTCATGGATGGCATGAACATCGTTGGCGACCTCTTTGGCTCAGGCAAAATGTTTTTGCCGCAAGTAGTAAAATCAGCGCGCGTAATGAAGCAAGCGGTTGCCTACCTCAACCCTTACATTGAAAAAGATAAAACACCGGGTCAGTCGAACGGCAAGGTAGTGATGGCAACGGTTAAAGGCGATGTACATGACATCGGTAAAAACATCGTTGGCATCGTTCTGCAATGTAACGGCTACGAAGTGTTTGATTTAGGCGTGATGGTAAGCGTTGAAGATATCATTAAATGCGTTAAAGAAAACGATGCCGATGTCATTGGTCTATCTGGGCTCATTACGCCATCGCTGGATGAAATGGTACACAATGTTAAAGCCTTTACTCGTGAAGGTATCGACATTCCAGTGCTGATTGGTGGCGCGACTTGTTCGAAAATTCACACCGCCGTGAAAATTGCGCCACATTATGAACACGGCGCTCTTTATGTCGCCGATGCCTCGCGCAGCGTGCCAATTGTGACGCGTTTAATTAGCGACAAAACACGCAAAGCCTGCATTGATGAGCATTATCAAGAATACGATGTAATGCGTGAAAAACGTCTAGCGCAAGGAAATCGCAAAACACTTGTGAGCATCGAACAAGCGCGTGAGAATCGCTGCACTTTTGATTATGAAAATAATCCACCAGCCAAACCTAATGTGCTTGGTAAGCAGGTATTTGACGATTATCCACTAGAGAAGTTACTCGATCGCATCGACTGGACGCCATTCTTCCGCTCGTGGGAATTGCACGGTAAATTCCCGAAAATTCTAGAAGATAAAGTCGTTGGTGAAGAAGCTACTAAACTCTTTGCCGATGCGCAGGAAATGCTTAAGAAAATTGTTGATGAGAAATGGTTAACAGCACGCGGCGTAATTGGTTTATACCCTGCTAATAGCGTTAATTACGACGATATCGAGATTTACAGCGATGAGTCACGCTCAGAAGTTGTTATGACTACTCATCACCTACGTCAGCAATTAGAGCGTGTGGGGGGCAATCACAACTACGCCTTATCTGATTTTGTTGCGCCGAAGGAATCAAACGTACCAGATTACATGGGTGGCTTTGCGGTTACCGCAGGCATTGGTATCGACGAGCATGTAGAGCGCTTTGAAGCAGCTAACGATGACTACAGCGCCATTATGCTTAAATCCCTTGCAGATCGCCTTGCCGAAGCCTTTGCCGAGCACATGCATGAGCGCGTGCGTAAAGAGTTCTGGGGTTATGCTAACGATGAAACGCTCGATAACGAAGCGCTTATCAAGGAGAAGTACAAAGGTATTCGCCCTGCGCCGGGCTATCCTGCCTGTCCAGATCACACTGAAAAAGCTTTACTTTGGGAGCTATTAACGCCAGATCAAGATATCGGCCTTAATATCACGGAAAGCTTTGCTATGTTCCCAACAGCGGCTGTTTCGGGCTGGTATTTCGCTCACCCAGAATCTCGTTACTTTGGGGTTAGCGATATTAAAAAGGATCAGGTTGAGGATTACGCTAAACGTAAAGGCATGAGTTTACAAGAAGCCGAGCGTTGGCTATCGCCTAATCTTAGTTACGATCCAGAGTAATCAATAACTACTTCTCAATTCGCCGTTGATGCATCGTCATCAACGGCGTTTTTACTTCTTTTAACCATTAACCATAGATAACACCATGCTTGAATTTATCACCAGTAATTTATCAACCCTACTCGCGCTAGTGGCCACTGGCATATTCGCGGGTATTTTAGCTGGCCTACTTGGCGTTGGCGGCGGCATCGTTATTGTGCCCGTATTATTCTTTTTGTTTCAAAGCTTTGGCGTAACGCCAGAGTCGGCAATGATTATTGCGACAGCCACATCATTGGCAACGATTATTCCCACTTCTATTAGCTCAATACGTGCTCACAAGAGCAAAGGCAATGTCGACGTTGAGCTATTAAAGCGTTGGGGCTTGTTTATCTTTATCGGTGTGTTGACGGGAAGTTATCTGGTGACTCGTGTTGACGGCACTTATCTTACCGCCCTTTTTGGCACAATCGCCACTCTGTCAGCACTTAATATGCTATTTCGTGGTGGTAAAGCCGCGCTATTTGACCGTTTGCCAAATACAGCTGGTCAAGGGTTAATGGCCAGTGGCACAGGATTTTTCAGCGCCATGGTAGGCATTGGCGGCGGCACTATTTCGGTGCCACTGTTAACACTATTTAACTACCCTGCCCATAAAGCCGTTGGTACAGCTGCTGCCATTGGTCTACTGATTTCACTGCCGGGCGCGGCAACTATCTTGATACTTGGCGAAACACCTGCCGACGCACCAGCAGGTACTTTTGGGTTAGTTAATATTATCGGTTTTACCTGCATTGTGCCGCTTACGGTGTTATTTGCCCCAGTTGGCGCAGCACTGGCGGCAAAGCTCGATGCCAATAAGCTTAAAAAGATTTTTGCAGTCGTGCTACTCATCACTGGCGCGCGCATGTTGGCGCAATTGATATTGTAATTTAATAAGCTCCCCAACAAAAAGGCCGCCGCAGATTAAATACCTGCGGCGGCCTTTTTATTGGAAATAATATCTGGATTACCCCGCTAATTCCTGTCTCACAATGTTTGCGCCAGCGCTTAAGGCTTCTAATTTAGCATTGGCAATATCACTAGCCAGAGGTGCCATACCACAGTTGGTACAAGGGTAGAGTTTATCGCTGTCAACGTATTTAAGTGCTTTACGCAATGTATCAGCCACTTGCTCCGGTGTTTCAACCGTTTCTGTAGCTACATCGATTGCCCCTACCATAATTTTCTTACCACGAACCAGTTCAAGCAGCTCAATTGGCACGCGAGAGTTATGACACTCTAACGAGATAATATCGATATTCGATTGCTGAAGCTTAGGGAAGACTTCTTCATATTGACGCCACTCGCTACCCAAGGTTTTCTTCCAGTCGGTATTGGCTTTAATGCCGTAACCATAGCAAATATGTACTGCTGTTTCGCAGGTTAAGCCTTCGATAGCGCGTTCTAAACACTTGATGCCCCATTCGTTTACATCATCAAAAAATACGTTAAACGCTGGCTCATCAAACTGAATAATGTCTACTCCAGCGGCTTCTAACTCTTTCGCCTCTTGATTTAGGATTTTGGCAAACTCCCACGCCAACTGTTCGCGGCTTTGATAATGGCCGTCGTACAGCGTATCGATCATTGTCATCGGTCCCGGCAACGCCCATTTAATCGGCTTATCGGTTTGTTGACGTAGATACTTAGCATCATCCACAAACACTGGCTTGATGCGAGACACTGGACCAACGACGCTAGGTACGCTGGCTTCATAGCGATTGCGAATGGTTACGGTTTTGCGATTTTCAAAATCAACGCCTGCTAAGTGCTCGATAAATGTTGTCACAAAGTGCTGACGGGTTTGCTCACCATCACTCACGATATCAACGCCAGCGTTAATTTGGTCTTGCAATGACAAACGCAATGCATCGCGCTTACCATCTGCTAGCTCATTATCTTGCAATTTCCACGGGGACCACAATTTTTCAGGCTCAGCTAGCCAACTTGGTTTAGGCAAACTGCCAGCGCTTGATGTTGGTAATACTTTTTTAGTCATCTTAATCTCTCACAATAAGGCGCGTTTAGGCACAGTAGTTAGCCGACCATTGATTCAGCAGCTGCTGATACGGCTTAATGAAGTTATCGCGGGCAAATTGCCCTTGCTCTATCGCCAAACGGCTGCGCTCTTCACGATCATAAACAATTTGCGTTAGTGAGTGGTCGCCATTTTTAAGGTTCGGCTGATAACGATTGCCAGCTACCGCATTGGCATTGTAGATCTCTGGACGATAGATTTTTTGGAAAGTCTCCATCGTGCTAATGGTGCTGATTAACTCAAGGTTGCTGTAATCATTTAGCAAGTCACCGATGAAGTAAAATGCCAACGGGGCAACACTGTGTTTTGGCATAAAGTAACGTACCGACAGCCCCATTTTTTGGAAGTATTGCTCGGTGAGTGAAGACTCGTTTGGCGTGTATTCAAACCCTAATACCGGGTGTTGGTTATCTGTGCGCTGATATACTTTATTGTCTGACACCGATAAACAAATTACTGGCGGCTTATTAAAATGTTGTTTGTAAGTTGATGAGTTAACAAAGCTCTTAAATAAATTGCCGTGTAGATCGCCAAAGTTGTCAGGCACACTAAAGCCAGCGCGATCTTTATTGTGATCGAGCAGCAAAACACTAAAGTCATAATCGCGTACATAGGACGAGAAGTTATTACCAACGATACCTTCAATACATTCGCCTGTTTGACGATCTAGGATATTGGTTTTAAGGATTTCAATTGATGGGAATGCATTACCACTGCCCTCAATGTCGATGTCTACCGATACGATGTCTAGTTCTAATGCATAGCGGTCGCCATGGGGATTATCCCAATGGGCTAGCGCGTTAAAGCTATTGTCGATCATGGTTAACGCGCTGCGCAGATTACTTTGGCGACTCTCACCGCGAGCTAAATTGGCGAAGTTGGTAGTAATACGGGTGTTGTCAGCCGGTTGATAGTTTTCATCAAACTTAATGCGCTTGATAGTAAAATTAAATTCGTTACTCATTAGATAAAGCCTTAATTTAGGGAGCTAATTCAATGAGTGTATTTTTACCTACAACCTATCATGAATAAAATTGATTTAATTTCATCAAACCATGAATTTTGTTCAACTTACGTCTACCAGAGTTACAAATCAACAAACGACGGTGTCATCAATACCGTTTGATTGCGGCCTTGCCGCTTCGCTCGATACAACCCTTGATCCGCGAGCTTTAAAATATCGCATTCACTTAAGTCAAACTGCTCGATATGAGCAACACCGATACTCAAGGTTAGATCAACTAATACTCCTTGATGTTGTGCGACGCGTTGACGAATTCGGCAGGCAATATCTTGCGCCTGTTTTGCGTTGGTGTTGGACATTAGCAGCATAAATTCATCGCCGCCAAAACGGATACAAAAATCGGTATCCCGTGACTCCTGTTTGAGTAATTTGGCTATAGCGATCAAAGCCAAATCACCCGTGGCATGCCCCTGAGAGTCATTGAGCTGTTTGAAGTTATCAACATCCATCATCAACAGTGAAAACTCGCCACCATAACGCTTACTGCGTTTAAGCTCACGGCTCAATTCTCTATCGAGAACACGGCGGTTAAATAAATCGGTCAATTCATCGGTTTGACTGAGGGCCTTTAACTGGCGATTCTGTTCACTAACTCGCTTTTCTAAATGCTGACTGATGGCCAAGGCTTTTCTGAGTTCTAACAATGCCATGGTTTGACGAGCTAACGCTTGTAATGCTTGCTGCTGATATTGTGTCAGGGAGTTGGGTTTGGTGTCGATAACACACAAGGTGCCAAGGGCATGTCCAGCTTCGTTTATTAGCGGCACGCCAGCATAAAACCTTACATAAGGCGGATTGTTGACGATACCAATGTGCTTAAATACATCGTGCTGATGGGTATCTTCGACAATGAGCATCTTGTCGTCACAAATGGTGTGGGAGCAGATGGCAAAATCGCGGGGAACGTATTCTTTGTCTAAGCCGTATTTGGCTTTATGCCATTTGCGAGATTCGTCAACGATGGCAACCGTCGACATTGGGGTATTACATATTTGCGCTGACAACAGAGCAATATCGTCATATTCTTGCTCTGGCAATGTATCTAAGATCTCGTAAGACTCTATTTCTTGTAATCGTGCCAACTCACTATCGAGCTGAGCCAAGTCCCTTTGCGAATACGTGTTACTCATGGCGCTAACTCGCAAAATAAGAATTTATAACTAGACTATAACACGGTTCCTGCGATTGGGTTAGATTCATTTATTCTGAAGATATTCGCAGCTCAATGGGCGATCTGATTTTTACCGTTGTCTTTAGCTGTGTAGAGCAATTCATCAGCGGATTTTATCCAAGAGTTAGTATCGACTTGGCCTTTACACGGGGTAATACCGCCGGAAATAGTAATAGTTCTTTCAACGGCAAAGTCATATGCTTCAATAGTAGCGCGAACTTTCTCTGCAACTCGCAAGGCCGCAGTAATTTCTGTCGCGCAAAGAATAATGGCAAACTCCTCACCACCGTAACGAAATAGGCGATCACTCTCACGAATATTATTAGTGACCAATTCGACGGTTTCAATTAATACACGATCACCAACATCATGGCCAAAGCTATCATTTATCGTTTTAAAATCATCTAGATCGAACATCAGTAAGGCCGCTGACTGCTTATCGCGTTTTGATAATTCCAGCGCCTTTTTAATTTCTTTATCAAAAGCCAACCGATTTCCTGCCCCTGTTAATGCATCGATTTGCGCTTGGCGTTTAAGTTTATTTTCGATCTCTCGATAGGATCTAAAAATAAAATAGGTACACAAATAACTCACCATCATAGTGATAACAATAGTAGCAGTGCGAGCGAGGTAATCAGGATCGTAAATAATTGCAGATATAGTGAGAATAAGCAGTCCGCTGATGATTAGTGCGGTATTCAAGGACACTAAAAAGAAGCTAATAGCGATAGTAGGATACATCCAATAAATTGAATTTACACCATTAGCCGCGGTGACGGAGGCCGCTGCAGCCGCTAGCGAAATAGACACAATCAAATGCAGAAAATCGCTGGTACCACGACGGTAGATTTGCACCATACAATAACTGGCTAGAATCAATACGTAGGTATCGACAAAGGCTTGGAACCAGTGTCCCTGCATGAAACGATAGACGGTGAAAGGACCAACAAATAAACAGGCAACAATAGAAAAGTAAAACAGACCAGATTCCAGTGGCTGCAACTCCTTTAAGCGCGCGATTCCGTGTCGATGAGGCATCTAATACTCCTAGTCCCTCGATTCCTTTGAAGGCAATTTCTTATACTAACTAACCATGAATCGCACTATTTTACAAATAAATGCGTAATTAATGAACTAGTCGAAGCGGTAAAATACTAATTTCTCAAAAAAAAGCCCGCTAACTGCGGGCTAAAAAATCGACGACGAAAAGACGTTAAGCAAGCTCAGTCTCTAATTCTTTTGCCAATTGTGGGCAAACATCCTTAAGAATGCGTTGTGCTAGTTGCTCGTGACAACCGAAATCAGTCCACTCTTGTACGATTAATTGCGTGTTATAACGACGACAAATATGCGGTAAGAAAGTATCGTGACAGTCTGAAATTAACTGTAAATACTCTTGTGATGTACCCGCCTCAGCGTCACGTGCACGCTCTAGCATGCGCTTGTACGAAATAACAGGATCAGACTTTAAGTAGATTACCGCGCTCACTTGTGGGTAATCTTTTAGCTTATCTTGAATGTCGTAGTAGTAGTCTAAATCTTTGCCATCTGGACGACAGGCTTCTGCAAGGTTTGCTTGACAAAACACCAGATCAGAAAATAGTGAACGCTCGATAACGTAGTTGTAATTTGGATCTAAATTTTGGCAAATATCAGCGCGCTTAT
Source organism: Psychrobium sp. (assembly GCA_049607155.1). Lineage (GTDB taxonomy): Bacteria > Pseudomonadota > Gammaproteobacteria > Enterobacterales > Psychrobiaceae > Psychrobium. The sequence continues at coordinate 85,010 of JBMYWG010000004.1, forward strand.
TAGTGATGTAGCGTTGGAATTCAATACGCTTAGTAGGATCTACTGTGAACGCTTTTAGTAAACGTTGAAATTCTGGATCAGTATCCACATCTTCAATAATCAGCTGCCATTGTTGGCTGCTGTGCTCGTTAAGTTCGCTAATAAGTTTAGGTAGTAGAGTCGATTTGCCGACGCCAATATTCCCTTCGATTGCGATAAGATTAAACTGTTGCTGTGTAGACATAAGACGCCGCTTGTTATCGTTGTAATTAAAATAGCTGGCAACGATAACACAACGATTATTGAAAACGGTGAACTAAATCATGCTTTGACTCAGCCCCCGTTCAAGTGATTAATATACAAACAAAGTGAGTCTATTTTTCAATCTCCCTGACATACTCAGATGCCAACTGATACAGTTTAAACTGATTAGCTGCGCGGTCTAAATTTTGCCCGTCACGCGATACCGAGAAGTAGCAATCGCCATTAAGATAATCCGTTAAAAATCTCACACCAATAATAAATGGCATCAAACGTGCGCCAACGAGTAACGACTGCTTTTCAGCATCAGAAATGCTGTCATTTAACCCCGCTAAATAGCCATCCATTAACTGCTCAAAAATCTCAGCCTTAAATTCCATCTCGTCAACATTCGCGTCATCTTCCGCTAATGAACTACAACAGGTTCGTACCATATCGCCAAAATCATGCAATAAATAGCCAGGCATACAGGTATCGAGATCAATAACTGCTTTTGGCTTCATTGATTGACGATCGAAAAGTAGATTATTAATTTTAGTATCGTTGTGAGTAACGCGCTGTGGCAATTCACGCACTAACGCTGTCACCTGCTTGATAAAAAGCGTTTCGCCAAGAAAGGAATCGAGTAACGTGCTTGCTTTGCTTAATCGATTACTATCAGCACTTTCTTTCGCGGTTGCTAATTGCTCCATACGAGTGGTGAGATCGTGAAAATTAACAATAATGGGTTTGATTGTCTGAATATCGATATCGGCTAACGCCATGCTAAATTTAGCAAACGCATTGGCAGCCAACCAAGCCTGTCCCGGTGTATCCATTTTCTCGAGCGAAATACTGTCATCGATAAATTCTAATGCGCGCCACGCAGTAGACTCTTCACAATCATTGCACTCTTTGAGATACAAACCATCATTTGATGCACGAGGCTTCATGATTTCAAAAGGATAGTCAGCTTGTTTTTGTGAAAGGTGCGCTGCTATGGTCAAACTATTTTCGACAATATTGCGTGGATGAGGAAACACGTGATGATTAATGGCTTGCAACACAAAGCGCTGGTCTTGGTCTTCTACTAGATAAGTATCATTAATCAAACCGCTTCCTAAAGGCTTAACTATGGCGGTTTGCTGGTCGTTTACGTAATGATTTATTATTTTTATGCTTGGCGCCTTGCTCATTGATTTTCCTAATCATTTATATTCTTTGCTAATGGCTTTTACGGTTATTGGCTTAGCAATTTTGCAGCTACCCTACCACAAATTATTCATCGAAAAATAGCGCCAAAGCACAACATCGAAAATAGCCGATGTTAATAAATGGGTTCAAAGAACTCGATTTGCGTTAAATAAAGGCGAGTATCGAGCTCTAACTGAAAGTAATCTGGCTCGATGTGCTGACACAGTTTGTAAAAGGCTTTGTTATGGGCCTTTTCTTTAATGTGGGCTAATTCGTGAGCCACAATCATCGATAAAAATGCTAAAGGCGCGACTTTAAACATGCGTGCGATACGGATTTCGTTTTTCGCTTTAAGCTTATTGCCTTGCACCCGACTCACAAAGGAATGGGTTCCCAACGCGTGATTGACGGCGTGAATTTTGTCGTCAAATATCACTTTAGATAACGGAGAGGACTTTTTGATATAGGTGTTTTTAAGCTCCAGCGTATACTGGTAAAGCGCTTTATCATTGGTGATATCGTGACATGTCGGGTAGCGGCTAAGGAGATACTCTTTTAGCTTATTACTTGCAATAAGTCGCTCAACTTGCGCTACAATATTCGGCGGATAACCCGAGATGTATTTTAATTGTGGTGCCAACGTCATACAATGCTCTCCCCAATTATCTGACAATAATCCGTTATGCCCAAATCGCCTGTCAATAAGATGCTTGCTAAGCATCCAAACTTAACCCACTCAACGGATGTTAAAGTACAATCTCATGTACAACGCGAAGAAGATGATTGGTACGTTAATACCATCATGATTGACAATGTCTCGGTACCCTTCATCTACAAACGCAAACAACCTTATCGTTCGTTAACCGGTGCACGCGTTAATGTCACTTATTATCCAAGCGTTAAACAAGTTGCTGGATTTGAGGTAGAAATTATGAAAGTGGTGCGACTGCGTATTGCTTAACCACACCACTCTTTAGCCAAAAATTTGGATTAGTTACTAAGGTAAGCGTAAGCCGTCATGAATGGCTTTTCTTGGAATGGACGCAAGCCAGTATGCTTAAATTCAACTGGCGGAGGCGTGTGCTTTAGCCATTGCTTTTCAACTGTCATCGGCACAATCTCTACTGCTAGGTCCGCACATGTTTGCAATGCAGCTTCAAGTTTAAAGGTTGACATCTTAGCCGCGTGCTTACCATTGGCAATGCGCTCGGTGATAACAACGCGATCCACTTTGTAATCTTCCATCAACTTCTTAAAGGCAAATTGGAAGTCGCGCAGTTGCTCAGTGTCATTAACCTGTTGCACAGTTAATCGATGCTGACGACAATCTGGAATATCGAACACATCATTTTCTTTGTGTAATAAACAAATATTAGCGTGATTGTCTTTAAAATCTACGGCACATACTCTCATTGAATTTACCTTTTAGGCGCTGAAATATAAATTGGCGCTCATTATACCCAAGCGGTGGGAATAAACATCCTTGTTAGCAAGAAAAAACCTGTTTTATGCCGCATGTAGCATAAAAACTCATATTTTCCAGCGATAAACGCTAAACGCTAGTAGTAATAAACGATAACTTTCGTTAAAGTTTAAAAATATGCCGTCCATTCAATCTCAAATAAAGGATGTATTAACGATTGAGTGTGTTATTCAAGATCAAAGCAAGGTAAAGGAAACGAGATGTCAACTATAATGGATTCTGTTAACCAACGAACTCAACTCGTTGGTGAAAATCGCTTAGAGCTACTGTTGTTTAGCCTTAGCTCAATGCAAACCTTCGCGATAAATGTTTTTAAAGTGCAAGAGGTGGTTAGTCTACCTCGCTTGTCAGCACTACCTGGCTCACACCCGTCAGTAGTTGGTGTTGTTAATATGCGTGGCAATACCATTCCGGTGATTAATCTACCACAAGCAATAGGTATGCGACCGCTGGAAATTAACGACAAGTGTAATTTGATCATCACCGAATACAACCGTACTATCCAAGCGTTTTTAGTGGGACAAATCGATCAAATCGTTAATACAACATGGGAAAGTATTCAGCCGCCGCCAAAAACAGCGGGACGTGGTCATTATTTAACGGCTATTACCCAGATTGAGCGCGATAATCGCAACAACATCGTCGAAATCATCGATGTTGAGAAAGTGCTAGCAGAGATTATTTCCTATGACACTACAATTTCTGATGACGTATTAGATCAGGAAATAGCTGATCATCTACACGGACAAAAAGTACTGATTGTCGATGATTCTTCCACCGCTCGTAATCTCGTGAAACAAACCCTTTCTGCCGTCGGCATTGAAGTGATTGAAGCCTTTGATGGCCTTAAGGCACTTGAATTACTCAAAGGCTGGGCGGATGACGGCAAGACTGTCACTGATGAAATACTAATGATGATCACCGATGCCGAAATGCCAGAGATGGATGGCTATAAGCTCACTTATGAAATTCGCAATGATCCGCGCATGAGTGATTTGTTCATCGCTTTGAACACATCGTTGAGTGGTAGCTTTAACGATGCGATGGTTGAGAAAGTGGGTTGTGACCGCTTTATTTCTAAATTCCAGCCAGACAAGCTAGTTGAGGTTGTGCAAGACCGAATGCGCCAGTTGGTTTAAATCTCAAATCGTTACATTTCTTAAATATCAAAGCCCCGTCAAAATCGGGGCTTTTTTATCGTTACTTTTCCATTGCTGCTACTTGCTGCAAAATATCTAAATACCCCGCCTCTCCTTGCGCTCCTGCTATAGCGTATTGATTATTCACAATAAGCGTCGGCACGCTGGTGACACCTGCTGCTCTAATTTGCTGCATCACATCACGCACGTCTTGTCGCAATTGCTCATCGTTAAATGCCTTAGCTATTGCATCGCTTGGCAAACCAACGTCGATTGCAGCATTTGATAACAACTCTCGATCACTAATATCACCACCCTGTTGAAAATAAAGCGATAGCAACGCAAGTTTCAGCGGCGTTTGCAACTCGTATTCTTTGGCGATATGGAGCAAACAGTGACAGTCGAAGCTGTTATAGACGTGACGATCTTTCATAGGCTTAAAGTCGAAACCAGCGGCTTGACCTCGAGATTCAATCATCGCCATATTTTGCTGTTGCTGCTCAGATGTCATGCCGTATTTTTGCGATAAATAACTGGTGACATCCTGTCCTTCCTTACTCATATCCGGATTAATCTCAAACGGCAACCAAGCTATGTCTACCTCGCCTTCAAATTGCGCAATGGCGTTGTTAAGTTCGTTATAGCCAACTGCACACCAAGGACAAGATACATCAGACACGATGTCGATCTTGATTGCACTATCGTTACTTCTCTTTATAAAACTAGTCATACTTTTCTCTATCGATTATTCCTTGCACTAACGGGCTAATTTACCTAAGCTGCATTTCTTATAACTCAATGCTATATCCATATATCTGGTTAATTACAATGATAAAAACAATAATAACAGCGCTAGGATTAGGCGCTACCCTCGCCTTGCCACTTCACGCGGCAGAGCTTTACAAGAATTTCGAAGGCTATCATACGCCAAACCGCCAGCTCAGCCAATTTAGTGCCATGGTCGTTGATAACAACAAAGTTGTTGCCACAGGTGATTTTGCAACATTACAGGCCAAATACCCTAAAGCACAAATTATCGATTTAGACGGTAAAACATTGCTACCGGGCCTGATTGATGGGCACGGTCACGTCACAGGTTTAGGACTAAATTTACAACGTATTTCGTTACGCGAAGTGGGTAGTGAAGGAGCAAGCGTCGACAAAGTAGTGGCCTTTGCCAAAAGCAATCCACAACTTTCTTGGATCCGCGGTCGCGGTTGGAATCAAGAATTGTGGCCAACTAAAGCCTTTCCAACCAAAAAGTCTTTAGATGAGAAAATTGCCAATAAACCGGTTTGGCTGCGCCGTATCGACGGTCACGCTGGTTGGGCTAACAGTAAAGCCTTAGCCCTAGCTGGCATTACGCGCGATAGCGTATCACCACCTGGCGGTGAAATCATTAAAGATGAAAACGGCGAGCCAACAGGCGTGCTAATCGACAACGCCATGGATTTGTTAGAAGCCAACATTCCATCGAGCTCTCATAGCGAAATCAAAAATGCTATTTCCCTCGCCAGCGATCACTTAGCAAGTATCGGGATTACCAGCGTTCACGATGCCGGCATTGGCGGACAAGTTTATCGCGCACTCGGCGAAATGGCTAAAGACAAGCAATTGCCAATTCGCATCTACGGCATGCTATCTGTTGTTGCAAACGATTATCCGCAAATGCTGAAAACAGGGATTATTAATACCAAAGATGACCAACTGGTGATCCGCAGTGTCAAAATATCTGCCGACGGCGCTTTAGGCTCACGCGGTGCGGCTATGCTAGAGCCGTATACCGATGATGCCGATAATACAGGTTTATTGCTCCATACGCCTAAATCGTTAAAAGACAACATGAAAAAAGCCATTGATGCAGGATTTCAGGTTAATGTTCACGCGATTGGCGACAAAGCTAACCACCTAGCGCTAAATTACTTTGAAGAGTTTAATAACGACAAAAAGTCGCGCGATTTACGTCATCGCATAGAACATGCTCAAGTCGTCAAACCAAGTGATTTACCACGCTTTAAAACCCTTGGCGTGTTGCCATCGATGCAACCAACTCACGCCACAAGTGACATGAACATGGCAGAAAACCGAGTTGGTCATGCGCGTATTAAGGGCGCTTATGCTTGGCGCACCTTGCTCGATGACGGTGTCCGCGTTGTATCTGGCTCTGATTTTCCCATCGAATACGCTAACCCATTTTATGGCCTTCATGCAGCGGTAACCCGTCAAGACAGAAACAATCAACCGCCGCTTGGCTGGTTGTCTCATGAGTCGATGACATTGGCCCAAGCCCTTAACTCCTTTACACTAGATGCCGCTTATGGCGCCCATCAAGACAAGGTGCTAGGAACACTTGAGCCAGGAAAATGGGCTGATTTTATCGTCATTGATAAAAACATCTTCAAAAGCCCGATATCTGATATTTGGCAACCTAAGGTCATCGGCACTTGGGTCGGCGGTAAGCAAATTTATTCCGCGCAACAAAAATAGTCTGTTAGCCTATTAGAAACTAGTAATACACTCTCATTTCCAATATAGTCACGCCATTGGAAATGAGAGAACACGCAATGTTTAAAGACAACGCGCTATTAGCACAACTAAAACAAAATATTCAAGAATCACTCCCTAAAGTCGAAGGACGCGTCAAAACCACTGACAAGAGCTTTGGCTTCTTAGAAACCGAAGATGGAAAAAGCTACTTTATCGCCCCGCCCAACATGAAAAAAGTCATGCACGGCGACGTCGTTAGTGCGACTATTTCAAGCGATAAAGGTAAAGAGCAAGCAACGCCAGTTGCGCTAGTTTCAAGTGCATTAGCCTCTTTTATCGGCCGTGTAAATCTCAACAAATCCAAATTAACAGTAACACCACCAGCGCCTTATAAAGGCAGTGCCATTAGCGCGGTTTTAGACGGCGAACTTTATGTCGATCACGGTGATTACATCATTGGCGAGCTCACAGGGCATCCCCTCAACGAAGCGCCAAACAACGTATTAAAAGTTAAAGTCGTTGATGTTGTAGCTGCCAGTAACGATCCCTTTTTACCATGGCTAGTAACACTGGCTAAGCACAACATGAATAATGATGTCGTGCCAATTGAGCCACCAGCCGATAAAGACGATTGGCCACTGCGTAAACCAGAACTGGCACGTAGCGATCTTAACGACGAGTTATTTTTCACTATCGACGGTGAAACAACCCAAGATATGGATGATGCCATTAGTATTGTCGCACTTGAGAATGGCAGTTGGATCCTTAAGGTTGCGGTAGCAGATCCTTCTGCCTATGTTGCAGCTGGCGATGACACTGACATCGCAGCGAAATCGCGTGGCTATACCCATTATCTTCCTGCTCGCACCACCACCATGTTGCCAGATTCACTGAGTCACGATATTTGTTCACTACGCCCCGATGTCACTCGTCCAGCATTGGTATGTAGCATGGAAATTAACGCCCGTGGCCAACTGCAATCTGATGCACAATTTGAACTGGCGTGGATAACCTCTAAAGCGAAACTCAGCTATCAGCAAGTAACAAATTTCGTCAACGGTGAGCAAGCACAGTTGCCAGTTATTGATGGTTTAGCCCAAGCACTCACCACACTAAACGCGTTTGCCTTTGCGCGCAGTATGTGGCGTGGAACAAACACCCAGCTATTTGATAACCAGCCAGATTATCGATTAAAACTCGATTTTGAGAATAAGATTAGCGGGATTGATATTCGCCATCATGACGTTGCCAATTCAATGGTGGAAGAAGCGATGCTTTGTGCCAACATGTCTGGCGCAGCAATCCTTGCTAAACATGGCAATGGCGGTATTTTTAATACCCATCCAGGATTTGACGGCGATAAAGCGAAAAAACTCGCTGAATTGCTGGGCGAGCAAGGTTACATTTATCACCCAGAGCACCTACTAACGAGCGGCGGCTTTTGTCAATTACAGCGTGAGCTAGCATCTCGCAGTGATAACTATTTCGCAGCAAGGCTGCGTAAATTTCAGCTTTATGCCAATATTGCTCATCAACCACAACCGCACCACGGGTTAAGCGCTGAGCAATACGCTACTTGGACATCACCAATTCGCAAATATGGCGATTTAACCAATCATCGTTTAATCAAAGCAGCGGTTTGCGGTGATGATATGCCGCCGTTACCAACGGCAGAAGATGCACTCCAATTAAAAACACAGCGCGATAATCAGCGTACCATTGAGCGCGACTTATGCGCTTGGCTCTACATAGATTTTCTGCATCATGCCGCTAAAAACAAACAAAAGTTTAAAGCGCAAATCTTTAACGTTAACCGCGGCGGTGTATTAGCACGCCTTGTTAAAAATGGCGCTACTGTATTCATTCCATTTAGCAATATCCACAAGGATCGCAAGGCGCTAAAGAGTGATAGCGAAGCAGGTACAGTAAGCGTTAACGATGAAGTAGTTTTTAAGATCACCGATGAAGTGACCTTAGCCATTACCGATCTCAATAAAAACAAGCTCAATATTACCGGCAGCCTATTAGCTACTGATTTAGCCTTATAGGCAGTTGTCTCACAAGTGGCGAAGAAGTTCGCCACTTGCTAAGCCTCTCAAAATACCGCAAGATTAATTTATCCCCTTAAATTGAGAGCGATTTATGGATAAAGCAGCGGATGTAAATGCAGTAGATGATTCGGCATGGCAAGACGGGACTCTAGGCCAACTACCGGATGCGAGAGAGCGTTTAGGTGAGCGGGCACGTGGTGGACAAGCGATGAAAAACTTCTCGCTAGCAAATGGTGATTATAGCCACGTCAATCTCGTCAATCGCGCCTCGAAAACAGGCTATCAACTTCACAACGCCGATTGTTATCATAGCGACTTTAATCACGCCCATTGCTTTAAACTCGATTTATCCGGCAGCTCACTAATGAAAGCTAACTTTTCGTTTGCCAATCTGCACTGTGCCAACCTTACCAATTGCAATTTGCTAGGCACCAATTTCAAAGGCGCCAAGTTAGAACATGTTATTTGGGGAGACTATGCACTGCAAGAGCAACAAGCCAATGTCGCTAAATCTACTGAAGAAAAACTCGATTTATTCCAACAAGCCGAAGAAGTCTATCGCAACCTACGCTTGGTGTCAGAAAAACAGGGGCTATTTGAAACCGCCGGTAATTTCTTTCAACGTGAAATGATCATGCGCCGCAAACAAATGCCACTGTGGTCAGTTAATCGCATTGTCTCTAAAATCGTCGATATGTTTTGTGGTTATGGCGAACAGCCAATGCGCGTGGTCGGCTTCACGTGGTCGGTAATCATTACCTTTTCCATATTATTCTTCTTTAGCGGCGTCATGTATAACGGTAATATGATCAACTATGACAGTACGCTAAGTGGTCAGCAGAACATTGAAAACTTTTTATCTTGCCTCTACTACAGCATTGTGACCTTTACCACACTCGGCTATGGCGATATTACCCCCACCGGCTTATCGCGGGTATTAGCCGCCATAGAAGCCTTATTCGGCAGCTTCACCCTCGCCTTATTTGTGGTGGTGTTTGTTAAGAAAATGACGCGTTAGCGGACTCTTACTCTATCAATCACACATTTCAATATCTGAGTATATTTTGGTGTGCTTATGAGATATGAATGCTTAATTGAAATTCGCGAAAGCACACCAGTTACTTTTCTTTGCGTCGCCAAAGAAAAGTAACCAAAAGAAAGGCGACCCGTGATTTAGCGTTAATTCTTAAATGATAAATTGCCTTTTCAATAACGTATTTGATCCGCATCCCTGCGGCAAATACTAAAAAATCATCCCTGATTTTTTCATTGGTCAATTTCTAATTTAAGACACTAAATGGCGGGGGCTGGGCCGCGCTGTTAATCTCTAAATGTCTTCGGTTAAACGGTATTACCCGTTAGCCCGCTGTCATCATAGATGCAGTTTTAGGCTCAGCTAACAAATCGGTAAAGGCTTGCCAAAGCGCGTCATGGGAATCATCAGCAACCTGCTTTGCGAGGTATTCTTTCACCAAATCTTGGCCGTAGTTGTAATTCATCACATAGGCGCGATTGTGTTTAATAAAGGCTAAGCGCTGTTTAGCGCGCTCTGGGCTATTTAAGGCGTATTTAACCAACATCTCGCAGGCTTTATCGTCATCGATATCGCCATTAATCCAGCGCTGAGCGATTAAGTTATCAACATAGGACAAACGATGAAGTTGACGCTGAATACCGTAATATTGCTCGACTTGCTCAGGATCTAACCCAGCGAGTGGAAATAACACATCACGTTCGAACGCTAGGCGTTCTGGCCACGGAAATGCCACTTCAATGCCGTAATTAGCACTGCCCTCAGCCAACAGCGATACTGGGCTGTAGAGATTATAAATGCTGTATTCGAGCCAACCGCGCTCATTGACTAAGTACTTTTCAATTAACGCATTAAACACATGATGTCCCGGATAACCTTCATGCGCGGCTAAATCAATGACCCGTTCAATAAATATAGGGTGGTCAGTATTCAGCTCAATAAGGCTATAGCTGTTGCCTTTATACCAATTGTAAGCACTCCACACCTGATTATTGGTTAGCTCAACCGTAAAGTTCTCATTGGTTGGCAAGTCAATGCGGGCCAAGGTGCGTTTGCGCGCTTCTTCTATGGCCGCATCAAACACTGTGCTTAGTTTACTAGGCAGCACGATAAACTGTTGTCGATAGGTAGCTAAGCGCTGATTGAGCTCGCCTTCGCCAGGAATTAGTGTATCAAGTGAGCGTAAAACATCGTCAAAATAGGCTTCATCAAAAAATGGTACCTTGGTGTCATAAAGTAGCTCACATTCACGCTCATAACTCGCGGTTTGGCCATCCAGTTGCTGTGCGTAAAACAACAGTGCTTTTGATTGAATTAATAAGAATTGATGGCGTTGATATAAAAAAGAATCTGCAGCAATGTCAACGCCAGTTAACAGTTCACAAAGCGTTTTTATATCTTGTGTCAGAGAGGTTAGCGACTGCGCATCACCTGTTGCTCGCCATTCCTCTGGACCATAATAGGCATCGACGAAATATTCGCTGTGCTCACCCACGCCAAGCGATAGCGTTACATAATCTTTTGCAAACTGATTAAGCTGCTGATTGTGAGCTTGTTCTTGAGAATCAAGACTGGCTAAAAACTCAGATTGCTGCTGGGTAGGATTTGAATCTGTCACTGGGTAACCACATTGAATACTTAACAATGTGGTTTAGTGTATCCAACCACAAGATTGGATACAATATTCAATTTATAGATTATTTTTAATAACGTAATCTAATGCGCCGACAACCGCTGCAACTTGCGCATCAATGCAATTTTTGTCATCGACTAATGGGCTGTCTGGATACACTTCAGTGGTTGTGCAGTAGGTTGCGTGACTAAAACCCGCACATAATCCCAATTCAACTGTTGCATAATTAATAACGCCGAATTGCTCTAATGGCGCACCAATTAAACAGTTATTGTCATCACTCGGCGCAATGTGCGTCACCTTTTCAACATGCTCGATAACATGGCGTTGAAATTCAGGTTCAGGCTTTAATGTATCACCAACCAAATAGAACCCATCGGGAATATTCCAATTAGTGTGCTCCACGCCATCACGCGCTGCCAATGCAGGTCGAAATTCGCTGTTATCTGTATCAGTGGTTTCATGTAAATCAACATGCACATCGACAGTAATAGCTAACGATTTTACAAACGACATTAACTGAGCCGACTCAGGTGCAGGGCTGTCTTGATAAAAAGAGCGGTTGGGATCAATGGCTTGAGGATTCCAGCGGTTAATCGTTTCATAACCCCAAGGGCTAACGCAAAACGCCACTAGAATATTAAATTGCGGGTAGTTATGAGCTAACTCAACAAAGGCTAATGCACCATGCACACCACTAGTTTCGTAACCGTGAACACCACCTGTCACCAACAATGTTTTCTTCGAATTGTCCCACTGTTTCGATCTAAACGCCATTAGCGGGTAATTGCTACTATCAGCGATTACATTGCTATAGTGAAGCTCTCCATACTGCACCAGTTCAAGTGTTTTCGCCACAGAATCCAGCTCACTCAAGTGATTGGCTTTCGTTAGCACCTCATCGAAGAAACTACGTTTTATCTGTTGATTGGCGAGCCATTGCTCTTTGTGATCCTGTTGCCAAGCCTCACCTGGTGTACCTATGGCATATGACGTTTGCTGATTCATATCTAGACCTTAAAACTGTATACAATATTTTGGCGTGAAGCATAACACGCCGCGCTTGTGATACAAGATGTAGCCAATAAAAAACCCCGCTGACTTAATAGCCAGCGGGGTTTTATCAAATCTATTTTAAATTAGATTAAGCAAGTTGCTTATTAACGATATCATCGTAAGCAACAGCTACTGCACAAATTGTGAACGGTAGAGTAAATAGTACGCCGATACCTAATAACATCACACCTACAATGTTAATTAAACCAATGACGAATGCAAAACCGAAGAATGCAAACCATTTCTTAGTAATAAGCTTACGACTCATTTCCATCGCATCGAAGAAGCTCAAATCGCGGTTGATAATCATTAGTGAGCTGAACATGTAAGCAACAGCTAGGTAGATACCAGGGATAAGTAGAAGGAACATACCAATCATGATGAAGATGCCTGATACTAAACCAGCTAGGAACAATGGTAGGAAGTAATCAAAACCACCGAAGAAATCGCCAAATGAGGTTTCTTCATCGTTCATCACTTTACGAGCAACTACATAATAGCCCGCTGCTAATGGACCATTAATTACCATAGTGGCGATTTGACCAATCACCGGAATCAAGCTTAATACCACATTGATTAACATGAATACTAAGGTAAAACCGATGAAGCCACCCATTTTCTTGCCGAATACGCTCCAACCTTTACTTAGGTATTCACCGAAACGAAACTCGTAGTTATCTAAGGCAACTTCACCCTTGGCGCTAACTGCCGCTCCTGCTGGGCCTTGTGTTGCTTCTTGATGTTCTTGTTCCCAATCTGCCATTGTTTGTTACTCCGTGTTTGGGGGATATAAATTAAGTGAAAAACCACTCATAAAATAATGTAGCAATACGCTACAAGCTTATTCTTTCGCTGTGCGACAATATCATCGAATAGCGATATTTTTATGACAATAACTTAAAAGGAAACGATTGATAGTAGCTAACAAAACTACGAAAAAATCGTTGGAATGACGAGGCACATCCTTGTAAGAAATTGGACTATTTTTTAAATAAGAATACTTCTCAAAAAATAACGCGGATAGGGTAGCGTAAAATCGCTGTCGCTACAATTTTAAACAACGATTTTTTTGATATTTTTTTACATTTTAATTCTTAACTAAATTCACACAGTTGTTTGAATTAAGAAGGTATTTTATTAGGGCCTGTTGATCTTTCGAGGATGAATTTTGTGCAATTGACAAGGCTTTTTCGCAAGGCATGAGGAGCGACGCCTAGTTTACCTAGGCGAGCGACGAAAAACGCAGCGAAAATGTCTTGTCATTGCATCCGAAGGACAGCGTTTGTTCGTGATTTCTACGGCGTTATCGCCTCGGCAGTTTGCTCCTGCACTGCTCTAATGTGACCATCCGTGGTCAAATGCTAGCTTAGCCCACTAAGCTCCATGGCTCTGCCTTGCATAAAACCCGAACAATTCGCTGCAAAAACCTTCACCAAAGATCAACAGGCCCTAGTAATAAAATCGATAACTTCTGGCGTTAGGCATTGCTTAGAAATGTAACTAACTCCGGCAGAGTGCGTAAGCAACATACCAACATCGCTTTGCTTGATTGAAGACACATCGCTGAAGTTTAATTGGCTATTGACGTGAAATGACTTAGTGGTTATCCCCTGCTCATCAATGATGAGATCCACTTGATGATTATAGGCTTTCGATAGCATTTGACGCCATAACCACCATGTGCGTTTGTAATAAACACTCAACGCCTCAAGTGCAGCAACAGCAACCACAAAAAACGCCGCATATTGGTTAGTGCCTACGACAAAAATAAGCAATAGGCCAACAACAGCTAAAATCATCGCATTGCGATATTTTTGCATCATAGGCCGTTCAACGACGGATTCATCAAAACACTCAGCAAAGTGAGCTTTATCGAGTTTGAATGATGTTTTAAATTCAAATGGCGTAGACATATAATTACCCGTAAACGCTAGCTTATTAATAGCGCGCAGTGTACGCGTAATTACAGCCTATTTCACCTATTCAAACCACAAAATAGCTAAAAGCGTGTGATGCGATATGGCGATAAATCGATATCCGTTGCTTGGTTGCTTACAAGCTGTGCCATTAACTCACCACAAGCGGCGCCCCATGTCAGCCCTAAATGTTGATGACCAAAATTGAAAAAGACACTAGGATTATGTGGACTGCGATCCATCACTGGCAATGAGTCTGGCAGCGACGGACGACGTCCCATCCATCGTGCATCCTGTGGTAATTCATCAAGCGTTAGCTGATGTAGTTCAGGGCATTGCTCAGCGCTAATCATCGCTTTAGCATGAGTTAATAGCATATCGCTACGCTGATAATCTGGTGTTGCATCATTGCCACCAAATTCAACAGTGCCCGCCAGTCTCAAGCCCTGTGCCATCGGAGTCATAATGAATTTTCTATCGTTAGACGCTATTGGCAGCGTTATATTCGTTTGCAGCGGCAGCATCAAATGATAACCGCGCTCAGTTTCCAACGGCACCCGATAACCTAAGGACTTTGCCAACGGCTTAGAATAGGCACCAGCACAGACCATCACCTTATCAAAGGCTATATCGCTTTGCTCTGTGGTAACTATCGGCCTAGGTTCATCAGTGACATTAAGCACCTGTTGTGATTCAATTTTTCCACCAAGGCTTACAAACTTATCAGCGATTGCTGCGACAAGTGTCTGCGGGTTTGCAGTGTGACCAACATCAGTGAAATACAATGCGCCTTTAATGTTCTCGTCGAGAACTGCTGTCAGCTCGGCCAACCGAGCCCCTTGCACGAATTCGACCCCTACGCCTTGCTCTCGATAAAGCGACAATAACTTCTCAGCTTCTTCTGGGGTAATACATTCAAATGTGAGCAAAGATCCTTCAAGAGATAATAACTCGCTGGCTTCTACTTCGTGAACAACCCGTTGCCACGCATCAATAGCCACTTGATTGAGGGCTTTAATATGTGTGCTATTAGTTTGACGTTTTCCCGCAGTCATTTGACATAGAAAGCGGGTAAACCACGGCAGTGCTTTAGGAAAATAGCTTGTTTTAATGCGAAAAGGACCAAGCGGATCTGACAACATTTTTGGCAATTGTAGCAAAAGTGCAGGGTCAGCCAACGGGAATACTTGCTCTGTTGCAAAATGTCCAGCGTTGCCAAACGATGCACCACCTGCAATGTCGTTCGGCTCAAACACAGTCACGTCATAGCCAATCTTCTGCAGTTGATAGGCGCTATTAATACCAATAACACCGCCACCAATCACCGCAACACGTTGGTTTAACATCATCTTATCAGTCCTCAACTATCGTAAGATAAAGCCGTTTTGAAAAATATCCGTTGGATCGAGCATAAACTGATGCACACCAGTAATCCACGCCCTACCATGTACTTTTGGTTTAACCGCAGGATACTGATAAAAATCATCACAAGCCATTGCTGATACTTTCATTTGACCATCAACAATACTCTCAATGGTAATTTGTTCATCATGTGATACTTCACCTTTGGCATGTAGCAGCGCAATACGTCCTGCTACACCAGTGCCCGTTGGGCTACGATCGACTTCGCCTTCTGCAAAGATACACACATGGCGAGAATGAGAAGTTTGTTGTGTCGTTTTTGCTGAGTGAAAAATAGTGCCGTATAAAAAGCCCAAGTCTTCATCGCGAGGATGTTCAATCGGATGAGCCGCCATCACAGCATGTTTGATGCGACGCCCCATATCAATCAGCTGATTAACATTGTCTTGGCCACAACTAATGCCGTGAGCATCGGCATCTACATAGGCATAATACGCCCCGCCAAAACCAATGTCGTATTTCACCGTGCCGAATCCCTCTACTTCAACACTACAATCTAGCGCGTGAGCATAAGAGGCAACATTTTCAAACCATACAGTAAGTTCACCGTCGTCATTTTTGTCGACCCAAGACGAAATAAGACCAGCAGGACTATCAATTTTTAAGTTATGTGGGAAAGACGTTGGCTTAACATGACCAATTTCTACGGCGATTTTAGACACCGCAATAATCGCATGGCCACACATGCTGCTATAACCTTCGTTATGCAGGAACAAAATGCCAAAATCGCTGCCTTCGGTAACAGGTTCGGTAATTAGCGCACCATACATATCAGCATGACCGCGCGGCTCGAACATCAGCACTTGACGATATTGATCAAGGCTATCCAACAAATAGCGGCGCTTCTCCAAGATTGTTGTACCGGGGATTTCAGGATAACCACCAGTAATAATCCGTAAAGGCTCTCCTTCAGTGTGGGCATCTATCGTGTGAAAGTGCTTAAAGTGATCAAAGGTTGCTACATCAATTTTCATCAATTATCTTCCTATTACTCATCGGCTTAGCGCGAGAAATTACGCTATCTAAGCCAGTGCTTTAACCCGTTTTATATTTTATACTTGGCAAGCGATCAAAATTGTATACAATATACTTGAGTCATAAAGTAAATACAATCCGAAAATCCGCGATTCACCGTTGATTATTACTGAGCAAATGTCGCTCTCCAAGTAGCAATTAAGATTGGTTTACTTGTTATAAGAAAAATAAAATTTGCGTAGGACTTCTTTGGTTGTCCTGCGTTAGTTGTGTAGGAAATTACCCATGAAAAAAGGCACATTTTTTTGTGTTGATGCCCATACTTGTGGCAATCCAGTTCGCTTAGTTACCAGTGGTCACCCAAACTTAAAGGGTGAAAACATGAGCGAAAAACGCCAAGATTTCTTGGCTCACCATGATTGGATCAGACAATCACTAATGTTTGAACCACGTGGCCACGATATGATGTCAGGGTCGTTCTTATACCCGCCGTGTAGTGACAACAGCGACGCTAGTATTTTGTTTATCGAAACCAGCGGCTGTTTACCAATGTGCGGTCACGGCACCATTGGCACCATTACCAGCGCGATTGAGCAAGGGTTATTAACGCCAAAAACACCAGGCCAATTAATTATTGATGTGCCAGCTGGTCAAATTCGTATCGAATATCAGCAAACAGACAATAAAGTCGACTGGGTAAAAATCTATAATATTGCCAGTTACCTTGCTCACCGCGATAAAGTTATCGATGTACCTGGCTTGGGTGAGCTTACTGTCGATATTAGCTACGGCGGTAACTATTACTGTATCGTTGAACCACAAGAAAACTTCCCAGGGATTGAGCACTGGAGCGCCAGTGAGATTATTCACTGGAGTAACATTGTACGTAAAGCCGCTAATGAACAACTCACCTGTGTTCATCCAGACGATGAAACCGTTAATGGTATTAGCCATTTACTGTGGACAGGTACGCCACAAACTGATGGTAGTGACGGCGCTAACGCCGTGTTCTACGGTGACAAAGCGATTGATCGCTCCCCTTGTGGCACCGGTACTAGCGCTCGAATGGCGCAACGTTTTGCCAAAGGATTACTCAAAGAAGGCGATACTTATGTTCACGAAAGCTACATCGGTAGCCAATTTGTGGGCAAAGTTGAAGCAGTCACCAAAGTTGGCGATTATGACGCCATTATGCCAAGCATTCAAGGTTGGGCCAAAATCACCGGCTACAACCAAATTATTGTTGACGATGAAGATCCATACGCCATGGGTTTTCAAGTTAAATAACGCATTTATTCCTCCAAGAAACGAGAGAAAAATTACATGATAGAGATTACAGGAAAGCACTTAATCAATGGTCAGTGGGTAAGCAGCACTGCAACTTCATTTGAAAGCGCAAACCCAGCAACTGATAGCGTTAATCCGTGGTCATTTTTTGACGCTAGCGAAACCGACGCCAATGACGCTGTAACAAGTGCCAATAGCGCATTTCGCGTTTACCGCCGTAAAAGTGCAGCCGAGCGCGCTGAGTTTTTAAATACCATTGCCGCAGAAATTGAAAACCTAGGTGAACAGCTTGTTGAAGCAGCGATGAGCGAAACAGCACTGCCACAAATGCGTATCGAAGGTGAGCGAGGCCGCACTTGTGGGCAATTACGCGCCTTTGCTAACAACCTAGTAAATCCTATTTCACCTGTGTTCATCGACCACGCTCAGCCAGAGCGTCAGCCATTGCCTAAAGGTGACAGTCGTTTAACTAACGTGCCATTAGGTCCAGTCGTTGTATTTGGTGCAAGTAACTTCCCACTGGCATTCTCGACTGCTGGTGGCGATACTGCATCTGCATTGGCTGCAGGTTGTAGCGTGATTGTCAAAGGTCATCCAGCGCATCCAGCAACAACAGAATTAGTAGCCCATGCTATTAATCGCGCGATTGAAAAATGTAATATGCCAAGCGGTGTATTCAACATGGTGCAATCGACAACGCCACAAGTTGCACACTGTTTAGTGCAACATCCACAAGTAAAAGCTGTTGGTTTTACGGGTTCCCAAAAAGTTGGCGATATCCTTAATAAGCTAGCGCAAGAGCGTCCTGTGCCAATCCCGTTCTTTGGCGAGCTAGGTAGTACTAATCCACAATTTGTATTGCCACAAAAACTTGCTAGCGATGCACAAGCGCTTGCTAACAATCAAGTCGCATCAATGCTAATGGGCCACGGTCAATTTTGTACTTCACCTGGCTTAGTGATTATTCAGCGCGGTGAAGGTTTTGACGGTTACATGACGGCGCTTAGCGATGCAATCGGTAACGCGGCAGCGGGCACTATGCTGACCAAAGGCATTGCGCAAACCTACAACAGCCAAGTTGATAAACTAAGCTCAAACCCAGCACTAAGCAAAATTGCGGGTGGCGATACCGGTAATGGTGGCTGTCAAAGTGGCGCTATTGCATTTAGCGTGTCAGCCAGTGACTTTATCGCTCAACCTGAGCTACACGAAGAAGTATTTGGTCCATGTGCACTTGTTGTTGTGTGTGACAACGACGAGCAAATGAATGAAATCGCACTGTCATTATCTGGCCAGTTAACAGCAAGTGTATTTGGTACGGATGACGAGTTACTCGATTACATCGATTTAGTTGATGATATTGCACAAAGCGTTGGTCGCTTGATGTTTAATCAATTACCGACTGGTGTTGAAGTATGTCACTCGATGCAACACGGTGGTCCTTACCCAGCATCGACAGCGCCGCAAACGACTTCCGTTGGTAGCCAAGCAATCCATCGCTTTACGCGCCCACTGTGTTTGCAAAACATGCCTGTGTCTATTCAGCCAGAAGAAATCAAAGACGGCTCATCACACCCGCAAGTTATCGTTTAAGTCGTATTTCTAGCGACCTATTCGCTGGATTTATAAACGATATTAGTAAAAAGAGGCATTATATGCCTCTTTTTCACTATCTTATCCTTATCTTTTGCACGAAAAACGTCTACTATGAAGAGTAACCGTAAAAATTTTTGCAATTGACTGATAACTATAATGAATAACAATTCTCAAATCGTCCATAAAACCCGCACTCAGGTTGTTGTGGAAGTGCTTCGTGAGCGCATTCTCTCAGGCGACATCAAAGCGGGAACCCCACTGCGTCAAAGTGCCCTAGCCGCCGAACTCAACGTAAGCCGGATCCCAATTCGAGAAGCATTATTGCAATTAGAAGGTGAAGGGTTAGTAAAGTTTGAAGCTCACAAAGGCGCGACTGCGGCACAACTGTCGAGTCTTCAAGTGCAAGAGTTGTTTGAATTACGCGCCCTACTCGAAACCGATTTACTTGCAAAATCAATTGCTAAGATGACAGATCAAGATATTGAGAACTCGCGAGAAATGCTACAGCAGCTAGAAGAGTCGTTTCATCACGCCAATTCAAGCAACCTATGGAGTGATTTAAATACGCAATTTCACACTAGCCTATACATCGCAGCAGATCGTCCAAACACCATGGAAATCGTGCAAAATCTCAACTCAAATTGCGACCGTTATATTCGCCTTCACCTCATGCAAAAAGGCGGTATCCCTCGTGCAGAGCAACAACATCAAGAGTTATTATCGCTGTGTGAAAAACGCGATATTGACGGCGCATGTCGCGTATTAAAAGAGCACATTCTTGGCAGTGCGCAAGATCTTATTGAGCTGGTTGAAGCGCACAACGCCAAACTCGAAGCCAAATAATCTACAGCTGAGTAATCATTCTTTAATCAGTGCTAACTCCATAGCACTGATTAAACAGCACAACCTTAGGTTAACTAAACATCTCCCCTTGCCCTTTGGCTCTAAACCACTTAGTAATAATGATTTTTTCGCCTTCTTCCACTGGCATGCCATGATGCAGTGTGTGAGGGTTTGGATAGCCGTTTTCATCGAGATTGTTCCACAGCACCGCTTGGCCGGCTTTGGGATAGAAAGTATGGCGTAAATCAACAAACTTAGTGCCGCCGCCTTTTGGCGTGCCTTGCAGGTAAATCATAAAGGTCCAAGTGCGCTGGCCTTGACGCTGAGCAAATTGCAAATACTCGTTGGTGTGGGGTTCAAAATAATCGGTATGCGCCTTAAACTCCTGCCCCACCTGATAACGCTGCGCTTGAATGCCTTCTGAAAACGAAGGGTTGATGCCGATAGCCTTGGCAAGTTTTTCATCGATTTCTTTAATAAAAGGATCATCAAGAAAAGATAAGTCGCACGTAGAGCTGGTTCGAAAAGCATCATCGCCATTAAATTGGGTGACTGTCGACGGCCGCAAATTATCACCGATAATAGCTAGCATTTTTTCGCACTCTTGTGCTGACAAAAAGTCGTCCCACACCAACAATTGGACCAAATCATTTTTAAATGGCGTGATCTGCGGATGTTCTTGGACAACAATGGGTAAATTCGCCAGCGCATTATAATCAGCGCCATCATAACGATCGGCGAGCTCTTGCTTGGGAATGTCTTTTTTCTTGTAAGGATTTAAAAAGTGTTGCGGCGCTATGGCTTTATCCACTTGCTCTTGGCTAAAGCCTTCTTTAAATAAAATGTCCCGTAATTCACTTTTATCACAACCACGCGCTAGGTTATCGGCCACCCACACATGCCATGCCGCATCAAATAATTTTGTCATTATTATCTCTTCCACAAACTATCGGAAAACAATAACAATTTTTATTTATAAATTGTATAAAAAATTCAATAGGCCCAAAGAAAATGAAACGTTAATGACTAAATTTCAAAAGCTGCTTAAGCGTTAACGGCGGCGGACCGATAGAAGCCACTTGCGCCAATAACAACTGTGCTGTAGTTAGCGCGTCACCCAGCGCATTATGAGCGTCACCACTTGGCAAGCCATAACGCTCGGCGCTGTTATTTAAACGCAATAACTGCTTATCAAAATGCTCCCCTTGACGCGATAATCGTGCCGCTTCGATATGCAAGGTATCAATTACACTAAAAGGCAGTGTGTGCTGATAGATATGGGTGGCGGCTTGACGTAGAAAGGCAACATCTAAACTAACGTGGTGGCCAACCATTACCCGCCTTTTTAAGGCATGTAACAATTCTTCTAACGCTTGCTTAAGCGTTAAGGCGTCTGTGAGGTCGCGATCATGAATGCCATGGATAGTCGCACTATCGCCAACACTTTTGCTCGGGGTAATGAGTAAATTTCTCGCCTCACAAAGCTTAATTTCGCCATTAATAATGGGCACCCAGCCAATACTAATAATTTCGTGCTGTTTGGCGTTAAGACCCGTCATTTCTAAATCTACCGCCAACAGCTCAGTTTGATCAAACGGCAACGACAGATCTGGCTTTGCGCGAATAAAATCTATCGCCGTTTGCTCACGTGCCTTGCGCGCTAACCTTTTGCGGGTAACGCTATCGACAATGTCTTTTAAGCTCAAAACATACCTCGAGTAAATTTAGACTGCAGGCCTTTTTGAGCGCCATGTACCACTTCAAAGGCTTCTTTGAGTTGATGCTGCAATAAACGCGACACCGCTTTAGGCTTTAGATAATTAGTCGTTGGTTTGTTGGCTTGATATTGTTGACCTTGATTCTTAAGGCGTAAATCGGCGATAAATTCCAATGCATCCTTGAGACTTTTTACGTCGCTCTTATTTAGGATTTTACGCCCTAATAATTGATTTAAGCGCTGCTGAGTATTAGCTTCAGACAAGCCCTCATGCAACGCGTAAACCCGCACAACATCGTTGATTAACGCCACACCACGATGCTTTAAATCTAACACTTTGTTTTCTTCGCCATCACGCTCTAACACAAACTTCCCGAAAAAGCCTAATGGCGGCGTACTCGACACCGCAAGGCCAGCCATTGAAGCAATAAAGATTTGATTGCCCTTGGTCGCGCTGTTGACAAAGGACTGTAGTTCATCGAATAACGCTTTATCGCCAGCGAGTAATCGCATATCAAAGAAGATTGAAGCATTGAGCAACGCTTCAGGTGATGGCGTATTAACCCACTGATTAAAATAACTTTTCCACGCCGCCACATCGACACGCCATTTATCGGTTTGCGCCATGATTTCACCGGGGCAATAAACATAACCACAAGCATCTAATGCACCACATACATATTCGGTCAGCGCTTTAAAATAGCTGGCTTCTTGCTCATTTGGCGTGCGTGCTAGGATCATGCCGTTATCTTGATCGCTTCCCGCTGTTTGATCCATCCGCCCTTGAGAGCCAAAGACAATCCAACTGTAAGCCATTGGCGCCGCGCCGAATTTTTCTTCGCCAAGCACTAGCAATCGACGCGTCAATGAATCAGACACCAAGGTCAGTACACGGCCAATCTCTTCCGCTCGAGCATCTGAAGCAATCATACTTTGCAACAATTCAGGAATCTTCTTACTAACCGCCACTAAGCCATCAACGTCTTTAACCCGATTGATTTCTCCGATTAAGAAAATCGGCTGATTATTTTGGCTACGAATAATGTCGGTCGTGGTAATCATCCCAGCAACCTTGCCATTTTCCAGCACGGGTAAATGATGAATGTTGTGGGTGGACATGAGTAATGACGCTTCAAATGCCATCGCATTAATATCAATGCAAAATGGGGAGCGCGTCATAACATCATGAATGAGAGCACTACCATCGAGGCCCTGAGCTAATACGCGGCAGCGCAAATCCCTATCGGTGAGAACCCCAGTTAGTTCATCGCTATCGATGATCAATAATGACGAGATGCGGTGTTCGCTCATCAAAACTGCTGCTTGCGCTACCGTGTTATCTGACGTCATAGAGATAACATTGTGATGAACTAAATGCTTGATAGTCAGATTAACTGGCGATTGTTCATTGGTTGTCGACGCCGCATTAGTTAATCGTTTAGCATGTGCGCGATTGAAAAATCGTTCAAACTCGACACTATCATTACACAGGTCACTAAAGAGTTGCTGCTCAATTTGATAGACCAAACCATCTTGTAAAATAGGCACTTGATTATCGACGCTTTGCCCTGTCAATAATGACTGAAACCCAAAATAGTCACCCTCGCCTAAACGATCAACCAACTCTTGGCGATTATTGCGGATTTCAAATGCGCCTGTACGCACAATATAAAGTTTTGGATTGGTGTAATCGATTTCAACATGTTTTGACTGACTGCTGAAATATTTGATAGTTAAACCGGTTGCAGCTTTGCTCAGTGCCGCTGGCGATAAGCTGTCAAACGGGATATGAGCTTGCAAAAAGCGCTTTATTTCTTTGATTTCGATATCTTCAGTCATAGTGTTTCCATGCCACGTTAGTCGTAGTTCATCCACGATCAAATTACGATATAGTCGGAATAATACCCGTAATCAATGAAAATACTTGTTTTATAACGACCTAAAAAGCCATCTACCGCGTTGCGCTCAATCCCAATAGCAAGCTATTACTCAATCACGCGCCTTTTAGCTCACTTTTTATTTGCGTTATAAATTCAAGCATATCCAGCGACTAAGGGTATAGGACGAGTTAGTTCTCGATAATTATTTTTATAAACCTATTTTAAAACCTTGAGAGTTCTATTTTATGATGACATTTTTCGGCTATTTAGAGCCTGCCGCATTCACCACAGGATTAGTATTAATACTCATCGCATTATTCAAATATACCCAGCGCACCAAAGACTATGGCAGTGTATGGCGGGTGATGATTAACAAGCTGAAAGACGGATTTACGCTTGATGAGTTTAAATTTTACCGACTCGGTATTGTCATCTTAGTTTTCGGATTGATCATTCGACTAGTCAACCAGATTTTCTTCCCATCTTACTGGTAAACCATCAACTTAATAGTCCGACATTAGTCTACCCCTGAACGCTACATACTGGCTGTTGCAAATATTGCTCATTGCGATAAGTTAAGGATTGAATAAGTGTACGAGAGGTTGAGAAATGAATCGGACTATTGTTACTTTAGTTTGCAGTTTATTGTGCGCTTCGCCGCTTTTCGCTAAACAGCTTCCGAAAGTGTTGGTGATGACTGAAATGAACCCTGTCACCCAAAGTCAACATCCGATGTTTAAAAATGGTTTAGACATTATCAAGCAGACTGGATTAGATTATCAAGTAAGTTCGATGCCGTGGAATCGTGCCTATATCACAGCAAAAGCCACTCCTAATGCCGTTCTTTTCCCAATTTATAAAATGCCAAGTCGCGTTAAGTCTTTTTATTGGGTATGCCCTATTGCAGCGGCGCGTAATATGTATTTGTTTCGCTTAACCAAACGTCAAGATCTTCATTTAAAAAAACTTGAAGAAACCAAAGGCAAAGTCATTGGTGTAGTTAAAGACAGCATGCTTCATCAATACATTGTCAAAAATTATCAAGGCAATAACTTCAGCTTAGATTCAACGGTGTACGACTCTACCAACATTGACAAACTGCTCAATGGCCGTCTCGACTATGTAGCACAATCAGAAGAGCAACTAACTGAGCACTTTGCTCGCAATAATCTACCCTTTGATTTAGTGACTAAGGAGCTACTCATCTACGACCATACCCAGTATCCAATGTGTTTAGCCATTGCCAAGGGGACAGACAAACGACTACTCTCAAAAATAAAACACGCCTATCAGCAGTTATTTTCAACAACGGATTTTTCACCTGTTCCCTTAGAACAAGGTGTTAAAGATTGTCATTGATGTATTCAAGCGCTTGAAGGCGAGTTACAAAAATATGCTCGTCTGAAATCTTGTCCATTAATTTAAGCTTATTAAAGTCCTTTCTAACACGCTCGCAAACACCGCTAATCAGTACCTTCTGGCCGAGCTGTGCCGAATCAGTGATAATTTCTTCGATGGCAATGGTACTGGTGATGCCGACAAATCGTGCAGAACTCAGGTTTATTAGTAACACTTGATGCTCACTATCTGATACGCACTGCTTTAAACCACGGGCCACACCAAAGCCAATAGGTCCTGAGATGTCTAACACTGTCGCCTTATCAGCGATATTGGTCATTAACGTTTGCTCTGGCGCAGAAAGACTATCGTCGTTGATGCTTAACAAATTTAAATTGTCTAACTGAATTTCAGACAAGCGGCGAATAGTGACTAGATTAGCGACGAACACACCGATAAGTACAGCGGTTACTAGGTCAAATACCACCGACATCACCATGGTTGACACCATCAACCCAGCGCTAAATAATGGTACTTGATGTAAACGTTTTAAGAAGCGCCAATCAATTATATTAAGGCCGACATTCATCAAAATTGCCGCCAATACCGCCGATGGAATAAACGCTGTATACTCGCCGCCCCAATTTACGATAAGTAAAATAAAAATCGCATGCAGCATGCCAGATAGTGGCGTGGTGCCACCAGCGCGAAGGTTACTCACGGTTCTCATGGTGGCTCCACCACCGGGCAGCGCGCCGAAAAGACCTGCGATAGTATTGCCGATCCCCTGTCCGACGAGCTCTTGATCAGAGTCGTGAAAATCTTTAGTAATGCTGTCGACGGTTAGTGATGTCATTAATGAATCAAGGGTTGATAATGTAGCGATAAGCAGCGCTGATTTAATCATCTCACTGGCTAATTCACTGTCCCACACTGGCATCGAAAAACTCGGTAGCCCCGTTGAAATAGCGCCAACAACCGGAATATCGGCATTACTCGCCACAAAATAGACAGTGGCAACAATTAACGCGGCAATGCTGCCCGGCACATACTTGCTAAGTGATGCAGGCCAAAAATAGACTAGCGCTAAACAGAGCAGTCCTAAGACGATATTAGTTTGATTAAGCTGCGCCGCCTGTGACCAAATATCCCCCAGTGGCACACCAAACAGCGGCTCTATCTGTGACAACAAAATCAAGATGCCAATGCCGGAAGTAAAACCAGAAATCACCGGATAAGACACTAGGGTAAAATATTTGCCTAATTTAAGCAGACCAAAGGCCATTTGAAATAGGCCTGCTAGACTCACTACGGTAAAGGCCGCCATTAATCCATTATCAGGTGACTGTGCCACAAAACTCGTTAGAATTGCCGCCATGGCGACTGTAAGCCCCGTATTAGGTCCCGATACTTGAACATTAGTACCGCCAAATAGTGACGCAAAAAAGCCAGTAATAATGGCACAATAAATGCCGGCACTAGCACCAGCGCCAGACGTAATACCAAAAGCTAACGCAAACGGCAGTGCAACAACCGTAGAAGTAAGTGCGCCAAAGATATCACCTTTGATGGTTTGCTTATTGAAATGAGATAAACGAAGCATTGTTGCCTTACAAAAAATAGACAGGGAAAATTTCTTGGCACTTATGATAATAAATTATCAGTGACATTGCCTTAGCAATCGTTAAAACTAGGAATTGCCTCGCATAAAATTTAGGATCATTTAACAAAAATGAATCGCGTATTAGCCAATAACTTCAATCTGCCACTCACGCGTTTAGCTTTCATCGCCGTCACTTTTACTGTCGTAGCTGCGCCAGCGACAGCAAGTGATGAAGTCTATAAATATCGCCGCGCCGATGGCAGCGTGGTATTTAGCGATATCAAGCCTAAAGTTGATAACTTTCAAACCCTAAAATTCGATTGTTATGCCTGTAATACTAGCTCATTAGTCAATTGGCAAAAAATACCGCTATCGCAAAAATACCATGTGCAAGTAACTAGCGCCGCTAAAAAATACGGCATTGACTCAGCGTTAATTCGCGCCGTAATCCATGCGGAATCAGCCTTTAGGCCCAATGCCATTTCCAAAGTTGGCGCACAGGGTTTGATGCAGCTGATGCCAGAAACGGCAAATTATTTAGGCGTTAAAAATCCATTCGATGTGACCCAGAACATCAATGGCGGCGCCCACTATCTACAGAAGATGCTCAAGCAATTTAACGGGGATATTAGCCTCGCCACCGCCGCCTATAATGCCGGCCCGACTACGGTAAAAAAGTATAAGGGGATTCCACCCTATAAAGAAACCAAGGCCTATGTAAAGCGAGTGGCGATTTTGTATAAGCGTTATCAAACAGGAGAATAAAAAGGAGCCTTACGGCTCCCCTGTATAACTTGAATTCTGATTTAGAAAGTTCCCCAAATCGATAACTTGTATTCAGGCTCGCGGCGACGGTTTGAGACTTCATAGCCGGTGTATTCACCACTGCGATCGCCCTCATAAAACTCGCGAGTTCGGGTGTATTTAGCCACATTAACGCTGTTAACTTCTAACTGGACTTTGTAGTTATCAAAATAAGTGGTTTCTACAAATACTAGCCCGCGGTTATTACCTTCAAAGCGAGCAATTTCATTAACGCGGAATGCCGTATCTTCAAACTCACTCCAGTATCTAAAGCCCCACGCGAATTTGTGCTCAACTAAATCTTGACGAAAGCTAACATTCACTTCATGAGGCACGTCACCACTGGTATTGCGATATCCCTTGATGATTTTATCGTGGAACTCTGAATCTTCGTGCTCATAAGATATTTCAAGCAAGCCGTTGTCTAAGAAACCATCGGTAGGAATGTTTAGTGACACATCAACGCCCCACACTTTTGATTCTCCAGCGTTCCCCAAGCCTGAGCCACCATCAGCTAAAATAATTTCTTCTAGCTCGTCATCACGCCATGTATGAGAGGCTTCAATTTTAAAACTGCCCTTCTCACTGAAATTCCAATCATAGGTGAATGATAGCGCCGTGTTTTGTTCAGGCTTAAGCTTAGAATTACCCGATGTGTTGCGATCATCTTCCGCTGAATTACTCGCCGCAAAGTCATTAAAATTAAGCTGGCCAACCGAATGCTCAGCGGTAACCACGAGATTCATATCGCCATTGAGCTTGTAGTTAGCCGATAAACGTGGCTTGATGAAATCAAAGTCTTGCTTGTTTTCATTACCACCGGTGACTTCGATTTGCGATAACTCCGCCGTTAAGCCACCGTCGATGGTTAACTTGTCGCTGTAAGAATAAACAAAACTAGCAAAAATTTCTGCACGATTTTCCGTTACTTGAATGGTGGCATTTGATAATTCCACCGCTTCGCCATTTTCAGTATAGGTTTGGTCGGTGTCTAAGTAGTTACGTGCCACTTCGATTCCAAACTCTGGTTTAAACTTATTACTTCCGCTGTAACCATAAGTATTGCGAATAATGTATTCACTTTCATAGCGATCGCTTTCATATACACTAGAATAGGTCTCACTACCATCTTCTTTTTCATTGGCAGCACTATGATTGTCTCTTTGCTCAATCTTGCCGATCGCTAGGCTATGCCACTTCCAATCATCAAACTTTTGCACCCAATCAATACCAAATTCAGCAGTTTGGAATCGATTGAGTTGATCTAAAAACCATTGTTTATCAGGTGCGCTACCGTCATAGACTCGGCCATCGTAGATATCACGAAACTGATCGTTGGTCCATTTGTCGCTACCAAGACGTCCATTAAGGGTTAATTTTCCCGCATCAAATGCACGAGATATTTGACCATTGGTAAACGAAAAACGACCTAAGTTTTCACGCTCTTCATAAGCTGAGTCCACCAGCTTATCATCAGCGTCATATTCGTTAATAACGGCCTTGCGAAAACCTGGACCAAAACCAATGTCGATATCGGCAACCGCTTCCCATTCACCTAAATTAGTATTAATTGCAGCTTCGATATTTGGCTTAGGATCGCCATATGGCGCACGGCGGAATTTTAACGCCCAAGTACCAGAGGTAATATCTTTGCGTTTGATAACATTGGCAACGACTGATTGACCAGCTGCGTCACCAGCACCAACACCGCCCCGAATGATTTCGATGCGCTCGACTTGCTCAGCAGGGATGCGCTTAAGTGCCCCAACAAGACCGCCAGATTTAGACGTTGGGCGCACGCCATCAATTAATACATTTCCCGCATTACCACCAAAACCACGCGCATTATCACCGCGATCGAAACTAAAGCCAGGTAAACGTTCAATCATGTCAAAAGCACTTTGTGGCTGATATTGATTAAAGAATGATGCAGGGTAATTAGAATGGTCTTGAGATACTTGAGTCGTTACCTTAGCAACTTCAGAGGCTAGCGTGGTCATTGGAAAGGCTAGCGGAAGAATACTCAAACACCCTACAACAAGTAATTTGTTGCTTGAGAATACGAAAGAATTTGTCATTGTTATAATTTTGCGAATTCATGTAAAAATGTGAACTCATTGTAACGTAAAGCGCAGTAAATGCAGGGAAGAAACTGTGACTAAATATTTCCACTTCGCAAAGATTTAACTTAATTTTTACTCATCTGACCAGGGACTCCAATCGACTTACAGGGCAACACTTGATAGTGATAGCCATATTGCGCATCTTGGCTAGGAGTCACAGTCAGCATCTCGTAATCATTGAGTTCAACCACTCTGGTTGGCTCTTTGAAATGACAGCGGGAAAAATTATCAGCCTCAAGTGCGTAAATAAATGAATTTAATCCCAATAACACTACATTGCGATATGAGTAATAAATAGAGCGTTGTTTCTCTTTATCATCAGTATTAAAACGAATCCCAAACGCTTGAGTTTCAAAATCATCTTCATCATTATTAACGACAGGTTCTTCCTGTTGCTGATCTTTAAGCGCTGCCAATTCATCTGGTTTAAGCTCTGCTTCACGCTCTTTAACCACATTTTCAATCGCTTGATTTAACTCATCACTCATCTCAATAACATTCTTTTCATTAAGCGCCATTAACTGCACTAATAAAACAAGGGACAAGATCATTCGCACTATGGTGGTCAACACTGGAAAACGAGACTGACTCAGTATTTTTACGGCGCGAATTCCAAACGGTCGCAGCAGTATGATGGCTAAAATATAGATTGGCGAGAGGACTTGTAAGATTAACAAGCCAAGCAATGTAAAGCCGATTATCCACACCGGTAGATACATTAAAATGACAAAGTTATGCGTATAAGGCAGGTGATCCGCTGCCACACCTGACACTTCATTAACAATCGAAGCAGCACTCGCTAGCGCAAAGTTGGCAATGATCGCGTAAAAAAATAGCAAAAAAGATTTGCCGAGCAGCGAATGCCATATTTTGGTAAATCGAGGCCAAAACTCAAGCCCCAACGCTGTCGAGGTAAACAAACATACCAACACCCAATTCGTATCAGGGATCATTAAAAGTGCCAGCGCAATAATATAGAGTTTTTGCGCGGTATTTAGCGTATTAATATGACGCCAAAATCCTCGGTGAATGGCTTTCACCACATCAATGACAGAACGTGCGTGTGACCTTGGTTGTTTTAATAAATTAGTTAGGCGTTGCACGAAATGATTTCCCTATCAATTGAATGAATTATTTGTGGCAATGTTCGTCGAAGGTTTTTCCGTGACGACGATAGATTTGGCGAATGGTACTATCATTAGTTAGCTTTTCCAGTGACACATTCAGTTTATCGGTCAGCTGAGCTTCTTGAGCCAATACGCTATTCTTTGAAACGAGAATATACATTGCCAAGCTATTGGCAGACGGTAGCGGTAATCCAACGATTTGATGTTGTAACTCGAGCTTTCTAGCTGCTGATTTAAAGGCATCACTACTGGCAACAACACCATCAAATCGACCTTTATCGAGCATTTTTACCAACATGTCGTAATTAGCAACATCGGTGCGGCTCACTTGTTGTTCGGTAAACAGCATAGCGAGCTGGTCTCCCCAATTTGCACCGCGTAACATACCGATGCGCTTTTGAGAAAAAGAGCTGGGATCGGCAGTGACACTTGTATTGTCCTGAGTAACAAACATGTTGGCACACACCCAACCGATAGGAATTGACAAGAAATCGGCGTAAACCTCTCTATCGTCTCGTTTAAATAACCCGATAACGACATCAATTTGGCCAGTTTCAAGCGATTTTAACAACCGTTTTATAGGCATGGCTTGCAGTTTTATACCGTGGTTAATATCGCTAACAGTAGCGCGAATCACATCCGGTAACGGGCCTACATACTCCCCTTCGTGCACGCGCTTAATAGAGCTCATAAAGCCCACCTTAATCGGTGGCTTTAACGATGCTGATGACTGTGATGAAACACTAGTTGATAATAGAAGTGACACAACCACTGCACACCCGACGATAACACGACCTACATTTACCATACGACTCCTTTGCTACTAAACCCTAAAACTTTGTGTAGAGCTAATAATAACGGCTTACTACTATTGGCTAGAGGTTATCAATAGTGTGCTAAAGAGGCAACTTTAGATTACAACTAAACTGATTTAAAACAGTTTGGGAGCATCATTTTTACCACTAATCCTTGAGTGCCTTCGGCGCTTTCAATGTTACTAATCGTTAGATTTCCAGAGTGAGCTACTACAATGTCATTACACAACGCGAGCCCTAAACCACTACCGTTATTCTTTGTGGTATAAAAAGGTAAAAGCGCTTGTTGTAATTGTTGTTCCGTCATACCT
This sequence comes from Psychrobium sp., assembly GCA_049607155.1. Lineage (GTDB taxonomy): Bacteria > Pseudomonadota > Gammaproteobacteria > Enterobacterales > Psychrobiaceae > Psychrobium. The sequence goes on from JBMYWG010000004.1 coordinate 117,062, forward strand.
TTACCACCATCACAAACGCAAATCTGGACGTGCATCGGCGTCATCGTTAGGGTTATTTTTATATCCGCCAACTCAGAGCCTGATTCTTTAGCATTCTTAACGAGATTAAGCAGCGCCTGTTCTATCTGCGCTTTATCAGCCTCCACTTCAATGGGTTGATGCGGTAAATCAACGACAACATTGCTCATTGCGCCAATTTTTTCCAACAACTCGTTGAGATTTATCATCGCTAATGATGGTGCAGGAAGCCTTGCATAAGTTGCATATTGCGTTAGGAAAATATGGAGATTTTCAATTCGTTCACTAATTGTATCGAAAATACTCGGCAGCATATGCAAATGCTCAGGTGCATCAATAATCTTCTTAGCAGAGCTAGTGAGTGATTTGAGTGGAGCTAATGAGTTGTTGAGCTCATGACTAATCAAGCGAATCGCCTTTTTCCAAATATCACTCTCTTTTCGGGAAATATCACGCGTCAGGTTTTTATATAAAAATAAATGATGTTGCTGATTATTCAATTCAATATGATGACAGGTCAAACTGTAACTAATCTTTTGATGCTCAAGCATTTCGCTAAACAAGCCACTTTGCTTTTGTAATGTAGCTTGTTGCAACGCACTTGGCATCCCTTGAATAAGTGGCGGCAGCAATTCACCATCAAGGCGCTGATGATAGTCCAATAGATTCTTAGCAGCTAGATTGCTAAGCATAATGCGATTATTACTATCGGTAAGAATTAAGGCAACAGGCGTCTCCTGAATCACGCGATTGAGTAATTGCTCGCGCTGAAATAGCGATACTCGTTGCTGCCGCAACACTGTTGCTAACTCGTTAAAGGTATCTAGCAGTCGCCCAAGCTCCTCGTATTCTTTATTGTGAATAGTGATACTAAAGTCATTACTTTTAAAACTGCGCACGCCGACATCAAGCGCATCAATAGTCTCAACCAAAGGCGTCAGGCAATGTTTGATTAGTAGGGCTGCAACACCAATTGTTATTACAGTAATAGCAATGATAAATACTGTGGTCGCATTTAACGCTATTAGCCCATAAATGGCACCGCCATAGCCGGCAATTAACAGACTAAAATAGCCGAGTAAACGACGAAACAAACTGCGCGATGAACTCATTAATGATTGCTCTCTATGCCAAATTTCTTCATCCGACGATACAGCGCTGAGCGGCTCAAGCCAAGTTGTTTTGCGGCTGCAGAAACCACACCATTGTGTGCTTGCAACGTTTCATTGATGGTTTGTAGATCTGGCTCGACAATGGATTTTGATTGTATTTTGTCAACAATTTTTACATCGATATCTTTGGCATCTATTACCGAGCCATCACTAATAAGCATCGCTCGCTTAATGATATTTTGTAGTTCGCGAACATTACCCGGCCAGTGATATTGATTGAGTTTTTCTACTGCTGCGACTGTTAAAGTATGTGATTGTTGTAAGAAAAAATTAGCTAGCGGCACTATATCGTCTTGGCGCTGGTTAAGCGGCATTAGCTCTAATTCGATAACGTTAAGGCGATAAAATAAATCCTCGCGAAAGTCACCTTCGATAATTGCTTGCGGTAAGTCGGCATTGGTGGCACTAACAACTCGCACATTTACATGAATGGTTTCACAACCGCCAATACGCTCTAGCTCGCCTGTTTCAAGTACCCGTAATAGTTTGGCTTGACCATCTAGCGATAAATTACCAATTTCATCGAGAAATAAGGTGCCGCCGTTGGCTCGCTCAAATCGGCCGATGCGGGTTTTAGTGGCGCCAGTAAACGCCCCAGCTTCCGCACCAAACAGCTCCGCTTCCATGAGTTCTTTCGGCAATGCGCCGACATTCACTTTAACAAATGGCCCCTCGGCAACCGACGAGTTACATTGAATGATCTGAGCAATTTTCTCCTTGCCAGCGCCATTTGGCCCAGTAATTAACACAGGCACATCGGCGTGAGCGACCTTGGTGGTTAGCTCCAAAAGAGATAACATTTCATCACTCTGAAACTGCATATCACAAAGATCAAACTTCTCATTCAGGGCGTTAATGCGTGTCTGACGTTTAGTAGCCGATTTGCGCTGTGCGTTACTAAGCTCTCCTAACTCCAACAAGTTATTGATGGAATTTAGCATCTTGTCGTCGTCCCAGGGTTTCGCTAAATAATCGGCAAAACCACAGCGCACTAAATCGACGGCTGTTTCCAAATTTGTCCAAGCAGTGATCACGATAATAGGCATGTCACTAACAACTTCGCGGATCTGATGAAACAGCGCGATGCCCTCATCACCTGAGGTCATATCGCTGCTAAAATTCATGTCTTGAATGACTAAATCAAAAGATTGCTGTTTGAGCTTTTCCAATCCTTCGGTGGGAGATAACACACTAGTACATTGTATGTTGGCAAGGGTACACAACACCGATAATGCCGTGCCAATATCCGGATTATCGTCGACAACCAAAATTGATTTACTGTTCAATTAATTCTCCTTAAGTTATCGGTGTTACCGCATAACGAAAACAACACCTGACAAGCATAAACTTGGCAGGTGTTTGATAATAAAAGTATCTTACGGTTAAGCGCCGCGAGTTACAATCGCTGGCGACACTTTTGCTGCGCGGCGTGCAGGCAGCCACACCGCAATAATATTGACCAACCAGACGAACAGCAGACAGCCAAACACCACATCGAACTGCAAGAAAGAGTCACCGATATTTTGCGCCATCATATAGGCCAACGTTAGGGTTAAGATGCCACCAGCCAACAAACCAAATAGCGTGATAATCGAATTTTCCACTAAGAAATAACGTACCACCGACCATTTAGTGCCGCCAAGCGCGCGGCGAATACCTATTTGTTTTTGACGTTGCGTGATAAGGAAAGATACCAAACCCGCGATACCAAAACTGGCGATAAACACTAATACTAGACTAACTACCAACAGAATAGCGCCCTGACTACCACGACCGTCATACATACGTTTTTGAGTACGCTTTAAACGTTCGATGCCGAAGATATAGCGACCAGGAATTTGATACAGCGCCTCTTGAATTGGATCGAATAATCTAGGTCCTTGGCCTTGCTCAACGCTAATCAAATAGTTTGGATTGGCGCTGTGCGCCCAAGTAACCGTTGGACGCAATACCGTGTGATAAGACTTGCCGCGACCATTTAAGCGCTCGCCATTCATAAAGTTAGAATATACGCCAATAATTTGCGCTGGCTGACCGCCTTTAGTTAGGAATAATGTTTTCCCTAATGGGCTTTCATCACCAAACAGCTCCTTTGACATATCTTCACTGATCATAACCACAGACGGTGAACCAGCTTCGTCGCTATGACCACGAACCACTTCATCGGCGCGATAAAAACGACCTGCAAGCAGTTTAAGGCCTAGCACTTTAGGCCCGTTTTCATCCATATCGAAAAAGTTAGTGTTATGCCCCTGCGCCTCTTCACCGCTTTCTAAATAGACGCGAGAAGGACGACCAGCATCAAACGGAATTTCTTTATTAGGCGTTACTTCAATCACACCGGGAATTTGTTTAATGCGATTAACATCGTTAATTATCGCCTGCTCCAAATTCACCGTTGGATCGAAAAACTGAGTACGCACTGAAACTATGTTGTCGTGATCTAAGCCAGACGGCATATTCCACTGCGATAGCGTTTGTGTGGTAATCGACACTGCTAAACTCAATACAGTCACTGTAAACATCACCTGTAGTGCGATAACCATCGATAGAAACTTATTGCGTTTCATGCTCAATAATATTGGTCTAATTTCCATAACAGATCCTACCCTACTGTGATTTTAATTGACTGGCTGGGGCAACATTAACGATGCGCCAGATTGGATAAAGGCCGACGATAATGGTACTAACAACGGCAATTGCAAAGGCTTTGCCCACCATCCATAAATCGAGCGCAAAGGCGTGGCGAAGATTTTCGATGGTCACCGAATAATCCGATTGATACACATTGACGCGCATCATGCCTTGCAGCCCGAGATAAGCAAAGATACAACCAACAATGCCCCCCATTACGCCGATCAAAATGACTTCGAGCAGATATTGATTCATTAAGGTCAATTTATTCGCGCCCAAAGCGCGGCGCAGACTAACTTCACCGGTTTTACGCATAAATTTAGCCAATAAAATACCAATGGCATTTAACAAACACACTGCGAAGAATAACGGCGCAATGAACGATAGCGGATCATTACCACTGCGTAGCTCATTTGCTAGCGTGACCATGGTAAACAGCGATGTTACATAGTTATTCATTTCACGTGGGAAACGCCCTAATTCTTTCTGTGAATTGACATAGTCGGTGAGGTATTGCTCGTAATCACTCGCGTTTGATTCATTATCGATTTGTGCCCACAGGCGAACAAAACTACATTCTGAATTAATCAAACCTTGAATATCATTGGTGCGCCAGAAACCACGTTTATTACGATCTTGCGGTAAACAATAAATACGTTCGTTGCGCATAATATTGTTCTTTACGGCAAATGAATCCGGAATAAAGGCCGTGTCTTTACGCGATGTTGAGTAGCTTTCATCGTAAAAACGGCGTTTTAAGTCCCAGTTATCAAGGACACCGACAACAGTTACCGTATGCTCGTTTATGCGCAATTGTTTACCAACACTATTCTCACCACCAAACAGCAACTCATTACTTTCTTTGGTCAGTATAATCACTGGTGCCGCATTAGTATCACTGTCTTTATCCCAAGGCGCACCGTAAAGAAATGGCACATCAAACATGCTAAAGAATGAGCTATTAGTCACTGTAGTCGCCGAGCGAAACGGGCGAACTTCTTGCGAAAACGAATTTAAAATAATGTCACTCTTCCACACGGTGGTATGCGCGCTAGCCGGCGAGTTACCTTGTATCAAATTAGTGGCATCGCGATGGGTGAGATAAATCATGTACGGCTGTCTAACAATAGGATCTGCACCGAGATCGCGATTATCCGCCTGAATGAAATAAATATCATTGGCTTTATGAGCCAGCGGCATTTTCTGGTTATGATACGCCATTGTTTGCACGGTAATGAGCAAACCAATACCAATCCCTATGGCTAATACCATCAAAATCGTTAAATAACTGCGCTGTTTAATGCTGCGTAGCGCGAGTTGAAAATTATATCCAAGCATCATTAGCTCCTATGCGCGTTTTACTAGCACGTCTGATGAATCAAGATTGATATCACTTACCTGACCATCGAAGATCTGAATGTTGCGACTGGCGCGTTTTGCGAGTTGATCATCATGGGTCACCATAATAATGGTGGTGCCCTTTTGGTTAATTTCTTCCAATAACTCCATCACCGAATGCGCCATCATCGAGTCGAGGTTACCCGTTGGCTCATCGGCAAGTAAGAATGCTGGATCGCCGGCGATAGCTCGCGCAATGGCAACACGTTGTTGCTGCCCCCCTGAAAGCTGCGTTGGTAAGTGCTGCATACGCGCCGATAAGCCAACGGTTTCCAAGGCGTGTTCAATACGCTCTTTGCGCTCTTTGCGATTAAAACCACGATAGCGTAGTGGCACGTCGACGTTATCGAATAAAGGAAGATCGGGAATCAAATTAAAACTCTGGAATACAAAACCAATTTTTTCGTTGCGCAGCGCCGAAATTTGATTATCGTTCATGCCCTTAACGTTAACGCCGTCGAGAAAGTAATCCCCCTGCTCGAAGGTTTCTAATAAACCCGCGAGGTTGAGAAAGGTAGTTTTACCCGAGCCTGATGGCCCGGTAATTGATACAAACTCACCTTTTTTGATGTGCAAGTTAACATCGCGTAGAGCGTGTGTTTCGATGAGTTCTGTTCTAAAAATTTTGCTGACATTTTGCATTTTTAACATGAGATTCTTTCCTAATTAGCAATAAATACACTTTGGTTACCGTTGAAAGCATCGGTACTCGAAATCACCACCCGATCCCCTTCTTGCAACCCTGAAACGATTTCCACTTCACTTAAACTGCGAGCGCCCACCACGATATTTGTTTTATTAGCGCTGTTGTTGTTAACGACGTAAGCAATACGGCCACCACCAGTTTCAATAAACTGCCCACGGCGCACTTTTAAAACGTTGGTGCGGGTTTCAATTAGCACACGGGCGTTGATGCGTTGGTTTTGACGTAAACCAGACGGAGAGCCATCAACAAAGCGCATGCGGCCAACAACTTGACCGTTGTTAACTTCAGGAGAAATGGCGGTTAGCTCGCCGCGATGCTCCTGACCATTAAGAGAAATTTCGGTAGATAAGCCAACGCCCAAATCGTCGGCGTAGTTTTCTGGAATATTGACTTCGACTTCAAAGTCCGACAAATCAACCACGGTGATCAGCGGCGCGTTAATGGCCACTAAATCTTTTTCACGAATATTTACTAGTCCGATAATGCCATCAAGCGGCGAACGCAATGTCAGCTCATCGATTTGACGTTTAAGATCATCCACTACAAACTGCTGACGCTCTAGCTGTAACTCTTTGGTTTTCAGTTCAAACGCCAAGGATTCTTTTTGCAATATCAATCCTTCTTTGGCATGCGTGTAGGCAAGTTGGGTCTTCTTAAGCTCAGCTTGGTTTTGCTCAAATTCTTCGCGGCTAATCACCTGATGCTTCATGCTTTGTTTAGCGCGCGACATATTTTTTGATTGCAGCTCAAGGTTGACCGCCGCCAGCTCTATTGATTGCTGGCTATTTAATAAAGTGGTCTTGTTGTGAATTTGCTGACGCTCAACGGCAAGCTTAAGCTCTTCGAGGCTTGCTTGCTCTTGGTCGAGTCTGTTAGTTAAAACAGGGCTATCGATTTGTAATAGCAGCTGATCTTTTGTGACGCGATCCCCCGCTTTAACGTGCAAGCTAACATTACCAGATGACGGTGAATACAAGGTTGGACTATTTGCCGCAACTACCTGCCCTTGCACCGCAATGTCTCGCTGCAAATCACCGCGAGTCACCACGCCATAGCGCAGTTGCTCTGAAGAAATGGACATGTCACTACTAAAAAGCTCATTAAACTGCGGCGCAGCAAAGCCAACGGCGGTCGCGCTAAGCAATACTGCAACGCCGACAATAGCCAAGGTGCGTCCGCGTTTACTTTTAGGTTTTAGTACAACATCTTGTCCGGATGTGTCACGCATAATAATTCCTTTGTGTTTGTGCTCAAATAACGAGTGTTAGCAAGCTATAAACACAAAGTGTGCCAAAATTAATATACGCTATTTTTCAATGGCTTGAAGTAACAACCACCTTCAACTGGCGTGTTCGCACAACTGGCGAACAGGTGCGAACACAACCAGTGAACGTTCGGATAATGCCTGTCAGTTAAGTTCTTTTATAGGATGTTTACGCGGCCTACTCCCGTCATTTAGCGTCTTAAATTAGAAATTGACCAATATAAAAATCAAGGATGATTTTGATTCGTACATTCCATGTACTCACCTCTTCGAGGCCAGCTAAAACTGTTAAAGTTTGTTCCAGACAATCTTTTAAGTATTTGCCGCAGGCGACTGCATGGATGCAGGAGTTAGAGCAACGCAGGAGCAATTGCCGAGTTGCGGATCAAATACGGTATTGAAGAGGCAATTTATCATTTAAGGTTTGACGCTAAATCACGGGTCGCCTTTCTTTTGGTTACTTTTCTTAGTAAGTCTCGTCCTGAGACTTATCGCTACGCGACCTGCTAAAGCAGTCCTAGAATATTCCAGACATTCTAGTGGCGACGCACAAACTTGTATGGAACAAGTTTGAATAGCCGCAGGCTACCCCCAAGGTGAAATACATGGAAGTATTTCATTTAAAAAAGTAACTGGTGTGCTTACGCAAAACGCCAATTATGCATCTAAATTTTATAAGCACACCAAATAATGCCCCAATATTAAAAGCTTCGCTTAGTCGACTGACATTGCGCGTTTGGTAATTTTATTGATGAGCCTTAGCAATCATTGCGATATGTGGAATGTCGTCTTCTAAATACATTGGGGAGGCTTTTTCAAAGCCAAATTGATTGTAGAACTTTTCAAGCGGCTCTTGCGCTGAAATCTTCACCGGCGATGTCGGCCATAATGACTCGACAACAGACATCGAGCGCGTCATTAAATCATAACCCACCGTGGAACCACGACAACTCTTATCTACAATCACCCGCCCAACACTCGCATGTTCGGGATAGCTCACACCGGGCGCCAATACGCGGGTGTAAGCGACAATTTCACCATTCTTATAGCCCAGTACATGACGAGTTTGCGGAGCGTGATCTTTACCGTCTATTTCCTGGTAATAACAGGTTTGCTCGACCACAAACACCGCTACCCGCAGTTGCAGTAATTGATATAATTGATGCGTTGTTAGCTCATCAAAGGCCAAGACCTGCCAATCCATTCTGTTAGATGACATAGTGTGAGATGAGATCGTTTGAGACGACATAGCGTTCCTTATACAAAAGTCTAATAACCAATCTGTGTTGGCATTCAATGTGTGATGCCTTTCAAGGAATCATTATTTAATCCCTAGTTTGTCACATTTGGACGGCATAAGAGGCTACTATAGCGAATATTAGATTTTAAACACACATTTTGTGGGTGAATGTTTGTTGGATTAATTGTTTAATCAGTTGCCAACACAACAACTTACATGCATTATCTCGCGTTAAATTTATAATAATTAAAAAATCATAGGAAATTTTAAATGAATGTACTTATGGGCATAGTAGGTATTATTACCCTAATCACTATCGCCGTTTTAATGTCGGAAAACCGCAAAGCGATTAACATTCGCACCGTGGTAGTGGCCTTTTTGATCCAAGCCAGTTTAGGTGCATTTGTACTATACATTCCCGCAGGCCAAAGCGTATTAGAAGGAATTTCAGGCGCCGTTCAAGCTGTTATCGACAGCGCGCAAGAAGGTCTAAATTTCTTATTTGGCGGCCTAGTTGGCCCTAAAATGTTTGAAGTATTTGGCGACGGCGGATTTGTTTTTGCACTGCGCGTATTACCAATTATTATCTTCTTCTCTTCATTTATCGCCGTCCTCTACTACCTTGGCATCATGCAGAAAATTATCGCGGTGCTTGGCGGTTTACTGCAAAAAGCGATGGGAACCAGCCGCACTGAGTCGCTATCCGCGACAGCAAACGTCTTCGTTGGTCAAACTGAAGCGCCTTTAGTCGTTCGTCCATACATCAAAGGCATGACCCGCTCAGAGCTATTCGCAGTGATGGTTGGTGGTTTGGCCTCAGTAGCAGGTTCGGTATTGGCAGGTTATGCAAGTCTTGGCATCGAGCTTAAATACTTAGTAGCAGCATCATTTATGGCGGCGCCGGGTGGTCTATTGATGGCAAAATTAATGGTGCCGGAAACCGAAAAGCCAAATAATGAACTAGATGACATTGAAGATGAGAACGATGAAAAGCCTGCCAATGTAATTGAAGCTGCGGCAAGTGGCGCGAGCTCAGGTATGCAACTAGCATTAAACGTTGGCGCTATGCTGTTAGCATTCATCGGTTTAATCGCGGTAATGAATGGTTTAGTTGGCTACATCGGCTCACTGGCTGGCTACGATAACATCACTATACAGCTTATCTTGGGTTACATTTTCTCACCGTTAGCCTTCTTGATCGGTGTGCCGTGGCACGAAGCGATTCAAGCTGGTAGTTTCATCGGCCAAAAATTAGTCGTTAACGAGTTCGTGGCATACATTGATTTCGTGAATATGAAAGACTCGCTATCGCCTCATACGCAAGCTATTGTCACCTTTGCACTATGTGGTTTTGCTAACCTTTCATCGATTGCCATTCTACTGGGCGGCATTGGTGCTATGGCACCATCAAGACGTAACGAAATCGCTCGCCTTGGCTTAAAGGCAGTGGCAGCAGGTAGCCTATCAAATCTTATGAGTGCAACTATTGCAGGTTTATTCCTCTCGTTTACTTAACAAATTAAGTCATCTAGCTGCGCCTATCACTGGCGCAGCTAAGCGTTATTCACTGTTTATCTCTTCAAATAATTCCCCATATTAATAAGGCATCAACGCCGAAAAAGATTGATTAATATCAGTTTATGTAAGATATTGTCCCAACACGAATTATGACTTACTCAGCGCCATTAAATTCGGTTGCAGAGCCTGTTTAACTATCACTGTCTGGATATATGGTGAATTGGTTCACTAATCCGCAGTCACTAAACTAAGATATACGGATATATGAGCAAGAATTTAACGAAAGTTAAAATTGTCGGTGCCATCGTTTGTTTTTTGGTATTATTTTTTGCTATAAATTTTTGGTCTGATATTTCTCAGAAAATTCTCAATCGCCAAAAGAGCTCTTTAACTCAAGAGCTAACCATTGCCAATGCAATTCAAGTAGAGAACCTTCTCAATAGCGCGGTAAGCTCGTCTAAAATCATCGAAGCAGAGCTCAAACTGCATCCAAATGATTTACACGATTTATCGGTGTTAGCCAACGTTATTGTTAATAAGTATCCAGAGCTTGAACAAATCCGTTTATCCCCAAACAACATTACCACTCATGTATTTCCCGCCAGTGCCAGTGCTAAGTATGTAGGCAAGGTTATTGTTTCACCTTTTTTACAACCGAACGGCAGCGAACAGTACAACGCTTTTTTATCAACACCCCAGATCATTAACGGTGATTACGTCGTCAAAAGCCATATTCCAGTCACTATTAATGATGAGCATTGGGGTTATGTTACTTATCACATTAATTTGACGACATTATTTACCAAAATACAGCTCAATCAGCTCGATACGACCCAATATAGCTATCAAGTTGTCCATCAGGGAACATTTAATAAATCAACCGTTCTTGCAGAATCAGAGTCACCGTTGAGTAAAGATTATTACTCTGCAGCGATTCGCGTTCCGAATAATGCGTGGTATCTCAAACTTAGCGCCAACGCCAATAGTGACAATCCATTATCAATTATTAACCTCGTGTTTAGTATTATGCTGGCGTCTGTTTTTACCTTAATTGGATTTTTAGGAATTTCAGAGCCTTCACGCCTGCGCAACAGCATGAAGCGCTTAATTCAGCGCTTTGAATATCAGCAACTGATCCTCAATCAAGTGCTCGACAATGTCACCGATGAAGTGTACATCTCTGATCGCAATGGCAAGGTCTATCTCAATAGTGGCAACGCCAAAGACAATCATCACATTCCCTCAAACATCTTGTTGGAAAATATTCACAAACGCTCAAATGATAACTGCGTTTTTGAGCCAGATAGCAAAACGCCTGTTGATCCTAGCCAGCACCCAATTAATCGCGCGCTATTTAATAACGAAACCATCATCAAAAAAGTAAAACTCATGCCAGCCAATGAGCCGAGCTACATGATGGAGTTACGATCTCAACCTATTTTCGATGCACTTTATAATAAGGTTGGCGCTCTGTGTATTGGCCAGCGCCTAGAATCTGAAAGCGAAGTGCCAACACCTAATACAAGTCGTAACGTTATTTTAGATATGTTAGCGCACGACAAACCGTTAAAGAGTGTGTTTGAACATATTATTAGTGATACTCAAAACAATCTCGACGGTGTAGTCGCGGCAATTACGCTCATTAATACCAAAACCCAACAAATTAGCGATGTTATTAGTAAAGATCTACCCACGTTCTATGTCGATTCGCTACTGGGTATGAAAGTAGAAGATCGCGTCATGTCCAATTGTAGCGCTATCTACCACGATAAACTGACCATCGTGGAAGATATCGAAGTACATCCATTTTGGGTCGATTATAAAGAGCTGGCGCGGCAAGCGAAATTTCGCTCATGTTGGTCACAACCTATCCACGATACCAATAACAACGTATTAGGCACCTTAGATATCTACAGCGCCAGCGTCAATCAAACCGCACCGGCCGATATTATGATCCTCAAAGAAGCAGCTATTTTGTGCTCGTTAACCCTAGAGCGTCATCGCGATAGCCACAGGCTGCAAAAAATGTCGCTAGCGGTGCAACACAGCTCTAATGCGGTAATTATTACCGATAGCGCAGGAGTAATTGAATACATTAACCCTCATTACACCAAAGTCAGTGGCTATGCGCCTGTTGAAAAACTAGGGACGTTAATTCCCATTTTTGATCACAACATTACCCCAAGCCACGTTGTCAATGACATCAATCAGCACTTGGCGGTAAGTAACAAATGGCAAGGCGAATTAAAGGGCCAGACTAAAAAACGTGGCGACTATTGGGCAATGGTTAGTGTGACGCCAATATTGGGCTCCGATCAACGCATCAATCACCTTGTTTTCGTTTTAGAAGACATTACCCAAATTAATCAAAACGTCAGCCGTATTGACTATCATAACTCTCACGACCCACTGACTAACCTCTACAATCGTCAAGCGTTTGAACACCGTTTACAATTTTTGTTTACCCGTGCTCAAGAAGACGTGCGCACTCACGCGTTATGCGCCATCAATATCGACCAATATAATTACTTAGATCAACAATATGGCTATCAAGCTAGTGATGAACTATTACGCCAAGTTAGTCAAATTTTGAGTCAACAGCTCAGACGCCGTGATACCCTCGCCCGTCTTGGTAGTGATCAATTTGTGGTACTGATGGAAGATTGTGACGGTACGAGTGCTATGGGGACTGCCAAAGAGCTAACCGCGCGCATGGAAGGGTTTAAATTTGATTGGGGCAATCAGTCATTTGATATCTCGTTAAGTGTAGGTATTAGCGAAGTGACTAGCCAAAGTGAATCACCAGTTCAAGTGTGCCGCCAAGCAGATATGGCTTGTAACAAGGTCAAAACCTTGCCTAATCAAACTGTACTTATCTTCCAAGAAAGCGGTGAGGAAATGCCATTAAGTGGCGATATGTTCTGGGCTGAACAAATAAAACTTGCGCTTAAAGAACAGCAATTCCTGCTTTATGTGCAGCCGATTGTCGCAATTAATCAAAGCGTTTCACAACGCTACGAAGTATTACTGCGCCTGCGTGATAGCAAAGGCAATCTCGTTAGCCCTGACATTTTCCTACCAGCTGCTGCTCGTTATAATCTCAGTTTGGCAATTGATAAGTGGGTTATCGAACAAACGTTAATTTGGTGTCAAAACAATCCAGAATCAATGGATAATATTGAGAAAATATCGATTAATCTCAGCAGCGATGCGCTAACAGACGAATCTTTTACATTCTATTTGATTGAGCTATCAGCACTCTATCCTGACCTGTTCAACAAACTCATGTTCGAGTTTAGTGAGTATCATCTACTGAGTAATTTAGCCCACAGTAAACGCTTTATCGAAGCCCTATCTCATACTGGTTGTGAATTTAGTATCGACAATTTCGGACGAGGTTTATCTTCTTTCAGTCATTTGCGAGAACTTGATGTCAGCAATATCAAGATCGACGGTGAATTAATAAAATCTCTGATAAATGATCCAATCGCCGGCGCGACTTTACAATCTATCTTACATTTAAGTGAAGCCTTAGCTATTGATATCGTGGCAACAAACGTTGAGAATGACCGCATTGCCAATAAACTGCGTGATTACAATATTAATTACGCGCAAGGTTTTTTGCTAGGTGAACCCTTCTTACTGACAACCATGAGAAAACAATAATATGTCAAAATCTATTTTCGCCGCGAGTCTCGTACTTGCCTTAACCGCGTGTGCCACGACAACTAATAACACAGCAACTAGCGCAAATTCGAATACAGACTGCCAGCAACTCCAAAAGAAGATAACGGCCAAAGATACCCCAGCCACCACCAAATCGACATTAGAAGCTTATTACAATAAGCAATGTCAATAATCCCTACCAGAAGTTCAACGTGGCTGCTTTTACCAAGCAATTAATCTTGAATGCGCTGTGGTTAGTTACAGCGCTACTATTGGTTATCGGTTTAACTCAGCCGATGTTTACCTTCACCCATTTCTACTTTTTTGACGATACTTTTTCACTCGTCGACGGTATTTTTCACCTCGCTACGCAAGGTGAGTTTATCTTGTTTGGTCTACTGTTTCTTTTCAGCCTTGTGATGCCTGTTGTTAAAATGCTGATGCTGCTTTACAACATCAATGCAGGACAATTACTTTCATCGAAACAGCGACTCAATCTCGATAAAATCGCCAAATTAGGCAAGTGGTCAATGCTGGATGTTTATGTGATAGCGATTCTTGCAGTTACCGTGAAACTAGGGATGATAGCGTCAGTAACCATTCACTTTGGTCTTGTCGCTTTTGCTGTTTCCGTGACGTTGAGTATGCTGCTACCGTTAGCAATTTCCGCGCTATATCACCGAAAATTACCGCTGAAGATAACAAGTGACACAGCCATTAACTGGCGCAGCGCTAGTGAGCTTGCCCTAGATGATGACATTATCGATGCCCTAAAACTCTCGCAATCACTCGCACTCGATGAAGGTGAATACACACCGCAGCTTGTCGATGTCTATGACAGGCAAGGATTGTGGCAGGTAAAAACCCAGTTAGAGAAAACTGAAAACGGCTGGTTATTGTCGCCAATCGCCAGCCGCTAAGGCATTTGGATAAGAAAGACAAATTAAGAAGCGTCAGCCTGCTTTTCAGGTACGGCATTAGCGAATGCATCAAGCGCGAGACAGCGCTTTTCTATCGCCGCAATCGTTGGGTAATCATCTAGCGACAATCCAAAACGGTGGGCATTGTAGAGCTGTGGAATTAAGCAAACATCGACGAGACTAACCTCATTACCAACACAAAATTTGCCCGCAGATTTTTCGAGTTTCTTTTCTAATGCGCTAAAGCCCGTCGCCATCCAGTGACGCATCCACGTTGCTTTCTCTTCAGCCTCAAACGAGGCGACATCTCCTAAATGCTGTACCACACGTAAATTATTCAATGGATGAATATCACAGCAAATATCCTGCGCTAGCGAACGTATCAAGGCGCGCTCTAACGGCGAATTACCAGCCAAAGTCCCCTCACCAAAAACCTCAACAAGATATTCAATAATGGCCATCGACTGCGTGATTACAACGGGTTCGTAACGCGTTTTATCTTCCAGCGTTGGCACTAAATGACTTGGGTTTAATGCATCATACTCATCTAGGTGCTGTTCACCGCCGTTTTTAACTAAATGCACACTGCGGTGCTCATGCGTTAAATCTAAAAGGTTAAGTACGATACGGACGCGATAAGCGGCACTTGAGCGCCAGTAACCGTGCAAAATCAACATATCTAAGACTCTCCGTTATTTGAATTGTTTAAGGTATTTTTATTAATACCGTAGTCTCTTAACTTGTTGGCTATCGCCGTATGCGATACGCCAAGCTTTTTCGCCAACAATCGCGTACTTGGATAAGCAGGATATAACCGTTTAAGTAAATTCGCTTCAAACTGCTTGGTCGCTTGATCTAAAGTCCCTTCAAACTCACAATCATAGTAGCCAAAATCTTTACTGTAAGATGGTAACTCTAGTTCGGCGACATCGACTTCAATAGCGTTTAATGATTGACTCACTCCGCGGTAAATTGCGTTCTTAAGTTGCCTAATGTTACCCGGCCAACTGTAATCTTGAATATGACGTTTAGCATCAATCGACAATCGTTGTGCACTGCCATTAAGCTTTAGGGCATAATAGGCAAGGAAGGTTTCCGCTAGTGGAATAATATCTTGCTTGCGTTGCAGTAATGGCAGCAAATTAATCTGCAACACGTTAATGCGATAGTACAAATCTTCTCTGAATTTACCTGTTTGAATCAACTGGCTTAAATCTTGTTGTGACGCGCAAATAATTCGAATATCTACCGTCACTTCTTCATCGCCACCAACACGCCTAAACTTATTCGACTCAATCAAACGCACAAGTTTAACTTGCATCAGTGGGGTCATTTCAGCAATTTCATCAAAGAACAAGGTACCGCCTTGCGCTTTTTCAATAAGCCCTTGCTTCCCTTCTAGACGTTTAGACACCGAATTCGGCGCATAACCAAACAACTCTGATTCAGCCACTTCATCGGGAATGGCAGCGCAGTTGATGGCGATAAATGGCTTATCGCGACGGTCGCTATGCTCATGACAAGCTCTTGCCAACACTTCTTTACCGGTTCCTGTATCACCAGAAATCAATAAAGGGGCATCCAATATGGCGTGTTGCTTGGCCGCGGCGACCACTTCTTTCATGGCAGGAGAAAACGCTAAAACATTGGCAAAGCTGTTTTCGGGGGCTGATTTAAGAGCGTTATATTGTTTATCGATGCGCTGTGAAGATTTGAGTAAAATAACCGCGCCAGTGACGACGTGTTTGTCATCAACGTCTGGCAGATAGACAGGTATAATCTCTGCCAAATACTCGATTTTCTCGACATTCACCCGTGATGCCAATGGCGCAACATCTTTGCTAGCTAACCATTTGCTAAACGAAAAGCCTGACACCCAATTATTTAGTGGCTCTTTGTCGCTTGACGCTTCATCTTCACCAATGAGCTTTAACGCGGCATCGTTGGCACGA
This sequence comes from Psychrobium sp., assembly GCA_049607155.1. Taxonomy (GTDB): domain Bacteria; phylum Pseudomonadota; class Gammaproteobacteria; order Enterobacterales; family Psychrobiaceae; genus Psychrobium. The sequence goes on from JBMYWG010000004.1 coordinate 133,550, forward strand.
GTAATTTGCCCTTTTAAGTCAATCGAAAAAATTGGATCAGGTAGATTCTTGAGTAACGTAAGTAAACCGTAATGTTCTTGCTCTGACGGCATATGCGACACTGCACGAACATCATTAACGCCGACAATTTTCCGAATCGATTGCATAAGCTTTTGAAAGTCGGAAAATTCAATTTCCGGAAAATGAACGTAGACACGGCCAGTTTGGTCAGCGTCAATACCACGTAGATTAAGATTAAAACTCGCCAGTAATCCCAAAATTTCTTGGGCGATACCTAAACGATTTTCACAAAGAACTTCTAAACGCACGATATGCTCTTCTATCAAACAAATAAACGAAAGTGTAAACCTTTCTTTACTACTGACGCAAGGGCAAAAATGAAATGTTACAAAGTGGAAATGAGTGGATAAACAATGGCTAACCAAAGCGGTTAGCCATTATAAACGAGACAATTACAGGTGCATTTCTTCCTGATCTTCGCCTTCTTTCTCAACCTCAACCGGCATTAGATCTTCTTTGGTAATACCAAGAGATAACGCGATTGAAGAAGCAACGTAAATCGACGAGTAAGTACCGATAAACACACCAAAAAGCAATGCTGTCGCAAAGCCGTGGATTAGTGCGCCGCCCTTAAAGAACAAGGCGAACAATACGATAATAGTCGTTAAAGACGTAATCAAGGTACGGCTCATGGTTTGCGTAAGTGAAATATCGATAACTTCACTTGGGTTACCAGTACGCAGCTTACGGAAGTTCTCACGAATACGGTCAGACACAACGATAGTATCGTTAAGTGAGTAACCGATTACCGCTAAGATTGCCGCTAATACCGTTAGGTCAAACTCTAGTTGTAACAGTGAGAATAAACCAACCGTTAAGAACACATCATGTGCCAGTGCGAACACTGAACCTAATGCGAAACGCCATTCAAAACGCAGCGCAACGTAAATCATGATACAGATAAGCGCGGCAAGCATTGCTAGACCACCTTTTTCTGCTAATTCATCACCTACTTTAGGCCCTACGAATTCGATACGGCGCATTTTAACTTCTTGATCAGAGTTAGTATTGAGTAATTCAAGCACCTGACTACCAATGGTCTCTGGTTTAACGTCTTGACGCGGCGCTAAACGAATTAGCACGTCACGAGGGCTGCCAAAACTTTGTACGACCGCATCGTCAAAACCGTTACCTTCAAGTGTTTGACGGATCTTCTGAAGATTGGCTTCTTGGCTGTAGCCCACTTCAATTACCGTACCACCGGTGAAGTCCAAACCAAGGTTAAGTCCCTTGGTCGACACCATACCGACACTTGCTATCATTAATATCGTTGAAAAAACCATGGCGAGCTTACGCCATTTCATAAAGCTGATAGTGCTTACATTTTTAAGGATCTGAAACATGAGCTACCACCTAAATTGAAAGTTTATCAACGCGCTTGCCACCAAGCCACGAATTAACAACGGCACGCGTTACCACAACAGCGGTAAATACCGAAGTTACAATACCGATAGATAACGTAATCGCGAAACCTTTAATTGGACCCGCACCAAACGAGAACAGAATAATTGCGGCAATTAACGTCGTGATGTTGGCATCGAAAATGGTTGAGAATGCACTGTCGTAACCATGATGAATTGCTTGCTGAACACTACGTCCCGCTTTTATCTCTTCACGTATACGTTCGAAAATAAGTACGTTCGCATCCACCGCCATACCAACGGTTAATACAATACCTGCCATCCCCGGTAAGGTTAGCGCAACATCAGGAATCATCGACATCACACCGATAATTAATACGACGTTAGACGCTAGCGCTACATTTGATACCAGACCAAAGCCACGGTAGTAAACCAACATAAACAACAATACGCCAGCTAGGCCGAATATAATAGCCGTTTTACCAAGCTCAATATTTTCTTTACCAAGGCTTGGACCTACGGTGCGCTCTTCAACAATTTGAATTGGCGCGCGTAGTGCACCGGCGCGTAATAACTGCGCTAAAGAGCGTGCTTCATGCGGGCTGTCTAAACCAGTAATACGGAAGTTTTTACCAAGTTGAGTCGCAATGTTTGCAACACTGATAACTTCTTCCACTTTTTTAAGAATTTGCTTGCCGTCTTTATCAACTTTACCTGTTGGCTTATATTCAATAAATACTGTCGCCATCGGTTGATTGATGTGATTTTTAGAAAACTCTGACATTAGGTTACCGCCAGTGGCATCAAGTTTGATGCTAACCTGAGGCATACCGTTTTCATCGAATCCAGATTGCGCGCCAGTGATACGCTCACCGCGTAAAATCACCTTCTTCTTCAATACAACACTACCACCTTCACGACGTTGGTAGAGTTTAGAATCGGCCGGCACATTATTTGGCGATGCTTGATAATCAGCTAAACGCAACTCTAAGGTCGCAGTAGCACCTAACAGCTCTTTCGCTTTTGCGGTATCTTGAACACCTGGTAATTGCACAACGATGCGATCTTCACCTTGACGTTGTACGTCTGGCTCCGCCACACCTAGCTCATTTACACGCGAGCGAATGATAGTGATATTTTGCTCAACGGCTTCAAGTTTCGTTTGACGTAATAGCTCAGGACTCATCGCAGCGCGAACCGCTAATGGATCTGATTTAAGCTGCGTAAATACCGTTGTACGATAGTTGTTTTCCAACAGCGCTAAACCTTTTTCTAACGATTCTTCGTTGCGGAATTTTAAATCAACACCATCGTTATTCATGCGAATACTGCGATAACGAATACGCTCCTTACGCAAATCCGTTTTAAAGTCTAAAACCATTTGCTCATGAGTCGTCTTCATTAAATCGCGCATATCGACTTCCATTAAGAAGTAGATACCACCGCGTAAATCTAGACCTAGGTTCAATGGCGATGCACCAATAGCAGCGAGCCATCCCGGTGTCGTTTGCGCCATGTTTAATGCAACTGTGTATTGGTCGCCCAATAGTTCAGTGGCAATTTCACGTGCTTTTAATTGTGCATCGAGATCGTTAAGACGAATCAGCACCTGACCTTTGTCAAGTGATGCCGACTTAACCTCTATTTGCGAGTCTAACTTGCTTTTAATGCGCTCAAAGGTGCTTAGCTGAACTTCGCGTCCTTTGATACCTGAAATCTGCAGTGCAGGATCAGGTTCATACAAGTTAGGCGCCGCATATAAAAAACCGATGATGACTGTCAGTGCAATCAGCAAGGTTTTCCATAATGGGTACCTATTTAACATGGTATATCCTTAGTTTAAAGCCGCCTCTTATAGAGACTTCATCGTGCCTTTTGGCAATACAGCTGAAACGTAATCTTTCTTAACTGTGATTTGTAAACCTTCGCTGATTTCGATTTGGATGTAATCGTTCTCGTCGCTAATTTTAGCGATTTTGCCGATGATGCCACCGTTTGTTAGCACTTCATCGCCTTTGTTCATCGACGACATTAAGTTTTTATGCTCTTTAACGCGCTTTGCTTGCGGGCGGTAGATAATAAAATAAAATACCAAACCGAAAACGGCTAACATGATCAAGCTACCGTACTCACCACCTGGTGCCGCGCCTGCCGCTGCGTGTGCATTAGAAATAAACATTACTTCCCCTTTGTTTTTATAATTAAACGATTAAAAAAATTGACCCTACCCTACCACATAAGTCATATGAAAGGGTCGTAAAAATATGATCCTACGATTAAAAATCTAATGCAGGAACTTCTTTACCCTGACGGGTATAAAACTCTGTCACATACTCTTCAAGGCGGTTCGCCTCGATAGCATCGCGCAGCTCTTGCATCACGCGCTGGTAAAAACGCAAATTGTGAATCGTGTTTAAACGCGCACCTAAGATCTCGTTACACTTATCTAAATGATGCAGATAACCACGGCTGTAATTTTTACAGGTGTAACAATCACATTCACTATCAAGTGGCGACGTATCCATTTTGTGTTTCGCGTTGCGAATTTTCACAATACCTGTCGTGGTAAATAGGTGACCATTACGCGCATTTCGCGTTGGCATCACACAATCAAACATATCGATACCACGGCGCACACCTTCTACCAAATCTTCTGGCTTACCAACACCCATCAAATAACGCGGCTTGTCGGTTGGCAGCTTCGGCAACACATGACGTAAAATGCGATGCATGTCTTCTTTAGGTTCGCCTACTGCTAAACCACCAACGGCATAGCCGTCAAAACCAATATCCGTTAACCCTTCTAGTGAGATATCACGCAGATCTTCATAAACACCACCTTGAACAATGCCAAAAAGTGCATTTGGGTTTTTCAATTCATCAAACTTGTCACGCGAGCGTTTCGCCCAACGCAATGACATTTCCATCGACTTTTTCGCATCTTCCCAGCTTGCAGGATATGGCGTACATTCATCGAAAATCATTACGATGTCTGAATTTAAATCGTATTGAATTTCCATCGACACTTCGGCATCCATAAACACCTTGTCACCATTGACAGGTGAATTAAAGGTCACCCCAGCTTCAGTAATCTTGCGCATTTTGCCCAAGCTAAATACTTGGAAACCACCAGAATCCGTTAAAATAGGACCATTCCAATTCATAAACTGGTGTAGTCCACCGTGCTCGCGCATTACTTCCATGCCAGGGCGTAACCACAAATGGAAAGTATTGCCCAATAGAATCTCAGCGCCGCTATCGCCCACTTCTTCTGGGGTCATGCCTTTTACTGTGCCGTAGGTACCAACTGGCATAAATGCCGGCGTTTCTACTGTGCCTTTTTCAAATTGCAATTGACCACGACGCGCGCGACCATCAGTGTTTTTTAATTCAAATTTCATAGTATTTCCCGCCAGATAAACAGTCTGACTAAAATGCGCACTAGCGCGTTGTTAAATAATGATGTGTGGACAGCCGCTGACAATTTCAAGTAATGGCGGCGACTGTTTTGTAATTTTTAAGTGGTGTTAGTGATTACTGCGGCGCTTTCTCAATGAACATTGCGTCGCCGTAACTAAAGAATCGATATTCTTGCGCTATTGCGTGTTGATAGGCCTTCATGACATTGTCAAAACCCGCAAAGGCGCTGATAAGCATAATGAGGGTAGATTCCGGCAAGTGAAAATTGGTTACCATGGCGTCGACCACTTTAAATTCGTAACCAGGATAAATGAAGATGTCGCTATCACCATAAAACGGCGCCATTGATTCGCCATTCTCTAACGCTTTGTTAGCAGCACTTTCAACTGAACGCATCGACGTTGTACCCACAGTAATAACGCGCTTACCCGCAACTTTCGTCGCTTTAATAAGTTCGCTCACCTCTTCTGATACTTCGATGTATTCTTTATGCATGACATGGTCTGTCACCGAATCAACTTTCACAGGCTGGAAAGTGCCCGCGCCAACGTGCAGGGTGACAAAGGCAATTTTCACGCCTTTTTCTTTGATTTTTGCCAAAATGTTGTCGTCGAAATGAAGACCTGCAGTAGGTGCGGCAACCGCACCTGGATTCTTGTTATACACAGTTTGATAACGATCTTTATCGCTATCTTCATCTGGGCGATCGATGTAAGGTGGCAGTGGCATATGACCCACATTTTCAAGTACGTCTAACACGTTGCGACTGTCTTCAAAACGCAATTCAAATAACGCGTCATGGCGGGCGACCATAGTGACGTTAACGCCGCCATCGAGAATGATTTTTGAGCCGGGCTTTGGCGATTTAGAACAACGTACATGCGCCAATACCGTATGTTCATCTAGCATACGCTCAACTAATACTTCGAGCTTACCGCCACTTTCTTTTTGACCAAACACTCGTGCAGGGATCACTCGAGTATCATTGAAGATCATCAAATCACCCTCATTCACTTTGTCGAGAACATCAACAAACTGGCCATCATTAATAGCACCTGTTGCACCATCAAGCCCTAAAAGGCGGCTTGCAGTGCGCTCAGCTTGCGGATAACGGGCAATTAAATGAGGTGGTAAATCAAAAGAAAAATCGGATACTTTCATGAAAAACTGTCAACGTAAAATTAGTGCGGCGCTAGTCTATTATTGCGCCGTGCAATAAGCAAGTCTGGCGGCGCTTTTATCGTGAAAGTGAGGGAGAATTGGCAGTATTCGAACTAAATATTATGTAACCTGAGTTCGGGTTAAGAGATGATATCAGATGACACAAAGACAATAGGTGATCTATATATTCTTTCTTATTTGCCATTTTCTTCGATAGCAAGGCAAATCTGCGCGTCAATAGCTCGCCTATTGTAAGTAGATTTAACGCAGTTAGCGGTGAAAAGTGCTTTCAGAAAGGCGTTTGTTATCCCGAGCTCAGGTTACCTACCGTGCAGGGAGACTAACAGTTCGGCTTCACCACGAGGCAAATCGCATTCTTTCATAATGTCTTCTACGTTGGCGCCAAGCTCAACCATTTTCATGGCATGGCCGTAGAGTTTAGATTGTGGGTCGATATTGACCTGAGAGAGTTGCTCTTGACGTTCCATCGCTTGAGCGAGCTTGCCTTCAACGTCTTGAACACGACTACCAACACCTAAGGTACCATTGCGTAGTTCGTGAATTTCATCTTTGATGGTGGCAATTTGACGTTGCTGCTCGTGAAACAACAACTTTAGCGCGCTAATTTGACGCTGGCGCTTTTGGAGAGCTAGCCATAATCCAATAATGGCAAAAAACAAAACAACAGGAATAATCCATAAAAATAACGAGTTCATGTTTATTCCTGCTGCCCTATCTCTAATTCCTAATAGTGAATATTAGAATGACGCGATGTCATCCCACTCTTCGTCACTTAATAGCTTGTCTAAATCAACCAAGATTAGTAATTCGTTTTCACGATTACATACACCCTTGATAAATTTAGCGCTTTCGTCGGTACCTACGTTAGGCGCGAGTTCGATTTCAGATGCTTTCATGTAAACAACTTCGGCAACGCTATCAACTAAAATACCAATTACTTGCTTGTCTGATTCGATAATCACAACGCGAGTATTGTCAGTAATATCTGATGGCGGTAAACCAAAGCGCGAGCGCGTGTCGATAACAGTTACTACGCTACCACGTAGATTGATAATACCTAGCACATAAGATGGTGCACCTGGTACTGGCGCAATATCGCTATAACGTAATACTTCTTGAACTTGCATCACGTTCACGCCATATGTTTCATTCTCTAACTTGAATGTAACCCACTGCAGCATTTCGTCGTTATCGACTGAATTGACTGACATTTCTGTTTCTGCATTCATTTTAATTTCCTCTATTACAGCGAGCCGTTATTTCGTCTCATTGCTTTCAAATAATTCGATTAAGGCATCGACGGCTAATAAGCCACACATCCGTTGTTTAACTGTTCCAGCAAGCCAAGGACTCCGCGTCACGTCAGTTCGCCATTTAATTTCGTCAAATGATAATGTGGTGCTATCGATGAGTCTGTTGCACTCTAAGCCCCAATTACTATCACCAATAACAATAATATACTGATAATTTGGTGAATATTCTAGTGAAGCGCCGTATTTTTCAGGCATCAAATAACGCGCTGTATCAATCACGTTGAGCTTTTCGTCGCGCTCAATTTGCACACCGCTAAACCAATTGGGTTTGCCTATTAATTTGGTTAACGATTTTTTGCGGTAAATTCCCTTGAGCTTCACTAGTGGCACTGAAAAAGTTTGCCCCATTACTTCAAAAAACAGTGCTGGAAAACCTTCTTCGACCTCGTCCATTAACGTATTGCGATGTAAAGGCCCTGTTGATGTTGCAACTTGCTCTGCGGTCTCAGTTGCTGTTTCATTGACAGGCTCTTCGACAACCTCTTCTACGTTAATTTCAACGCGCTCTTTAACTACTGGCTCGGCTACTGTCTCAGCTGCAGGTGCAGCTTCTACAACAATTTCTGGCTCTGCGTGAGTTTCATTAAGTAATGAAGGATCAACAAGTTCAGGAGACAGCTCCACCTGCGGTGCTACATCACCCACTTTTTCCAACAGTTTTTCTAGGGGTTGAGTTTCAACCGCACTCTGTTTTGGCTCATCGAGCAGTACATCAAAGAAATCTTTCACCGTCTTTGACGAGCGGCTTTCCATTAATTTTTTTTCGTCCACGAATAACTTACCGAATTAATCTTCTGCTAATAGCGTATCTAATAACAATCCATAAGCCACAACACCGCGACTGCGCGGGGCAAACTGTGGCAATGGTAAATGACGCTCACTGGCGTCTCTAAATTTTGTATCAACGGGAATAACCTTATCCCACACGCGATGTTCAAATGTGTCTTTCATCGTTTCCAGCGACTGAAGACTCGCCTTGGTTCGGCGATCAAACATCGTCGGTACTATTAAATAATTGTAGGGCGTTTTGTTAGAGCGCTGCATTATAAGCAGTGTTTTAATCATGCGCTCTAAGCCTTTAAACGCTAAATACTCTGTTTGCACCGGCACCACAACCTTGCTGCTACAAGCTAAGGCATTAACCATTAGCACGCCAAGTACAGGCGAACAGTCGACGATAACGTGATCGTATTGGCCTGACACCCCCGCCAAGATACGTTTTAAGATCAAGCCCATGCCTTCCTTATGGCCTAGTTCTCGATCAAGGGTTGCTAGTGCCATCGACGATGGAATCAAATCGATTTGTTCGACATTGGTTTTACAGATAACGCGCTGGGTTAAACGGTCGATGAATTTTTCAGGACAAGTAAAGAGATCGTAAAGCGAGTATTCCAACTCATCACAATCGACGCCTAGCGAAAAGCCCATTGAAGAATGGGGATCGATATCGACCAAGAGTACGCTCTTATTTCTGCGCGCTAAAATACCGGCTAACGTCAAAGCCGTCGTGGTTTTTCCAACACCGCCTTTTTGATTTGCAATACTCCAAACTTTCACACGTTACTCCTGTCTACGGGTGGTGATCCTAATTCCACCGTTGGGTAATTCGATAACTTGAATTTCTTTACTATCGGGTAAAGGCTGCGGTTGCTGCGGTACCTTTTTCTCGGTGGCAGTTGCGAGCACAGGTGGCGGCTTAACCCAACCAAATTTACTAATTGCAATAACCACACGTCTATTTTGCGCACGAGTAGCAGCATCTGTATTGTCGACTTTAGGCCTATATTGGCCATAGGCTTCAATTGCTAAACGCTCAGGCGCAATATCAAGTTGTTGTAACTCTTGTACGATGGCACTAGCACGTGCCGAAGACAGTTGCCAATTTGATTGGAACTGCTCGTTGTTAATCGATTGATCATCGGTGTAACCGCGCACATGCACATAATTATTTGCTGGGGCTATAGTTCCAATCACCTGACGCAAAACGGCCTTAGTCGCGCTGCGTGTTACTGCACTGCCACTGTCAAATAACAGTCCACTTCGAAATTCAATAGTTAACCAATTATCGTCTTGCTCTATTTGCGCGTAACCTTTCTCTACGACTTCTAGCAAATCTTGCTGCAATTTTTCTTTCATCGATGAGAAAGGCGTACCTAGGTGTTTAACCTCTGGGTTCACAATCTGGCTATCACCGGGTACTGGCTCACTGCCAACTTCGTCGAGCAAGCCCTTATTAAAATCGTTAAGCTCCGCCATTTTGTCACCAGAGGTTAACGGCGTATCACTGCTATTTTGCTCGACCTTTCCTAAACCACCCTGCTCCTTTTTTCCCGCAAGATGAAAAATTTCACCAAGGCTATTGGATAAAATGGCATGTTTCTCTTCTTTGATTAGGGCAAAGGCATATAAAACGACAAAAAGCGCAAACAATAAGGTCATATAATCGGCGTACGACACTAACCATCGCTCAAGATGGGTATCTTCTTGAACTAGGTTTTGTGCGCGGCGATTATTGAGCATAAGCCACCTTGTAAGCATCGAGACGGCGACTGATGGTTTGTGGATTTTCACCGCGGTGAATCATCAAAGTGCCCTCAAGTACCATCTCGTAATACAAGGTATTTTGAAAAATAATGTGGCGTAATTTGTAGTGAATAGGTAGATAGATAAGATTGGCAAAACCAACACCATAAATAGTTGCAACGAACGCGGTCGCAATACCACCGCCCAGCGCATCAGGCTGATCTAAATACTGCATTGATTGAATAAGACCAAGTACCGCCCCAAGAATCCCTAACGTTGGACTATAGCCCCCCATTGATTCATACACTTTGGCGCTATGGCCGTATTCATCACGCTGAAAATAGATTTGAGTTTCCATGGTTTCTTGTAAAACTTCCGGCGTTGAGCCATCAATCAACATCATTAGACATTGGCGCACGATAGGGTCGTCTTCTTTTTCAAGCTGATTCTCTAACGGCAAGAAACCATCACTGCGGGAAATATTACACCATTTAACCAGAGTATCTATGCGTCCTTGAATATCAAAGCGCGGCGGGAATAATACCCATTTAAGTAAAATAAAACTACGAACAAACAAATGCCACGGCGTTTGAATCATTACCGCCGCTACAGTGCCTACCACAACAATTAAGAGCGCCGGACCATTGTATAAGGCAGCCAGAGAGCCGCCTTCGAGCACTTGGCCACCAATAATAGCTACTAGCGCTAATATAAGACCAAATAAGCTCAGCCTATCCATGAGCCATCTCTTTGACTATTGATTCGCCAATGACATCAATTGGCATCACTTTATCAGTTAAACCCGCTTTTTTAACGGCTTGTGGCATACCATAAACAACTGAAGTCGCTTCATCTTGTGCCCAAATAGTCGCGCCGCGCGTGGTTAACATTTTAGCGCCATCGCAACCATCGGCGCCCATTCCCGTTAATACAACAGCAAGCGTATTTCCTTCGTTATATTTTGAAATAGTGGCAAAGGTTACATCGGCACATGGCTTGTAATTTAAGTCACTAGGGCCTGGCACTACTTTTAAGCGGTTACCGCGCTCAAGCAGCATTTGCATACCGCCTGGCGCTAAATAGGCTTGACCTGGACGCAATACATCACCATTTTTTGCTTCCTGCACACCAATCTTGCACAGGCGGTTTAAACGTTCGGCAAAAGCACCAGTAAAGGCTGCGGGCATGTGCTGCACCATTAAAATAGGATGCGGGAAATTAGCAGGCAATTTACTCAATACAGCTTGCAAAGCAACTGGCCCACCGGTTGATGATGCAATAGCAAGTAACGAATATTTCTTACCACTGGCACTCGCCACACCGCTACTACGACCAGGTGCTGAGCGCTCTGGCATTGAGGTTGCGCGCTTGATGACTTGCGGCTGATTATTATACGTGGTGCCGCGTGAACGCGAAGTTGGGCTAGGCGTTGTGCGCTCAAGCGGCAGTGTTAGAGATTTATTACTCATTAGCGAAGAAATCGTTGACGATACGATGATTGTCCACATTCGCGCCGATATCGTTGCGAGTAAAACATCTTGCCACGCGTCTAATACCAAGAAATATATTGCACTGACTAAGTTTCCATTGCGAAACCGACAGCAAGCTGTCGTCGGCGGTATTTTTGAGCTAGGCAGTGAAGCGGCCTATCAACTATTTGAGCAAATGTCGTCATTTAATGGCAGCTACGGAGTAAGCCAGCTGCTACCAATCAATCAAGTAATTGCACCTAACTACCAGCCATTTGTGACTGATCAATCAAACATGTCGGCGCCACAATTACTAGCTGCACAAACCGATAGCCAATATCTATTGAGCGGTGAAGTCAAAGATGTGTCTATCGCCCGTCCAACATCTAAATGGTTTGGCATCGCCAATAACAATCCACTGCGTCAATATATTGCTACCTACACCCTATTTGATGGCTTAACTGGCGAGAAGGTGTGGCATAAACGATACACCACGCAAGCGCCATGGACCTTCGATAAGCGAGAAAAAATCGACCCTGCAACGCAGGAATTTTGGTCAAATGTGTACGGTGAATCAATCACTAATCAACTCAAGCAAGTGACTAACGACTTGAACATCTTTCTGCAGTGCCAAAACCTGCGCGGACAGGTGATTAAAGTAAATGATACTTTTGTGACGGTTAATTTAGGTAAGCGCCACGGCTTAATGGTTGGTGACGAATTGATGGTACATCACGCGACTCAATTTACTGATGATCGCGGTATTTTACGCCAGTCAACGCAAGTTAATCCGACAACCTTGGTTATCAAAACATTGTATGACAATCATTTAGAAGCTGAGGCAAAAGACAGCCCGCTCTATGGTGATATTCAAAACGATGCCATCGTTTCATTAAAACCTTAGCCTTATTTAGGCCAATGCTAGAGCAGCCTAAGCACTAGAATCCATTGCGATTCTAGTGTAATTTATCAACCAATTGCTGAAAAAGTCCCCGTAACTCAGCTGGATAGAGTGCTAGCCTCCTAAGCTGGAAGTCGCAGGTTCGAATCCTGCCGGGGACGCCATATCTCTTAGCTCTGTTTATTTTACAGTTTTTGCCATTCTATCTGGCATGCCGTAGCGCGCGAGAATCTTTTCTAATTCACCGCTTTTACGCAGTTTAACGATTCCCTCATCCATCATTTTTGCCAAAGCTTTACTCTGTGGTTTGCTTTCATCAAACAGCATACCAGCGAATTCAGCGTTCCCCGCTGGTGATGTGCTTACCGCATATTGCGGATATTTAGTCACCATATAGTTGAGTAAATCTGGGCTGTCTAACCAAATGTCGATGCGACCAATATCAAGCATTTCCCGCACTCGTTTTAAGATATTAGAGCCAGTGACATAAATGGTTTTATGAGGATTCTCAGCAAGGTATCGCGCTAAACGGCGATTTGAATTCACCGCGCCATAATAATTACCAATGGCATTAAATCTAGCAACATCAGTCACCCGAAATGGCGTCATTTGATTTTTTGGAAGGGATAAATACGCAATGCCTTTGACCATAAGCATTGGTGTTTCTGGCGTTAGGTAACCATTTTCGGTTTTATCATGCTGATAAAACGTAAAGGCCATGCCGTCGCTCATGCCTGATTTGACCAATCGCTTAGCCCTAAGCCAGCTGTCGATTCGTTTGAATGATACGGTATGTTCAGAGTCTTTAAAAATGGCGCGGATTATATCAATGGCCACGCCCTCTTTGCCGTTTTCTAATTTGGCATCACACGTATAAGGGCAATAAGGATTCCAAATAAACTCATAGTCAGTCGCAAACGCATCGCTTTGGTAAATCAACCCGATTATAAAAATGCCAATCGCTCTTACCATCTTGCTACTCACTAACGCCCTGTCGTTTATTTCATCAATTTGACTCTATCACGTTATTCTATTCCCAAGCCACCTCAAAATCTTAAAAAGATTCAGGCAAGCTCGGATAATTATTATCAGGCGCTATCACAAATTGACCGTGAAATTTGACGTTTGACTTGTAATCACTGAGTTTATAGCACAATACACCTAACTCATAAGCTCGCTTAAAAAACTGCGCCTTATCGCCTCTAAGATATATGAAAAGCTCGCCGATAAATCGACCACTATCATCAAATGCCTTGTCAAAACAAGCGCTATCAATCACCAGCGAAGACGACTGCAGCATCTTCACCGACAATTTTTTACGACCAATAAGTTGATAACTCACTTGCCAATCGCTTGCTTCGATATCACTAAGAAGCGCTTCAATCACCGATTTATTAACGCCAGCATTAAAACTATCAACATGTTCAATATCACGCTTAATCGACATGAATTGCTGTTTAAGGTTTGCCCCCAGCCCCAAGGTGCGTGCACTTTGCTGCCACTCTTTAAGCTGCTGAGACAAGCACAGATCAAAACGCTTTTGCTTAATGGCTTGAGTCACCCATAGGCTTAAATAGTGACTTTCGCTCACCGGATCATTAGCAGATGATTCTGCCAGCTCATTGAGTGCGGTAGTGGCAAATTGTAATAAATGATGTTTAAACAAATTCGTTACCTCAAATAAAAACGCGCGGCTTAAGCCGCGCGTTTCATCATATCATTAACACTCAATGATAATTACTTTTGCTCACCAAAGTTAAATTCTTTTGGTGGTTTAACACCCATTAGGTGCTCAACAAAGTAGTCCCAACGTTTACGCATCATGTACGGTTCACGAGCCATACCGTGACGGCGATTTGGCAGCATTAATAAATCAAAGTCTTTGTTTGCCTTGATTAACGCATCAACCACAATTAGCGTGTTAAACGGTGGTACGTTATCATCCAATGTGCCGTGAGCAAGCAGTAATTTACCTTTTAAACCATCAACAAATAATGGGTTTGATTGGTTGTCGTAGTTAGTGGTGCCATCTTCGTTCTTCTTGAACATGCCCTGCCACTTTTCGCCCCACGCATCTGCGTAGTTGCGGTTGTCGTGGTTACCAGCACCAGATACTGCCACTTTGTAGAAATCAGGGTAGCGTAAGATAGCGTTTGTCGATGCGAAACCACCACCTGAGTGACCCCAAATACCAACGCGATCTAAATCAAGCCAGTTGTATTTCGCGCCAAGTTGCTTAATTGCAGATACTTGGTCTGGAACACCACTATCGCCCATGTCGCCAAAGTAGAACTCGTGGAACTTCTTAGAGCGCATTGGCGTGCCTAGTGCGTCAATCTCAATCAAGATAAAGCCAAGCTCAGCCATCGCTTGTTTGTCGCCGCGAGATGCACGGAATGAGCGTGAACCGATACTGCCCGTTTGTGGGCCTGGGTATAGGTAGTTAATTACAGGGTATTTCTTAGTTGGATCAAAGTTTGATGGTTTGTACATCAAACCGTGAATATCGAAATTACCGTCGCGATCTTTAACCACAAAGGCATCTGGCGCACGCCAAGCCGTTGCTTGTAGCGCACTGATGTCTGATTTTTCTAATGCAACAGCTACCTTGCCATCGATATTACGAATAACGCTTGTCGCTGGCACGCTTGGAGTTGAGTAAGAATCAACAAAGTAGCTGCGATCTTCACTTAGCTTAACGCTGTGATCGCCCTGCTCAGGTGTTAACAGTGTTAACTCGCTACCGTCGAATTTCGCTTTGTAGAAATATTGGAAATACGGATCGCCTTTTTCACGGCCAGCGCCAGTAAAGTAAAGCTCGCGGTTCTTCTCATCGATAGCGCGAACTTGTAATACGTTCCAGTTACCTTTAGTCACAGCATTTTTCAATGTGCCAGTGCCTAAATCGTACAGGTATAAATGGCCCCAATCGCTGCGCTGTGAGAACCAAATAACTTCATTAGATTTTGGTAAGAAGAACCAGTTAGCTTTGCCTTTACCAGATTCGAAGAACGTGCTCGCCTTCTCATCAAGAATCGTTGCAACCTTACCCGTCTTAGCGTCAGCAACTTTTAGTGTCGCGTGGTTGTGATCGCGTGATACAGAAACGTAAGCTAGCGAATCACTCGCCTTGTTCCATTGCACATCCAACATCTTGCCACGGCTGTATACGTGGTCAGTAACGGTAGAACGTTGATAATCTGGCGCGTCTTTTAAACGAACCACTTTTTTGCTATCAACATCGATGATTACGCGCTCAAGCATAAATGTATGCTCGTCACCCGGCAGTGGATATTTCCAGCTATCAAGTGTTGGATGACCAACGTTGGTCGTTACCAAGTGCATAGATTTTACTTTGCGGCCATCGTGTTGGAAAGTAGCGATTTTCTTAGAATCTGGCGACCACATCATCACTGGTGTTTTAGAACGGATCCAACCAGCGTTGTTGGTGCCGTAACCAAAGTCTTCAACGCCATCTTTAGTTAACTGTGTTTTCTTGCCGCTAGCGACATCAAGTAACCACAAGTTGTTGTCTTTAATAAACGCCGCTTTTTTACCATCCGGTGATACTACCTGACCAGCAACATAGTGCTTCTTCTCAGCCTTATCACAACTTACAGGTGCTAGCTGACATTCCATCGACGTTTTGCCAAGGCTAAATGCAATCGATTTACCTTCGTCGCTAAACTTAAATGATTTAAATGGAAGAGTTGTCGCCGTGTAAGACTTTTCATCGTTTGACAGTGCACTAGCGATAGCCGCGTGATCAAACGCCG
>JBMYWG010000005.1:0-132072 GCA_049607155.1 Psychrobium sp.
TAATTCGTCTTCGATATTAATCGGCGATACACTATTGGCCAACTCAGTCATAAATCCCTAAGATCCCTGTGTCTGTTAGAAAGACGCACTTTTATGCGTTAATTATTGTTTTTACAATTACATAAAAGGCAAAAAATAGAGCCTGATTCTAGCACAGTGATACAAGGTTACTAGGGCTAAAATCGCTTTATTTTGGATTCTAGGGCCATTTACGGCCAAAACTGCCGAAAAACGCCTTTTAAAGGCCAATTATTAACCAACAATAAAAATCGCTTAAAATGGCTTACAGGAATTGAGTGGGCTAAAGAGTGTTTCTCTTGTGCTGACATTAATAAGCCCCTTATAATGAAGTCTTTCTTTCTATAGCGATATTTGCTTTTTTATGTCTAGCACTCAATCACACCAATCGTTCGATAACGCCGTAAACGTTGACCCTCAAGAAATCGAAAAATTCTCAGCCCTTGCTCAACAATGGTGGGATCTCAGTGGCGAGTTTAAACCACTGCACTTAATGAACCCAACCCGTCTTAATTACGTGGCTGAAAAATCTGACGGTTTATTTGGCAAACGTATTGTCGATGTTGGCTGTGGTGGTGGTATCTTAGCTGAATCTATGGCACGCCTTGGTGGTGATGTATTAGGTATCGACATGGCGGAGCAGTCATTAAACGTTGCTAGATTGCATGCCTTAGAAACCAAAGTAGATAATATTGCTTATCAGCAAATTCCCGTGGAAGAGCTAGCCGAACAACAACCTCATTCGTTTGATGTAGTGACCTGTATGGAAATGCTAGAGCATGTGCCGGATCCACAATCTATTGTGCGCGCGTGTTTCAAGCTAGTAAAGCCAGGCGGCCAGGTATTCTTTTCAACGCTTAACCGCACAAAACGTGCTTATTTATTAGCGATTTTAGGTGCCGAGCAGATTCTACAATTAGTACCTAAAGGCACGCACGAGCACAGTAAGTTTATTCGCCCAAGTGAGCTGATTCGCTTTGTTGATAACAGTGATGCCCGCTGTCTTGACGCTATTGGTGTACATTACAACCCGCTCACCGAGCAGTTTAAGATCAATAACGACTTGTCGGTAAACTATCTGATCCACTGTCAGCCTAACGTAAAATAAGCACTAATAGACTAAAGCAAATTAAAGTAGGGAAAGCCCATGAGCCATCAATCACCGTTTCGCGCCGTACTCTTTGATCTCGATGGCACCTTACTCGACACCGCGCCAGATTTAGGCAGCGCGGCTAATCGTTTACTTGAGCGAGACAATTTACCGCTGCTTAGCCGTGATGTAATCTATCAAACCGCCTCGCAAGGTTCACTGGCTTTAGTAAAAGCAGGCTATGGTTTAAATCTTGAAGAAGCGCAGTATCAGCAACTGCGCACAGAGTTTCTAGAAAGCTACACCGCGCATATTAATGATGAAACCACCTATTTTGATGGTGTAAACGCCCTGCTCGATGCCTTAGATCGCCACGATATTGTGTGGGGCATAGTGACCAACAAGCCAACACTTTATACCCAGCAGCTTCTTGAGCACTATCCACGATTGGCTAATTGCGCCGTCGTTGTGTGCGGTGACACCCTCGATGTCGCCAAACCCAATCCAGCGCCGTTATTATTAGCGGCGAACAATATTGATATTGCGCCAGAGAACATTGTATATGTTGGTGATGCTCGCACCGATATTGAAGCGGCACATGGCACCGGCATGCCAGCGATTGCCGCAAACTACGGCTACATTCCTAGTGATGATCCAGCCAGCAATTGGCAAGGCGATCATATAATCGATCGTCCTGAGGATCTATTGGAAATTCTCGGGCTCTAATCTAAAGATTCTTGACACTTTGTCTAATAATGACGGCAAAAATACGGTGCTAAATCAAGCGATCGAACGTTAAAAAAAATAATTAAAAATTGCCAATTTGAAATTGAAAATTGGCAAAATTAAGGGAGATAATCATCAAAGTGATAGTTCCCACTAACCTGTGTAACCAAATGTAATTTATCCACAGCTTATTCCAATTTTTAGCACTTGCATTGTCCGCCAATCCACCTTATCTTGTATCCCACATTTTTTAAAAACCTATATCTTGTGTATTTAGGCCAAAGCAAACACTAGAGAAATTTAAGCTTAATATTACGCTTTAAAGACTATCTAAATGGGAATTGCCAACAAAAAGGACTACTTACCAGCGCGGTGGATTGCATCTCGTGACATGGGTTTGTTTTAACAGCGACGGACAATAATAATGAACACAAATCTCCTGGTCACCAAGCGAAGTGGAAAACAAGAACCTATCGATCTAGATAAGATCCACAAAGTACTCGATTGGGCCGCTAAAGGACTAGACAACGTGTCAGTTTCTCAAGTAGAGATCAAGGCACACATCCAGTTTTACATGGGTATTGAGACCAAAGATATTCACGAAACCATTATTAAAGCAGCGGCAGATCAAATCTCGGAAACAACGCCTGATTACCAGTACATGGCCGCCCGCCTCGCGATTTTCCACCTTCGCAAGAAAGCATTCGGCCAATTTGAGCCACCACATTTATACGATCACACAGTAAAAATGTGTGAAGCTAAGCGCTACGATAACCACTTGTTAGCCGATTACAGCCGTGAAGAATTTGATCTCATGAATGATGCGCTTGATCATTCACGTGATATGAACTTTAGTTACGCTGCCGTTAAGCAGTTAGAAGGTAAATACCTGCTGCAAAATCGTAGCACTGGCGAAATTTTTGAAAGTGCGCAATTCCTATACATGCTAATTGCTGCGGCGCTATTTTCAAAATACCCAACAGAAACGCGTATGGATTACATCGTGCGTTTTTACGATGCGGTATCACAGTTTAAGATTTCACTACCAACACCAATTATGGCGGGTGTCCGTACGCCAACACGTCAATTTAGCTCATGTGTACTCATTGAGTGTGACGATAACCTAGATTCAATCAACGCAACCTCTAGCTCGATTGTGAAATACGTTAGTCAACGTGCAGGCATTGGTATTAACGCTGGTCGTATTCGCGCATTAGGTAGCCCAATTCGCGGTGGCGAAGCTAACCACACAGGTTGTATTCCGTTTTACAAGCACTTTCAAACAGCAGTTAAGAGCTGTTCACAAGGCGGTGTACGCGGCGGCGCTGCCACCTTATTCTACCCATTATGGCATTTAGAAGTTCAGTCGTTACTGGTACTTAAAAACAATCGCGGCGTTGAAGAGAACCGCGTTCGTCATATGGATTACGGCGTGCAGTTTAACAAAATGATGTATCAACGCCTCATCAAAGGTGAAAACATTACGCTGTTCTCGCCAAGTGATGTACCAGGCTTATACGATGCTTTCTTCGCCGATCAAGACAAGTTTGAAGCACTTTATCTGCAATACGAGCAAGATGAGTCAATCCGCAAAGAGTCTATTAAAGCCTCTGAGCTGTTTTCATTATTTGCACAAGAGCGTGCGAGTACTGGCCGTATCTATTTACAAAACGTCGATCACTGTAATACGCACAGCCCGTTTATCCCAGAAGTTGCGCCAATCAAGCAATCTAACCTGTGTTTAGAAATCGCCTTGCCAACAAAACCACTGCAAAGCTTTGACGATCCTAACGGTGAAATCGCCCTTTGTACGCTGTCGGCATTCAACCTAGGTGTCATTAAATCTCTTGATGAATTAGAAGAGCTTGCAGAGCTTGCTGTACGTGCCCTAGATAATCTACTTAGCTATCAAGATTACCCAATTGTCGCTGCGCAGCAATCAAGCCTTGCTCGCCGCACATTAGGTATAGGCGTAATCAACTACGCTTACTACCTAGCTAAAAACGGCGTACGCTATTCAGATGGCAGTGCAAACCGCTTAACACACGAGACCTTTGAAGCGATTCAATATTACTTACTTAAAGCCTCGAATAAATTGGCGAAAGAAGTAGGTGCTTGTGATTGGTTCAATGAAACCACCTACGCCAAAGGCATTTTACCAATCGATACCTACAAGAAAGATTTGGATGCATTGTGTTCTAACGAACTAAACCTCGACTGGGAAACGCTGCGCCAAGAAATTAAAACTCATGGTCTTCGTAACTCTACGCTATCAGCACTGATGCCATCGGAAACATCATCGCAAATTTCAAATGCGACTAACGGCATCGAGCCACCACGCGGTCTAATTAGTGTTAAGGCAAGTAAAGACGGTATCTTAAAGCAAGTGGTTCCTGAATATTTAACCTTGAAAAATGACTACGAGTTATTGTGGAACATTCCGTCTAATGATGGTTATTTACACCTTGTTGGCTTGATGCAAAAGTTCGTTGACCAAGCCATTTCAGCGAACACCAATTACGATCCATCGAAGTTCGACAACAACAAAGTGCCAGTCAAGCAAATCATTAAAGATTTGCTTACCGCATACAAGTTCGGTGTTAAGACGCTTTATTATCACAACACCCGCGATGGTGCAGATGATGCGCAAAGCGATATCGTCGTTGAGCAGGAAGACGACGGCTGTGCAGGCGGCGCTTGTAAGATCTAACGCCTAAAGCGCGATAAAAGATTTGGTGAGCCAATTGGCTCACCCTAACGTATATATACCGACAAAAACTATAAAGAATGTGCCTCTGGCAATAGTAAGGACAATTTGAGAAATCATGACTTATTCAACCTTTAATCAAAAGAAGAACAACCCGCTAATCGAGCCAATGTTTTTAGGTAATGCGGTTAACGTATCGCGTTTTGACCAACAAAAACTGCCAATTTTTGAAAAGCTCATCGAAAAGCAAATCTCGTTTTTCTGGCGTCCAGAAGAAGTTGATATTTCAAAAGATCGCATTGATTGGCAAAAGCTTACCAAGAGTGAACAGCACATCTTTATCAGTAACCTTAAGTATCAAACACTGCTAGATTCGATTGCTGCGCGTAGTGTTAACGTTACGCTACTGCCGTTAGTATCCTTGCCAGAAATCGAAACTTGGATTGAGACTTGGGGCTTTTTCGAAACTATTCATTCACGCTCATACACTCATATTCTGCGTAATTTATTTACCGATCCTAGTGAAGTGTTTGACGATATTTTAATTAATGAAAATATCCTCAAGCGCGCCACTGATATTGCAAAATACTTTGACGATGTCATCGTTACAACACAGCTTTTACAGGCACAAGGTGAAGGTACTTATGACGTTGAAGGTCGACAGTTAGAAGTTTCTGAGCGTAAGCTTAAAGAGCGTTTATACCTGTGTATGTGTTCGGTGAATGCACTAGAAGCCGTGCGTTTCTACGTTAGTTTCGCCTGTTCATTTGCCTTTGCAGAGCGTGAATTACTGGAAGGTAACTCAAAAATCATCAAGCTAATTGCTCGCGATGAATCGGTTCACCTTACTGGAACTCAGCACATGCTAAACCTATGGGCTGAAGGTAAAGACGATCCAGAGATGAAGGAAATCAGTGAACAACTTCACGATGAAGGCCTACAAATCTTCATGGATGTTGTTGAGCAAGAAAAAGCGTGGGCTGACTATCTATTTAAAGACGGTTCAATGATCGGTATGAACGCCGAAATTCTTAAGCAATACGTTGAATATATCGCTAATCAACGCCTTATAGCTATTGGCTATGAAGCACCATTTGCCACTAAGACTAATCCACTACCTTGGATCAACGCTTATTTAGTATCTGATAATGTCCAAGTAGCACCGCAAGAAAGTGAAATCTCATCGTATCTTGTCGGTCAAATCGATAGTGAACTCGATAGTGACGAGTTTGACGATTTTGATCTCTAAGGCAATCGAGTTAAACTTAGTAAGTTATGAAAACAGTGACCTATAACAACGTACAATGTGAAGATGTTATCGCTGCCGATAGCAAACTCACTACGTTAGAATACCTTGAATCACAAGGACTCAAGGTTAACTATCACTGTCGTGATGGTACCTGTGGCGCGTGTCGTTGCACGTTAAATCACGGCTCGGTGGCTTATACTACCGAGCCTCTAGCCTATATTCGAGACGGTGAAATTCTTACCTGTTGCACCAAACCAACATCAGATATCGACATTACCTGTAAGTTTTAAAATTAACAAAATAGACTGAAAATTCTTCGAAATGCCATAAAGTTGTAACATTTACAAACTTTCTTTAGAATGAAGCTTACGGTAATTATTGGTTTTTCTTTATGGCTACTTCTCACATTTCTAGCCCAATTACATCCAAACTTTCAACCACTTCTCCTTTTGATAAACTCGAACACATCGTCGCTATTGGCGGCGGTCATGGTTTAGGTCGCGTGTTATCGTCACTATCTCACTTAGAAGATAAGCTCACTGGCGTAGTGACAACTACTGACAACGGCGGCTCGACAGGTCGCTTGAGAGAAGCTGAAAACTGTATTGCGTGGGGTGATTTGCGCAACTGTATTAATCAGCTCACCACCCGCCCTACTATCGCACGGCAGCTGTTTGAATATCGCTTTAAAGGTAACGGCGAACTAGCGGAACACAATCTTGGCAACCTAATGCTGCTAGCGATGGATCAAATGAGTGTTAGACCTCTCGATGCTATTAATCTCATTCGAGAAATGCTCGATGTAAAAAGCCACATTATTCCAATGTCTGAGCAGCCTACGCACCTAGTGGCTGTTAGCCAAACCAGACAACGCGTATTTGGTGAAACGCATATCGATGAAATGGCAGCCATGCCACAAAGTCTATTGCTAGAGCCTAAGGTAAACGCAACGACAGAAGCCATAGAAGCGATCAAAAAAGCTCAGCTGTTGATTATCGGCCCAGGCAGCCTACTCACAAGTATTATGCCGCCGCTTATCATGCCTGAGATCCAACAAGCGATCGCGCAAAGCAAAGCGAAAAAGATATTTATTACTAATTTAATTGCAGAGAATAGTCCTGCCGGCCATATTTCTAAAAGCGCCTTACTCAAATGGTCTACGGATATCACGCAACAGGCAGCACCAGATGCTATTTTAATTAATTCGGCGTGCTCTAAAGTTAAGGGAGAATACTACTATCGCGATATCGCTAGTAAAACCTCGCCTTATCACGACAGAGAAAAGTTAAAAGCTGCGCTTATAGATGTTTATAACGAATTATCACTAGCGCAAATGTCGGCGGTTAATTGATCGACGGCCTGTTGATATTTACACAGTGCCGCAGTTAATTGCGGCATTTTTGTTTTAGAGCCCTGCATACAGCCGAGACACCACAACCAGCTTACCAGCGCATAATAGAGCTTAAAGTACGTTAATCGTTCACTATCAATAACAGTATTTCCTGTTTCTTGTAATGCAGTAATTATCGCTGGTTCAAGGTGATATGGCGCCTCAATCATCAGCGTTGCATAGTCAAAATAAGCATCGCCCACACTGGCATATTCCCAATCAAGCCAGATAATATTATCCCTACTAATAATCAAATTGCTTAAATTAAGATCGCCATGAATTAGCACGTCATTATCAAAGGTAAGGCTATCTACAAGTGCTACCGCACTATTAAAGCGGGTTACGTCCTGTCGCGAAGGTTGTACTATTAGCTGCCAATAATCATCGATTAAGCTAAGCTTATTCACTGACGGGCGTTTAATGGGACATAACGGTAAGCTTTGATGCAAATGGGTTAATTGAATGGCGATTGTTGTCAATTGTAAGGAGCTGAGTTCACAGTCTTTGGCGAGGTTACCTTCAATAAAGTCCATCACAATAATTGAAAATGCCCCGTCATCAGTATCAACATTCTCAATAGCTATTAGCCTTGGCGCTAAATCCATTGCATGTTGCATGAGCTCGTACTCCTGGCGAGCTAATTGCGCGTCTTGGATACAACGAACCACAGCGCATTTAAGCACATCATTATCACGATATTGAACCTGATAAAGACGCTGGCTCAACCCACCGTGTAAAGGCGCAACACTAATGACAGAAAAGCCGCTAAAATAGCGGCTATTACAAAGTAATTGCATACTTAACTCAGGCATTTAAGCGCCCTGCGGCTGAGTGACGATGCATTGCTTTTGATATTCCCCGCGCCACTTCATGTAGCCAAAAACAACCATCAAGCAATAGAACATATAGAGTAATGCAGTTGGATCAAAGCCTTTCGCTATATAGAGATATATAGAGGCAGCATCTATTACCAACCAATAAACCCAGTTCTCGAGGACTTTTTGGGTAACCATCCAAGTCGTAAATATCGCAAATACCGTGGTAAATGTATCTAAATACGCATAATCTTGACGCGTATAATTATCCATTACATAGGCCAAACCAACGCTAAGCACAGACAAGCCGATAATTACCTTTATATGTAACATCACTGACCATGAAGTAATGGTCGGCTCATTACCAGCACTATCCTTTTTATGCCACGACCACCAGCCGTACACTGCCATAATAAGATAATAGGCGCTAAGAATAGATTCCATCAATAACGCACTTTCCCAAAATAGTACGGTATAAATTGTTGTCGAGACAAAAGCCGCAGGCCAACACCATTGGCTCTGTCTCATTGCCAACAGCAAATATGCTACAGCCAAAACTACTGCCACTAACTCCCACTTAGAATAAGTGAGTAAGCCTTCAACGGCACCAGACAGAAAATCAATCATCATGAGGCTTTAAGGCAGGATCTAAATCGCTGTTAATGAACTTACACACGAAAATCATCTTGCCAAAACGCTCGAATGAATCTTTCATTTCTGCGCTAAGCACCTGCATCACCTCATCATGCTCACCAAAGATTTGTGTGCTCATGGTATTGCAGCTAACTCGCAATTTATCATTAGCTAACAATCGATTAATAAAATCTTTAATCGGCGCAATATATTCTTCGTTGAGGGGGTAATTGCTAATTTCTACCGATAACATCATTACCAGTTGATCTCCAAGCTAAGATTGACGGTTGCCGGATTGCCCAGTTGTACGTAGTTGTGCTTTTCTGCGTACAAATCACGAGGATCGTTTTCGAAATAAAAACCGCGGACAGCGTATTCGCGATCAAATACATTATTTGCTGCTAGGTTGAGCTTCCACCCTTGTGCTTGATAGCCAATTGCAAGATTGGTTACCGCGTAAAAATCAGATTGCTGATTGTGGCCATCTGAATAGTAGAACGAGTCTTTACCCTGCACTTCGACACTGGCGTAGAAGCCATTATCTGCGTGGTATTTACCGCCAGCGCTAAATTGATATTCTGGCGCGTGGGCAAAATTACGGTTGTGCATATCAAGATTACTACCGTGCTTATTTACCACCACATAGTCTTTGATGCGGGTGATCAAATAACCAACGTTGTAATACAAATCTAGATTATCGTTGTAGCTATAACGCGTTTCTAATTCAATACCATAACCACGACCTGAGCCTGCGTTATCGTTAAAGCCAATAAAAGTTTCCGCACTGTCATCGCCAATTTTGTCTGTTACCCAGCCTTTAAGCTGAGGATCTTTACGGTAGTTATAAAACGCCGCTAAACGTACGTTTAGTGCATTGTCAAGGCTACGTCCTTTAACACCAAATTCTGCGCTGTAGAGTGTTTCTGGATCGAAAGTCGCGTTATCAGCTAACTGCGATTTTAAAATTGGATCTGTTAAATCACCAGCTTTAGCTAGTGCATCGCCATTTACACCACCCGCTTTATCACTGCGCGATAGCGATACATAAGTCATTGCTTGCTCATTAACTTGATTCGTCACATTAAAGTGCAGACCATATAAATTGTCATCGACTTTGCGAGCAACGCCATTATTATCCGTATAATCAATGTCATATTGACCAATGCGAGCGCCAAAAGTCATGCTCGTTTTCTCAGATAGCGCGTACTTTAACTCACCATACACCGCTACATCACTGTGCTCATTGTCACTACTAAAATCGCTATCAGCATAGGTATAGGTACGTGTTAAACCACTGTCACGCTCGCTTGCATAAACACCGGCAACCCATGACGTCGTGTTGTTAAATAAAGATTGTCCTTTAGATAGGAAACGTACATCTAGGTTCGATTGCTTGCGACTGCGTGCATATGCATCAAACGAGCTGTATTCCCAATCATGGATCCCTTTGTATGACCAATCTTCGTCATAGCTATAGAGCAAATCACTATCTAGGCTAGATGCTAATACTTGCAATTCAACCGACTCAAATCCAGTGTAATAAGCGCTCACACCAATCGCTTTAGTGCGCTGTTTATCTTCGCCAGGTTCATCAGATAGCGTCCGGCCATTTTCATCAAGCGACCATGCGTCATAACCGTTATCCACATCGATATAATGCAACGTCGAGTTAATCACCAAATCGTCAGTCACCTGCCAATTGGTTTTTAGTTTAACGTTACTCTCGTCTATATCATTAGTGTCTTCACGCTTTAGGTGATCATTGGTTACATAACCATCGCTCTTTTGACTTTGCGCAGAAAGTCTCGCGTTAAAGCTATCGGTCACAGCGCCACCAACAGCTACGCCTGCGCCAAAAGTGCCGTAATTACCACCCGTTAGCATTACGCGGTTGGTTTGCTCGCTTGTTGCGGCTGTCGAATCAATCGTAATAATTCCCGCCATCGCATCGTTGCCAAATTGCGTGCCTTGTGGACCGCGATATAAGTTGATTGATTCAACATCGAATAACGCGCCCGCACCACCAAGACCAGAATAGTTAATACCGTCGATTAATAAACCGACAGACGGATTGATAGGATCAACAAATTGACTGCGTAAGCCAATACCACGAATTTGAACGAAGTTACCGCGACTAGCGCCGCTTGAAAAATTAACGTTAGCGAAATTACCTAACAAATCTTGAGTGTGCATCGCACTGTTTTCAAGAATTTTGTCGGCATCAACAACAGAAATGCTGCCAGATGTTTTCATCAGGTTAGCCTGACGGAAGTTAGATGTCACCTCGATCACTTCCATCGCTTTGTCGGTTTGATTACCATTGGCTTGCGTGTTGGCAAAAGCAGGCGATGAAATAATGGCGAGGCTAATTAGCGATAATGCTGTTTTCATTGATTTTCCAGTTAAAAATAAAGAGTTCACCTTGCATGGCGAACGATAAATTAAAGTAACGCGACTATATCTGTCATTGTTATTTAAGCGCTGTGCTACCTTCTTAGGTGTATTTAGCTTTTACTTTTGCGCTTCTTTTTATAAATTGATTCCAGACCCTCTGGACGAGTCTTTAATATACGCAATATCCACATGTATTGCGTTAAATCTCGCATAATTAAATCTTCTAACAAATGATTTAAAAATTGGGCTTCTGATTCCTTACATTCTTCACCGCCAGAACAATCAAACGGCTCTTCAATAGTGAGGTTAAAACGGTGGTACTCCACATCATAAGCAATATGAATCGGTATAATACGGCCTTTGGTGGCTTTACATAGACGGCTTAGGATTGGGAGAGAGGCTTTTTCAGTGTCAAAAAATGGCGCAAATTCACATTTGTCAGCGCCATGGTCTTGATCAGGCAAAAAGAATAAATGCTTGCCTTCTTTCATGCCCTTAAGCATCACGCGAATGCCACCCTCTCGGACATAAACGCTGTCACAAAAGCGGGTACGCTGTTTTACCGACAGCCAATTATAGATAGGGTTTTTGTGTTGATTGATGAACGTCACCATCGGCATGCCACCAGCCATAAAATACGTGCCCGCGTATTCTAGGCCCCAGGTATGCCCCGCCACAAAAATGGCCTGTTCACCGTTATCAACCAACTTTTTAAAATGCTCTAAACCTTGAACATTGTAGCGGCTCATGATGTGGCATTTAGAGCGAAACGCCAATTCAGCTTGGCCGAGAACAGACAATAAAAACATCTCAATATTTTTGTAAATCAGCTGCTTGCGATCTTGCTCTGTCATATCGCTAAAACAGGCTTTGAGATTACAATCAATAACATGAACTGGCTTCTTGGCAATGCGGTAAACAAGCGGCGTTAAACGAATGGCAATCCAATCGCGGACCCTGACGGGGGTATAGGCGCAAATCACCAAAAACAAGATCATCAACCAAGTTCCCCAATATTTCGGATGTAAAAAACTCCACTGGAAAGGAACGTGATAGAGGTATTTGTCCAAACTGCTCATTAAAAATCCATTAATTCTTTATTATTTTTACGCTTTGCTCGAAAATAGAGCTGATTATCATAAAACTCAGCATTTTCGTTTGCTGGCCACCATCCCGGCACACCTAAAATAGGTAACGGATATAAATTGCTATTATCTTGTAGCAATAAAGCCAAATTTTGGGCCAATAGTGTATCTAAATATTGATAACGATCCCAGAACTGCAACTCAAAAAAATCTTCACTAACTTTCAGATACAGCGCTTTGCCCGTAAAGCCAATATAAGGATCAAGCGCCTTTTCATAGTTGGCATGACCGATCATCGTCGCACTGACCGATTTTTGCCAGCAATCACGATTCTCAACAAAACCCTGATGCCACTGATGATTACTCAGCTGCTGCATTATTTCATCATTGGTGTAAGCAATGATCACACCGCATTCATCGAACAGAGTTATGGCATCTCGACAGGGCGAACGCTTTTGACTGCCATATTGCGCCATATGTTCCACATGCAAGCGATTCATTTCCCGTTTTGTCTGTGGAAATAGCAAAAAAATAAGTGCATTAAAGAAATCATGCCAATTAGCACTGCGCGTTGGAACTAATCCCTGCTGATAAATTCGTTGCTCGTAATAGATACCATCACTAAGCAGCTCATCGGTTTGTTCAACCAGGGTTAAGGATTGGCCTTGATAATTGACCAAATCATTGGGGAGGAGTTTGTTAAGTTCGTCGCAACTTGGCCACTGTTGCCAGTCCATGTGACCTAAAAGACGATCTAAATCATTAAAAAGAGGCGAATTCTTAAAAAAATCAGCTTGCCACTGTTGCATCACTAATACAAACCATTATACCTTTACTAGATATCGGTATTGTAACGCTTTTATATTGCATACCGCCAATTAGGAACAACAAATTTATGATAAAAATAATAAAACGCTCAGCATTTTTAGCGACCTTTATATTTTCGCTGCCAACATTTGCCGTCACACAAGACATGAATATTCCTGAGAAAGCAGATGCCCTAGCACCTTATCAAGCAAGCTATGCTCTATTTCGCAAAGGTAGTGAGCTTGGTAAAGGTCACCGCAAACTCAGCAAAGGCGATGTAGGGTACGAACTGTCATCTAGTAGTGCTATCAAATGGCTACTATTATCGGATACTCGTAAAGAAAATAGTCAATTCTCAATTAAGGAGGGTATCTTTACACCACAAACCTATCGTTATGAACGCACTGGCACAGGCCGAGACCGCCAAGAATCAATTGACTTTGCTAAAGAAACAGTGACATCTGTTTACAAAAACAACGAAAAGACTTTCCGCCCTATTCAATTGACTTTCGATCCATTAATTTATCAATTAGCATTGCGCAAAGACTTAATTGATAACAAAAAAGTCCTTTCTTATCACATGGTAAGACGTGGTAAAGAAACCAATTATGTTTTCGAACGCGTTGGCAAAGAAACGGTAAAAACACCTATTGGTCGTTTTGAAGCAATAAAACTACGCCGTGTTCGTGAAAATTCTAGCCGGAATACGCTAATTTGGGTTGCACCTTCGCTAAATTACAGTGTCGTAAAGATGACCCAATTTAAAGACGGTCAAGAGCAAGCAGATCTGCAATTAAGCTGGTTGCATTTTGACTAAGTTGTTATTTTCTCATAATAAAAATGCCGCATTATCTGCGGCATTTTTTATGTCTAACGCTTTATCCACCCAATACTCAACAAATACCGAGAACCTTCTTCAACTTTAGTTACGCTGTGCTCACAAACATCAGGTCTAAATAGCTTAATGCAGCTAATTTCAAATATTGGCGATGCACAAATAAATTCTCCACCACGCGCAGCCTGCTTTAACACAATATTTAAACGATAATGTTTACCGCTAGATACCTTATCCACATGAGGGGGGATTTCACTGCCCTCTGGAAATTTAAGCAGGTACATATCAAACTTAATTGGCCAAGTAGCGCCTGCTAGTAACATCTTGTCATAGCCTGATAATTGACGCCCGCGTTGCCAACGAAATAATTGTTTTAACAATTGCCCTACCTATGTTTAGCCTAATAAAAAAGCCAGCACAACGCCGGCTTTGATTTCTGACATAACGTCAGTTTACGCTGATTTCATATGCACATCGCGTTGTGGGTAAGGAATAGTAATGCCTTGCTCATCGAACGCTAGTTTCACTTGCTCGTGCATATCAAAGTAGACGCCCCAGTAATCTGGCGAGTTACACCATACGCGAACAAGCAGGTTTACCGAGCTATCGGCATGTTCACTGACATAAATCTCATGGCCGTATTCTTCTTCCAACAGTCGTTTGTCAGCAAGAATGAGATTGCGAATAACCTCTTTCGCTGCCTGAACATTATCTTCATAGCTAATGCCATACGTCATATCCACACGACGAGTTGGCTCAGCAAATAAATTCTTAATTGGACCGTTAGACAACACACCATTTGGAATAATCACGCGCTCGTTATCAAGAGTAGTCACAATAGTATTAAAAATTTGAATTTCTTTGATGACACCAACGTACCCCTGAGCATCAACAACATCTCCAACTTTGAATGGTTTAAAGAATAGAATGAGCACGCCACCAGCAAAATTAGACAACGACCCCTGCAATGCTAAACCAATCGCTAAACCAGCTGCACCAAGAACGGCCACAAATGACGTTGTTTCAATGCCCACCATAGAGGCGACACTAATAATTAGCATCACTTTTAAACCAACACTAATTAAGCTAGATAAAAAGCGCTCTAAGGTCGCTTCTACTTTTCGAGCTTGTAGTACTTTTTCTGTACCTTTGACGATTTTTCCAATGATCCAAAAGCCAACTATTAACGTCAAAATTGCCAGCAGCAATTTAGGTAAATACAGCATTGCTAATTCGAGGCCTTGATTCATTAACGCCTGTAAATTTTCAGTAGATAAGTTATCCATAATGGTTCCTTAATAGTTATATGAACGGCAGCTATACTCGAACGATTAAACTTAACGAAATATTAACAAATCGCTATTGTTGTCTAATATATTCAAATAGCTACAACACATCTAATAGTAAATAATTACGTATAGATTACTAGCAAGAAATTACAATTAGGTGATACATGTATAGTCAACTTAGCTATAAAAAAGATTAAAACAGTTAAATTTAATCAAATAATTAGTGGCATATTTTATGAAAGAATGAAAAGTGATAATTAATAGCCTTTTGTCTAATAAATAAATCAAATTAAGCATTGCAATTAGCCACCTGCTCCCCTAATGTTAAAGCCATCTTAACAAGACAAAATTTAACGATTAATTTACTTATGACCAATCTGCTGAATCTTCATCGCCACCATCATATTATCCGGTAACTTTTCAGGAGATTTTCTGCTGGAAAGATGATGATTCTGCCAGCGGTTATAACGTTAAGAAAAAACCTCTGGCTCACCAGAGGTTTTTTTATTTATGGAGCAACAAAATATGCCAACGAGCAACAGATTACGCATCGCGATTCAAAAGAAAGGCCGCTTATCAGACGAAGCGAAAAAACTGCTTAAGGGCAGCGGAATTAAATTTAATACCAATTCACAGCGCCTGATTGCTCACTGTACTAACGAGCCAATTGATTTATTGCTTGTTCGCGATGATGACATTCCGACATTAGTCATGGATGGCGTGGTTGATCTGGGGATCATTGGCGAAAACGAGCTGGAAGAAACAGAGTTAGAGCGTATCGCCGCTAATGCGCCAAGTGAGTACGACGTTCTCAAACGTCTCGATTTTGGTGGTTGTCGTTTATCCCTCGCTATTCCAACAGAAATTGAATATAGCGGCGTACAATCGTTTGAAGGCCAGCGTATTGCTACTTCATACCCTCACCTGTTAAAGCGCTACCTTGATAGCCAAAACGTTAGCTTCACACCAGTCGCCTTAAAAGGATCCGTTGAAGTTGCGCCGCGCGCTGGTATCGCCGATGCAATCTGTGACTTAGTATCAACGGGTGCGACACTTGAGGCTAACGGCCTTAAAGAAGCACAAATATTCTTTGAAAGCCAAGCAGTACTTATAAAATCAAAAACCGTGTTATGCGACGAGAAACAAGCGCTGCTGGATAAGCTAATGACCCGTTTTAACGGTGTCATTCAAGCGCGCGAATCAAAATATATTATGCTGCACGCACCAAAAGACAATATCGATAAGATTGTTTCCTTGCTCCCTTGCGCCGAAAACCCAACGATTTTACCTACCAGTGATGACAGCATGGTTGCCGTGCACGCCGTAAGTAGTGAAACGCTATTTTGGGAAACCATGGAACAGCTCAAATCATTAGGCGCAAGCTCTATTCTAGTGATGCCAATCGAGAAGATGTTGGGATAGATTATGCAGATTTTAAACTGGGGATCGTTATCGAATGACGAGCAAGCAAGGCAGCTATCGCGCCCTGCCCTTGAAGACTCGGCGATGCTGCAAACTCAAGTCAGTAATATTATCGACAATGTGCGCCTCAATGGCGATGACGCACTTCGCGAGTACGCTGCGCGCTTTGATAATATTGAACTTGAAGCCATGGCTATTACACAGGAGCAACTAACCGCCGCAACAGCCAATATTGACGATGAGCTTAAGCAAGCCATTGAGCTTGCCAAAAACAACATCGAAACCTTCCACACGGCGCAAAAGCAAAGTGATGTTAGCCTAGAAACTATGCCCGGCGTGCAATGTGAACTTCGCACGCAGCCACTACGCAGCGTTGGCCTTTACGCCCCCGGCGGCACGGCACCATTACCGTCAACAGTGTTAATGACTGCCGTCCCAGCTAAAATCGCTGGTTGTCAGCAGATTGTATTGTGTAGCCCGCCGCCAATATCTGATGTCATCTTATATACAGCGCAGCTGTGTGGCGTCGATACCATTTATCAAATTGGCGGCGCACAAGCTGTCGCAGCAATGGCCTTTGGCACCCAAACCGTGCCAAGCGTCGATAAAATTTATGGCCCCGGCAATAAGTTTGTTACCGAAGCTAAGAAGCAGGTATCTAATGCCGTCGGCGGTGCTGGCATTGATATGCCAGCAGGCCCATCGGAAGTGCTAGTCATTGCTGATAACAACGCCAATGCCGATTTTGTTGCAGCAGATTTATTATCACAAGCTGAGCACGGTATTGATTCGCAAACTATTTTACTCACCGAAAGTGAAAATTTAGCAAAACGTGTTGCTATCGCTATAGACGAGCAATTGGCGAAATTGTCGCGTAATGACATTGCCACAGCAGCATTAGCGCACAGCAAAATCATTGTTTGTGAATCTATTGCACAAACCATTGAAGTCTCAAATAGCTACGCGCCAGAACACTTGATTATTCAAACGGAAAATCCACGTGATGTGCTCGCCAATATTTACGCTGCTGGCTCAGTATTCTTAGGCAAGTGGAGCCCAGAGTCAGCGGGTGATTACGCCAGCGGCACCAACCACGTACTACCGACTTATGGCATGTGTAGCAGTTATTCAAGCTTAAGTTTGGCAGATTTTTCACGCCGATTTACGGTGCAAGAGCTAAGTTTCGACGGACTAAAATCACTAGAGCGCTCAATAGTGCCACTGGCGATGGCCGAAGGCTTAGACGCCCACGCCAATGCTGTGACTATACGTTTGCAACAAGGAGCCTAAGATGTATTCACTGATTAATCGACTGGCTCGCCCAGAATTATTAACCATGACGCCTTATCAATCGGCGCGCCGCATTGGTGGTAGTGGTGATATTTGGCTTAATGCCAATGAATCACCGTTTTGTAATGCCGAGCCTGCGTATAATCGCTACCCAGAATTTCAGCCACAAGCGCTCATTGACAATTACGCGGCATATAGCCAATTAGATGCAGCCCAAGTGTTAGCGTCTCGAGGCGCTGACGAGGCAATTGAGCTGCTTATTCGTACCTTCTGTGTGCCGGGTAAAGATAAAATCACCATTTGTACGCCAACTTATGGCATGTACGCCATTAGCGCCGCGACCTGCAATGTCGCCGTCAATGAAGTGCCGCTTACCAGTGATTGGCAATTAGACGATAACTTAGTCGATAAACTCGATGACTCATCGCTGTTGTTTATCTGTAATCCTAATAATCCAACAGGCTCGACAATTAGCGTTGATACCATTGAAGCGATTATTCAAGCCTGTAGCGAAAAATGCATCGTGGTGGTAGATGAAGCTTATATTGAGTTTTCGCCACAGCTCACCAGTGCCAAACTCATTAATCAATACAGCAACCTTGTGGTATTGCGTACCTTGTCAAAAGCCTTTGGTTTAGCAGGTTTGCGCTGTGGTTTTATGCTCAGTAACGAGTATCTCATTAACCTTGTGAAAAAGGTGATTGCTCCTTATCCAATTCCTGGGCCTGTTGGAGATATTGCCGCCAAAGCACTCTCGCCTGATGGCGTCAGCCTGATGCGCAATCAAGTTGCAACGCTAAATACCTTAGCCAACGAGTTTACGCAGAATGTTGAGAAGTTAGAGGGCGTAGAAGCTGTTTATCCATCTGGCGCCAACTTCGTATTAGTGCGTTTTAATGACGATAGTTGGTTTGATGTATTAGCTAAACAAGGCATCGTGGTGCGCAACCAATCAAAAGTGCCAACATTGGAGCGCTGTTTGCGTTTTAGCATTGGCGACACCGAAGAAATGAAGCGCCTTACTCAAGTATTAACCGAGACGGCACAGCAATTAGCGCCGCAGATATAACAAAGAGAATAGTCAATGAGAAGCAAGATTTTATTTATCGATCGCGACGGTACCCTCGTTGAAGAGCCGCCAATTGATAAGCAGTTAGACACCCTAGAAAAGCTGGTCTTTGAGCCTAATGTCATGCCGGTGTTGCTCCAATTACAAGCCGCTGGTTATGAGCTGATTATGGTATCGAATCAAGATGGCTTAGGGACAGATAGTTTCCCACAAGCTGATTTTGATCTGCCCCACGATAAAATGATGGATATCTTTAGCTCACAAGGTATTACCTTTAGTGAAGTATTGATTTGCCCACACTTTGATCACGAAGATTGTAGTTGCCGTAAACCGCGTTTGGGGCTGGTTAAAGATTTACTGCAACAGGGCCGTGTCGATTTTGAAAACAGCTATGTCATTGGCGATCGCGACACCGACGTTGAGCTTGCCAATAACATGGGTATTCAATCATTTAAATACGATCGTCAAACCCTCAATTGGGACATGATTGCCCGCGCCCTTACCGTCAAAGAGCGCACAGCACAGGTGGTACGCAACACTAATGAAACGCAAATTAGCGTTGGCGTAAATCTTGATAAACAAGGCGGCAGCCAAATTAGCACTGGTATTGGCTTTTTCGATCACATGCTCGATCAAATTGCCACTCACGGCGGCTTTGAGTTAAACGCGCAAGTGACAGGCGATTTGCACATCGACGATCACCACACCGTTGAAGATACGGCCATTGCGCTAGGCAATGCGCTAGCTAAGGCCCTTGGCGATAAACGTGGTATTGGCCGCTTTGGCTTTACCCTGCCAATGGATGAGTGTTTGTGTACTTGTGCCCTTGATTTATCGGGTCGCGGCTGGCTTGAATTTGACGCCAATTTTGCCAACGAGCGCGTTGGTGAACTCGCCACTGAAATGGTGCCACATTTCTTCCACTCGCTATCGAGTGCCATGGCAGCAACGCTACACATCAAAGGTGAAGGTAAAAATACCCACCACCTTGTGGAAGGGATTTTTAAAGCCTTTGGCCGCACGTTGCGCCAAGCGATAAAGATTGAAGGTAACGAACTACCAAGCAGTAAGGGTGTGTTGTAATGAGTCAAGTTGCTATTATCGATACTGGCTGCGCTAATATCACCTCAGTGCGCTGCGCCTTTGAGCGCATTTGCGATGATGTGGTGGTAACCCGAGATACACAGTTGATCCGCAATGCTTCTCACGTAGTATTACCCGGCGTTGGCACTGCTGGTGCTGCGATGGAAAAACTAGCGAGCTTTGAGCTGATTGAATTTATTCAATCGCTTACTCAACCTGTGCTGGGCATTTGTCTTGGCATGCAGCTGCTAACCAACGCATCAGAGGAGCGCAATGTCGATTGTTTAGGGATTGTTGATGCCAAGGTATCGGCGATGAAAAACAGCGATAACTTGCCGTTGCCACACATGGGATGGAATCAGCTTACGGCTGTTAAAGCGCCGCTATTTAACGATATTCCAGCTGGTAGCTATGTCTATTTTGTGCATAGTTTTTCCGTTCCTGTCGGTGATTACACCCTAGCGCAAAGTGACTATGGTCAATCATTCTCTGCATCGATTAATCGCGATAACTTTTATGGCGTGCAATTTCACCCAGAGCGTTCTGGCAAAATCGGCGCCCAAATTTTGCGTAACTTCTTAGCTATTTCACAACAAGGTTAACCATGATTATTCCAGCATTAGATTTAATAGACGGCGAAGTGGTTCGCCTGTATCAAGGTGACTATGCCAAGCAAACCACCTATCAGTTCTCGCCGGTTGAGCAGCTCCAGCACTACGCTGCGCAAGGCGCAAAATGGTTACACTTAGTGGATTTAACCGGCGCGAAAGATCCTGCAAAACGTCAGCTAGGCCTTATTTCACAAATGATGAACAGCGTTAGCGATGTTGGCCTGCAAGTTGGCGGCGGAATTCGCAGCGAACAAGACATTATCGATTTACTCGATGCTGGCGCGTCACGCGTGGTCATTGGCTCATTAGCGGTAAAACAACCTGAATTAGTAGCACAGTGGTTTGCAACTTATGGCAGCGAAAAAATCGTCCTTGCGCTAGATATCAACATCGATGAAGACGGCAACAAACACGTGGCAACCCATGGTTGGCAAGAAAACTCAGGCGTGAGTATCGAAGATCTACTTAATCGCTTTATTCCGCATGGGCTAAAACACGTGTTATGTACCGACATTAGTAAAGATGGCACCTTAACTGGCTCTAATACCGATTTATACACCGAACTCGTTAAAGACTGGCCACAAATCGACTGGCAATCATCCGGCGGTATCGGTGATTTAGAAGACATTAAAGCCCTTAATCCGTGTAACGTTGCTGGTGTGATTGTTGGTCGCGCCCTACTCGAAGGTAAATTTAGCGTTGAGGAGGCTATCGCATGCTCGCAAAACGGATAATTCCCTGCCTTGATGTCAAAGATGGTTTAGTGGTTAAAGGGGTGCAATTTCGCAATCACGAGATTATTGGCGATATTGTGCCGCTGGCTAAACGCTACGCCGAAGAAGGCGCTGATGAGCTGGTGTTTTACGATATTACCGCATCAAGTGATGATCGCATCGTCGATAAAAGCTGGGTCGAACGCATTAGTGAGCAAGTTGATATTCCATTTTGTGTGGCGGGCGGCATTAAAACGATTGATGACGCAGCAAAAATTTTAGCCTTTGGCGCCGATAAAATTTCCATTAACTCACCTGCGCTCGCTAATCCACAGTTGATTACCGATCTGACCCATGAGTTTGGTCAGCAATGTATTGTGGTCGGAATCGACAGCTACTTTGATAGCGAAACAGGCCAATATCAAGTTAAACAATTTACTGGCGATGAATCGAAAACTCGTACCACCCAATGGCAAACCCTCGATTGGGTTAAAGAAGTGCAAACGCGCGGTGCTGGCGAAATCGTGCTAAATGTCATGAACAAAGACGGTGTACGCGACGGTTATGACATTGAGCAGCTAGCCATGGTGCGCGATGTATGTAACATTCCGCTAATTGCCTCTGGCGGCGCTGGTGCGATTGAGCATTTTCGCGATGTGTTTTTAAACGCCAATGTAGACGGCGCGCTAGCCGCGAGCGTTTTCCACAAACAAATCATTGAAATTGAAACGCTTAAGCGTTCATTAAAACAAGATAATATTGAGATCAGATTATGCTAGATAACATCGAGCAATTAGATTGGGATAAAGTCGATGGCATGATGCCTGCCATCATACAAGATAGTTTTAGCGGTGTTGTTTTGATGCTCGGGTATATGAATCAAGATGCCTTAGCCAAAACACTTGAAACTGAAAAAGTGACCTTTTTCTCACGCACTAAAAACCGCTTGTGGACCAAAGGCGAAACCTCCAACGACTATTTACACGTCAAAGACATTAGTGTTGATTGTGACAACGACACACTATTGATTATGGCAGCGCCGGCTGGGCCAACCTGTCATTTAGGCAATCAAAGCTGCTTTAACGATAGCAAAGGCTTTGATCTTGATTTCATTAGCCAACTGAACAGTGTAATCGGCGCGCGTTATGACGATCGCGACGAGTCGAGTTACACCGCTTCGCTATTTAATCGCGGGGTTAAGCGCATGGCGCAAAAAGTGGGTGAAGAAGGTGTTGAGGTAGCGCTGGCTGCAGCAACCGATGATCGCGAAGAGCTGATTAACGAATCATCTGATCTACTTTACCACCTACTCGTATTACTGCGCGGTAAGGATGTTTCTCTTACTAAGATAATGGACAATCTACGTAGCCGCCATAAATAAGCCAACTAAAATCTCATTGACAATTCAGCGTCGAAAATAACGACGCTGAACTTTTCAGACTAAGATCTCCAAAACTTAACATTCCACTACCAATATGGGCTGTTAGTGATATTATGCGAATGTTTAGTCATTTTCGCGCAATAATCATAATAACAATGCTCGTCAGATCCTTACTCACATTTTGCCTATTATCCTTGTTGTTCTTGGCTAATATTGTTGTGGCTGGCGCAAGTGGTAATTCAAATGCTGTAGTTAAATACAAGCAACTCATCGACATCGTTCATCTCAACGACAACGCCAATAGCCAATTTGTGAATAACCTATTCAATGAATTAGAGTCAGCTAACTACAAAGGTATTCGCGCGCCGATGTACGGCCTAATTGCCAAGCTTGAGACAAATAACGGTAATGTCGATAAAGCAAAAATAGCGTTAGAGCGGGCAATTTCAGCCCTCAATAAAACCGCTAGTCACAGTTATCAAATCGATGCTCTAAATCATATCAGCTGGGTCTATATCAACGGTGGTGATTACGCTTCAGCTATATACTACTTGCAACGAATGGTCGATTACGCCTACGAGCACAAACACATGCGTGGCCAAGCAATAGCACTTAATCGCCTTGGCCAGTGTTATATTGAGCTAGGTCTTAGCTCGTTGGCGTTCCCGCCACTAGAAACAGCACTTAGCATTTCCAAACAATACGAATTTGAAAATACTGAGCTGCTCGCCCTGCTCTATCTAGCTAATGCAGCGCTCACTAGCGATAAAATGACACCACAAGAAATTCTTGCAATAGTTGACCAAGCGACCTTAATCACTAAGCGCATGAACTATGGCGAAGGTTATATCGATCGTTTACGCGGCCTCACCTATCAAAATGTGCCACAGCACGATATTGCTCAACAATGGCTGCAAAAATCACTCGCTTTTGCCACCAGTGAACATGACGTAAGACTCTTGCGTTTAATTAACTATGACTTAGCGCAGTTTTACTTCATGCAACATCAAGAAGAGCTTGCATTAAGTCACGCGCAAAGCAGCTTGATGTATGCCAAACGCCTCAATCATCAGGCAGGCATTGCCAAACTGCACTATCTGCTTAGCCAAATTTATCACCGACAACAAGATAGCTCTCAAGCGTATGCAAACTTGTCAGCCTACACCGAGTTTCTCCGCTCTGACAGCAACCGCAATGCCATAAGCCTACTTACGTTAATGGACAAACGCATAAACGGTCTGCGTCAGCAAAACAAGATGGTTGAATTAGAAAATAACCTACTGTCTACAGATCTCGCGGCACAAAAAGCCTATAACGAACGCCATACAACGGTTATCTGGTTAATGGCAGCATTATTTGTGTTTATTAGCCTGTCTGTTTCGCTGTTTATTCGCCATCGCATGATGTCGATGAAAGTAGCGATATCAATGAAAGACGCTTTAACTGGTGCGTATGCCAGAAGCTACCTTAAACACTTTTTACCCTTGGTAAAAAACACCTTGGCCAAAGAACGTGATTTCAATAATTCATTTGGCATTATGCTCATCGATTGTGACGACTTTAAACTCATTAATGATCAGTTCGGCCATGGCGGTGGCGATGTTGCGCTTAAAGCTATAGTAACAACCATTAACCAGGAAATTCGCAGTCAGGACACCTTGTTTAGATGGGGTGGCGATGAGTTTGTCTTAATGTGTCAATCGGTTTCAAAATCACAACTTAAAGAAATATCCACCCGCATCAATAAAGCGGTAAGCAGTTTAGCTGTCGATTATGGCAATAGTGAAATTCGTCCGACGATTTCCATTGGTTATGCGCTGCACTCTCATGATGAAAGTTTCAACCTCGACGAATTATTAAAAATTGCTGATGATTACCTTTACCAAAGTAAGCGTGCAGGCAAGAATGCCGCATTCGGTATCTAACCCATTGTTAATCTATAAAGTGCTACACAATTTGTTGCGTATTAACGCTTTTCACCCATCCAACTTTCAATAATAATATCCTCTTTTTATTGATGAGTTTTGATTATGCGATCTTCGCTGCAATGGCCTTACCGTGCACTATGTCTTAGCCTATTAACTTCTAGCGCAGTGTTCTCAGCGCAGATAGCCTCTGCTAAAGAATTCGTTATTAATGAGCCAGCTACTCTTTTGCCACCCACTCTGCCTTGGCATGGTGCCAGCGAAGCACTAGTCAACAATGATCCCAAATGGCAAACGCCCGCAGAGCGCAATGATTTTGTCAACACGCCATCTTATGGCGAAACCATCGACTATTTAGAAAAGCTAGCTGAAAAGTCCGATTTAATTAAACTGTCTTACTTTGGCAAAAGCACGCTGGGTAAGCCGCTAATGCTAGTACATGTTTCATCTGACTTTAACGCTAAATCGCGTCCTAAAGTGTTAGCGCAGGCGGGCATACACTCTGGCGAAATCGACGGTAAAGACGCAGGTTTAATGCTGGTGCGTGACATTGTATTGGGTAAACAAGCTAATTTAGTTGAGGATGTCGACTTACTCTTCGTGCCGATTTTCAACGCCGACGGTCACGAAAATAAATCCAAATATCATCGCGTGAATCAACGTGGTCCGAGCAATATGGGCTGGCGCGCAACCTCACAAAACCTTAATCTGAACCGCGATTACGCCAAAATAAAAAGCGTCGAAATGGCGGCAATGATCAAACTATTAAATAAGTATCAGCCAAGTCTCTACCTTGATTTACACGTTACTGACGGCGTAGATTACCAGTACGATATTACCTACGGAACCATTAAGAGTCATAGCTATTCACCTGAAATCGCTAAATGGTTTGATAATTTCTACCGCCCAACAGTAGACACGGCTTTATCAACCATGGGGCATATTCCCGGTGATTTAGTTTTTGCAATGGATAACCGTAATATCGAAAAAGGTATCGCCGGCTGGAGTCCTGGCCAACGCTACAGTGACGGCTATGGCGCTACCCGCCATATTCCAACCGTATTAGTCGAAAATCACTCGTTAAAGCCTTATAAACAGCGTGTTCTAGGAACATATGTATTAATTGAGTCATCGTTAAAAGCTGTTGCAGCTCATCAAAAACATTTGTCCAAAGCCATCGCTAGCGATAAAAGCTCAAGACCAGATGAGTTACCTCTGACTTGGGGCTACAACAAACCAAGAACCGTAGCCTTTAAAGGCATAACCTACCAACATTTTGACGATGAAATTTCAGGCACGCAGCAAGTCAAATGGACGGGTAAAGCGAAAACATATCAAATGCCGTGGTTTGATCGTAATGTACCGAAGCTGGTCACTAAGTTACCAAAATCCTATTGGATTTTGCCGCAGTATACCAATGCTATCTCGAGGCTTAAGCAACATAGCATTAAAACAAACACCTTAACTGCGCCGCGCACGATTATGTTAGAAAGCTTAAGTGTTGCAAACTCAGAGTTTGCCAAAGCCCCTTATGAAGGTGAAATGCGTGTTAAAGCGACCTTTAACAGTCATAAAAGTGATATTGAACTTCCCGCTGGCAGTGTTGAAGTATCTCTCGATCAGCCTTTAGGTAAGTTAGCATTCGCTTTATTAGAGCCACAATCACCTGATTCTCTGTTTCATTGGGGATTTTTTAACACCATTTTTCAACGCACGGAATATATTGAAGGTTATGCCGTGGTGCCTATGGCTCAACAAATGTTGGCGCAATCACCAGCACTTAAAAAGGCATTTGAAGAGAAACTGAAAACCGATAAGGAATTTGCAGACAATCCACGGGCTCGTCTTGCATGGATTTATCGTCAGTCACCATTCTATGATAAGGCCCATGGCCGCTATCCTGTATATCGTCAATGGTAGCTAATCGAAATGGCATATAAGCCAAGTTAAGGGACATATTTGGCAATAATCTTTTCTAAGGCATTTTCTCGTTTAACCGCAGCTAATGCCTTATCGAATCGCTTCACGAAATCTTTTTTGTATTTGAAACGACCATGCTCATCACTGCTATAACCAATATGAGCAGATTGCACCATCACTTCTATGGTTTGATGAATATGATTAAAATTCACCGAGTCATCTTGCGCGCTTAATTGTTTTAACACCCACTTCGTTGATAAAGGATCATTGAGATAACAGTCGATGCGCTGATTAATCAACTTCATCACATTTGCTTTGGTGCTGCGGTTTTCCCAAATTCGGATCAGCCCTTGTCCTTGTGCCTGACTCAAGCGCTCATTAAGAATTAAGTATCCTGCATTAATACCGACATTTAGCGGTGTGTCACGCGCATCGTCATTACCTACTAAATGAGATCTAATGTCGACAGAATCGTGACAATGAGCAACAACCCGCTCATAAGCTAAGGCAGCAGAGTACGGCCAAATATAATCTCGTTTATGGGTGTGAATATAAGGAGGAATAATCGCAAACGCTTTGCCAAGTTTCACTTCTTGTAACGCACGCTTCCATGGCATCGCAACGAAATTCACTTGGTAATCTTTGGCTAACCGCTGTGCCGCTAAGGATATTAAATCGACGTAAATACCTTTAACTTGGCCGTCTTCAAGATAGGAATAAGGTGGATAGCTATCGTCCGCCACTATGGTAACAAGCTGCTGTTTGGCATGACTAACATTTATGAACAGTGAACAACCAATAAACACCAGCGCTTTTAGCGTTATGTTCGAATATGCGTTATTCATTACATTGGCTCTCACTGTCACTGACTATATATTCAGCGTAGCGCTAATTAGTCCTTGCGCCAAGTAATATAATGCACTAACTCATGAATTTTTCTTATTTTTTGCCTTTAGCGCTTTTTTCTCAGCTCGGCGGCGACTGAAAAAGTCGCTAATAATAGTGCCGCACTCTGATGCCATTACCCCTGAGGTCACTTCCACCTGATGGTTATGCTTAGCATCATTAATCAGCGCGAATGCAGAGCCTGCCGCACCAGTTTTTAAATCGTCAGCACCGTACACTACGCGTTTGATACGACTGTGCACTATAGCACCAGAACACATACAACAGGGCTCTAAGGTCACATATAAGGTCGCGTCTAGCAGACGATAGTTCTCTATTTTCTCGCCACCAGTGCGTAGCGCCATCACTTCGGCGTGTGCACAAGGATCGTTATTATTAATCACTAGATTATAACCTTCGCCAATCACCTGATTATCTAGCACCAATACAGCGCCAACCGGTACTTCATTGACCTGCTGCGCCTTATCAGCCAATGCAAGCGCATAGCTCATCCAATACTGATCGCAGTCTTCAACGGACAGTTGACTAAGCTCATCGCTAGTTAATGGTAAGTTCATAGTTGGTTATCACTGACTAAAAATAAAAAACGCCGAACATTATCGCTATGTTCGGCGTTTTATCAACAGTTAACTGCTTTTTTCAAAGTAAAAGCAATTATTTTTAAGCAGGGATTATTCCCACTCGATAGTCGCTGGCGGTTTACCTGAAATATCGTAAACCACGCGTGAAATACCATCGACTTCATTAATGATGCGGTTTGATACCTTACCTAGTAACTCATATGGCAGTTGCGACCAAATCGCCGTCATAAAGTCGATTGTTTCAACACAGCGCAGCGAAACAACCCAGTCGTATTTACGACCATCGCCCATCACGCCTACTGATTTAACTGGCAAGAACACCGTAAAGGCTTGGCTCACTTTATGGTAAAGATCGGCGTTGTGTAGCTCTTCGATAAAGATAGCGTCAGCGCGACGTAGTAAATCACAGTACTCTTTCTTCACTTCGCCAAGTACACGCACACCTAATCCCGGTCCAGGGAACGGATGGCGGTATAACATGTCATACGGCAAACCTAACTCTAAACCAACGCGGCGCACTTCATCTTTAAATAGCTCGCGTAGTGGCTCAACTAAGCCCATTTCCATATCATCTGGCAATCCGCCCACGTTGTGGTGTGATTTGATCACATGCGCTTTACCCGTGCCAGCTGCTGCAG
Source organism: Psychrobium sp. (assembly GCA_049607155.1). Classification (GTDB taxonomy): domain Bacteria; phylum Pseudomonadota; class Gammaproteobacteria; order Enterobacterales; family Psychrobiaceae; genus Psychrobium. The sequence goes on from JBMYWG010000005.1 coordinate 28,578, forward strand.
ACTCGATAACATCAGGATAAATAGTACCCTGACCTAACCAACGCGCATTAACACACTTTTTAGACTCTTCATCGAAGATTTCAACGAATACGTGACCAATTTTCTTACGCTTGGCTTCTGGCTCATCAATACCAGCAAGTGCATCTAAGAAACGATTTTCCGCATCAACATGAACAATGTTTAAACCAAAGTGGTCACCAAACATTTCCATTACTTGTTCTGCTTCGTTTAAGCGCAGTAAACCGTTATCAACAAAGACACAAGTTAACTTATCACCAATCGCCTTTTGAATAAGTAGCGCAGCAACAGAGCTATCTACACCGCCAGATAACCCAAGGATAACTTCATCATCACCCACTTGCTCTTTAATGCGTGCAACAGCGTCATCGATGATAGACGCTGAGGTCCAGTTTTTATCACACTGACAAATATCAACCACGAAACGCTCTAAGATGCGACCACCTTGGCGAGTGTGAGTAACTTCTGGGTGGAATTGTACGCCGTAGAACTGACGTTCTTCATCAGCCATCGCTGCATAAGGACAGCTATCTGTTTTTGCAACTGTTTTAAATGATGACGGAATAGTAGCAACTTTGTCACCGTGACTCATCCACACATCTAAAAATGCATTGCCATCTTTGATTTCATCTTCGATGTTATCAAACAGCTTACAATCGCCAACGCGCTCAACTTTGGCATAACCAAATTCACGTTCCATTGATACTTCAACGCTACCTCCAAGTTGTGCCGACATGGTTTGCATGCCGTAACAAACGCCTAATACTGGTACGCCAGCTTTAAACACGTAATCAGGTGCCACAGGTGAGTCTTCTTCAGTAACAGACTCTGGACCACCTGATAAAATGATGCCGTTTGGATTAAATTCGCGGATTTTCTCTTCTGAAACGTCCCAACCCCAAAGTTCACAATAAACACCAATTTCACGGATACGGCGTGCGATTAACTGTGTGTATTGCGAGCCGAAATCTAAAATTAGAATGCGATGATCATGTATGTTGCTCATGAATAACCCTTTATAAAATGATTGTAGAAAGGCGCCCTTTAGGCGCCCTGTCTTAAATGAGGATGGGGATTAACCCATGCGGTAGTTTGGTGCTTCTTTAGTGATGGTTACATCGTGTACGTGAGACTCGCCCATACCAGCTGATGTAATTTTCACAAATTGTGCTTTGCTGCCTAATTCTTCGATTGTGCCACAACCTGTTAAGCCCATTGCACTGCGAATGCCACCTAATTGCTGATGAATGATGTTAGCAATTGGGCCTTTGTAAGCCACGCGACCTTCGATACCTTCTGGCACTAATTTCGATGCTTCTTTACTCGTTTGGAAATAACGATCAGATGAACCATCGCGCTGATCCATCGCACCAATAGAACCCATACCGCGGTATGATTTGTAGTAACGACCTTGGTAAAGCTCAACTTCACCCGGTGCTTCTTCAGTACCTGCGAACATTGAGCCCATCATTACACAGCTTGCACCAGCGACTAATGCTTTAGCAATATCACCAGAGAAACGAATGCCACCGTCAGCGATAACTGGAATGCCGCGCTCGGCAAGTGCGTCTGCCGCATCAGATACCGCAGTAATTTGCGGAACACCAACACCAGTTACAATACGTGTTGTACAAATAGAGCCTGGGCCGATACCTACTTTAACCGCGTTAGCGCCAGCGTCAGCAATGGCTAATGCACCAGCAGCAGTAGCAACGTTACCGCCGATGATTTGTAAATCTGGGTATTCTTGACGCGTTTGCTTGATGCGATCTAATACGCCTTGTGAATGACCGTGTGATGTATCGATAAGTAATACGTCAACGCCAGCTTCTACTAGTGCCTTAATACGCTCATCAGTACCAGCGCCACAACCAACAGCAGCGCCTACGCGCAAGCGACCCATTTCGTCTTTACAAGCGTTTGGCTTTTCTTCGGCTTTTTGGAAATCTTTAACGGTAATCATACCTTGTAGCTTAAATGCCGCATCTACAACAACGATTTTCTCGATGCGGTTTTCGTGCATTAAGTGCAATACATTTTCAGAGTCAGTCGCATTGGTAACGGTAATTAGCTTTTCTTTCGGCGTCATTAACGCGCTACAAGGCTTATCGAGATTTGTTGCAAAACGTACATCACGTGACGTAATGATGCCCAATACGTTATTTTGCTCATCAACCACAGGAAATCCTGAAAAACCTAAACGATCGCGCATCTCGTTAATTTCACGAATAGTGACATCTGGACCAACGGTTACAGGTTTAGTGACCACACCTGACTCGTACTTTTTAACAAGCTCTACTTCGTGGGCTTGCTCTTCAACCGTCATGTTTTTGTGGATAAAGCCAATACCGCCTTCTTGCGCTAAAGCAATCGCCAAACGCGCTTCCGTTACAGTGTCCATAGACGCTGACAGCATTGGAATATTAAGGTGAATTTTTTCGGTTAGTTTTGTGCGAAGGTCTGCCGTGTGCGGCAGTACAGTAGAATGTCCTGGAACAAGTAGAACATCGTCGAAAGTTAAAGCTTCTTGAGCGATTCTTAGCATTGCAACATCTCACCTAAATGAATATAAAAGGGATTAAATATTGCCGACGTATTATAGGGAATTATCCCTTAGGCTACAATCAATATTTGCGATTAATTTTAGTTTTAACCACAATATCTCGTTATAAAATTGTAAAAAACAGCCTTTTTGTTGTCATTCGCGCCAAGAATTGACAAAAATCTAATTTTTCTCGTTTAGCTTTGCTATACTTTCCTCCCAATATGGCGATGTTGCTATCACCCTACTGGAAAACACCATGACAAAAAAATATATAGACGCCCAAACCCTACTAGACGATTCATACAAATTAGGCCTAAAAGTACTCGATAGTGGTTGTAAGCCCAACTACATTATCGGCGTATGGCGTGGCGGTACCCCAGTGGGCATTGCAGTACAAGAACTACTGGATTTCTTTGGTGTAAAATCAGATCACATCTCAATTCGCACCTCTTCTTATACTGGAATTGAAGAGCGTGTATCTAATGTACGTGTACACGGTTTGGACTACATTATTCGCAACGTGAACAGTGAAGATACGCTGCTTATTGTTGACGATGTATATGACACGGGTTTAAGCGTTGCGCAAATCATCGAAGATTTAACGAAGAAATGTCGTAAAAATACGCCTGATATGAAGATTGCAACGCCTTATTTTAAGCCACAAAATAACAAAACAGATCGAACGCCTGATTTTTACCTCTATGAAACTGATGAATGGTTAGTATTCCCACATGAGTTATCAGGTTTAACGAAAAAAGAGTTGTTAAACGATAAACCAGGCATGGACTTCCTACGCGATCGAATCGCACAAATGGACGACTAATTCGCCTTTCCCTATGCGCTACTAATAAAATATTCTTCTCTAGGTTAGTAGCGCATAGTTTCTCACCATTGCAGCGCTCTGTTTGCATAAATAGGCTTGTTTAAGCACAAAACCCACTATACACTTGAGGCCAACTCACATATTGCCATTGCCTCATGTACAACACGCCAAGCGATAACATCTACAACATCTCACGCCTTAACAGCGAAATAAAACGTTTACTCGAAGGAAACTTTGGCCGTGTTTGGGTTAACGCCGAGATTTCAAACTTCGTCGCAGCTTCTTCAGGACATTGGTATTTCACCCTCAAAGACGCGCGCTCACAAATAAAATGCGCCATGTTTAAAGGACGTAACCGCGCTGTGCGCTTCAGACCGCAAAACGGTCAACAAGTGATGGTAAAAGCCAACATTAGCGTATATGAGCTGCGAGGTGATTATCAGTTATTAGTTGATGTAATGGATCAAGCTGGCGATGGTTTACTACAACAACAATTTGAGCAATTAAAATGTGATTTAGCTGCACAAGGACTTTTTAGTAGCGAGCACAAAAAGCCACTGCCAGAATCAATTCAAAAAATAGGTATTATAACCAGTCCAACTGGCGCGGCGGTGCACGATGTACTGACGGTTTTAAAGCGTCGTAACCCTTTGTTAGAAGTCGTAATATACCCTGCGCAAGTTCAGGGGCAACAGGCTGCTAGCGAACTGTGTCATGCCATTAACCTAGCCAATATGCGTAATGAAGTGGATGTGCTATTACTTACCCGAGGCGGTGGTTCGATGGAAGATTTATGGTGTTTTAATGATCCACAACTCGCCTACGCCATATTTAATTCGCAGCTACCAATCGTTAGCGCTGTTGGCCATGAAGTCGATGTCACCATTAGTGACTTCGTCAGTGATTTTCGCGCGCCAACACCTTCGGCAGCCGCAGAAATTGCCAGTGTCAGTAACGAAGAGCAACGTCAAAAAAATGCGATGCTAACTCAGCGTTTATCTCATGCTATGAGCGCCAAGGTACACCAATATTATCAAGTACTAACTGAGCTAAGCTCCCGTTTAAAGGCCCAAGATCCTAAGTTTAAATTGGCGCAACAAGCTCAATATATTGATGAATTAAATCATCAGATGACGTCTGCTATTAGGCACCGTCTACACCACAACGAACAGCGTTTATCTAACTTATTTCAACGCTTATTACGCCAATCGCCAGCGTATAAAATTAAGGAGCACAATAATGATAACCAGCAGCTGACAGCGCGCTTGAAACAAGCAATGAATCAACAGCTCGCAAGTCAACAAGCACGTTATGAAGGGTTAATTAGAGAGTTAAACTCGGTAAGCCCGCTGGCAACGTTAGCAAGGGGCTACAGCATCGCGTTAGATGAGAGTGAAAGCGTGATAACGGATGCATCACAGGTGAGTGTTGGCGACACCCTAGTCACCAAGTTACACCACGGTGAAATAGTATCGACGGTGTCTGAAAAACGCTAAAGCGCAGCAAGTGGTACTGCGCTTTAACCTAAAGAAAAGCGCTATTTAAAGGTGGCACTGAGTTTGTGAATATCTTTGCTGCAAGATTTGACCGCTTCTGATTGCACCTGAACTTGTTCGCTCATTTGCGTATTTTCTTGTGCGATAGAATCAACATGAATAATGTTGTTGGAAATTTCTTGCGCCACAGTGCTTTGCTCTTCGGCTGCCGCCGCAATTTTCTCACCTAATTGATTGACTTGATGCATCGCACTAACCACACTGCGCATGACCTCAAGCGCTTGTTCACTCTTATCGTTGCACTCACCAGCAGTTTGCTGGCTACTGAGCATCGACGCTCCCCAATCGCTTAGTGTTTGCTGAAGCGCTTCTACTGATTTTTGAATTTGCTCCGCCGCAACCTGCGTTCTACTTGCTAGCGTTCGTACTTCATCAGCCACAACAGCAAAACCTCGCCCTTGTTCACCAGCGCGGGCAGCTTCAATTGCCGCGTTCAGTGCTAATAGATTGGTTTGATCGGCAATGCCTTGAATTTCAGACATAATAGTCGCAATTTCATCGGCATCTTGAATTAACTCGGTGGCAGTGTGTGCAGATTCACCAATTGCACTGCCAAGTACACTTATGCGCTCTTGCGAACGCTCTAACGCACCGATAGCATCATCACACTGAGCATTAACGCTATCAACGCGATCGCGAGAGTCCACGGTATTATGACTCACTTCGCTAATTGCCCCACTCATTTGTGTAATAGCCGTAGCGAGCTGTGATAACTCATCTTTTTGCGACAACAATCCTTTTAAACTGGTGCTTGAAGCACTATCGAGTTTAGATGACACATCAACGAGATTGCTCCCTAAGTCGCGACTACGTCCTAAGATAGTTCTTATTTTCGCCTGCGCTAATTGGTTGGGATAGTCTAAGACGCCAATTGGGCCGCCACCAGAAAAAATATGACGTGACGGCGAATCGATATCCGCTTTAACACGCTTGATATAATTAGGAACGACAAAGAGCTCTTGATTGAGCGCTGCAATAGCAACACCTAGCAGACCGCCAACGGTAAATAATGTTGCAATCGGTGATTCAATCATTACACTGGCTGCCATAATGCCAATGGCTGAAGCGCCGCAAATAAGCATTTTCATCAACGGTGATAATAATCCACGCGCCGGATTTTTACCATTGTTGATCGCCTTATATAATGCAGCTGCCTTGTTAACGTGAGCTTGTTGCGGCTTCACTCGCACCGATTGATAAGCAACAACATTATTGCCTTCATACAGCGGTGTTACATAAGCATCTACCCAATAATAATCGCCATTTTTACAACGATTTTTAACGATGCCTCGCCAAGAACGGCCATTTTTAAGTTTTTGCCACAAATCGGCAAAGGCCGCCTTTGGCATATCATCATGCCGAACAATGTTATGATGTTGCCCTGTTAATTCCTCAAGAGAATAGCCTGCGATATCGCAAAATGCCGGATTGGCATAAAGTATCACACCACGCGGATCAGTAACTGACACCAATTGCTGGTCCGCTGAAAAAGAACGTTCGTTTCCGCCTGACGAAGTATTCATGATAGATCCCAAAGCGCATCTCGGCGCCTACAAACTAAGATTGGATTGAGAAACTATCATAGCACTAATACAAATCAAGTAATAAAATATTATTAATAGTTTGCTCGTAACAACAATTCTGCGGTAAAGAAGATGCTTAATACGATAACCAATGCGTTCAATTGCTTATAACGTCCAGCGGCAAGTTTAATTAAGGTATAGCTAATAAAACCAAGGGCAATTCCATTAGCTATCGACATTGTAAGCGGCATAACAATCGCGGTAATAACGACGGGAATAGCTTCGGTTAAGTCTTCCCATTCCACGCTAATGAGACCAGCGAGCATCAAGGTAGCAACATAAAAAATCACTGGTGAAGCTGCCGCTAACGGCACAGCGTCAATCAGCGGATAGAAAAATATGGCTACTAAAAATAGCAGACCAACGACAACAGAAGTCAGTCCTGTGCGACCACCAGCAGCCACACCAGCCGTACTTTCAACGTAGGTTGTCACGGTCGACGTCCCCAAACTCGCGCCAAATAATGTTGCTGACGCATCAGCAAATAACGCCTTGCCGAATCGCGCAAAACGACCAGCAGTGTTTAATAACCCGCCTCGCTGCGCCACCGCGACTAAACTGGTGGCTGAATCAAAGAGATCGACAAAAAGAAATGCAAAGACAACTGCTAATAAACCAATATCTAACGCGCCACTAATATCCATCGCCATATAAGTAGCGGCGGCCTCAGGCGGCGCGCTAATAATGCCATCAACGTCACTTTTGCCGTACAACAGACTAATAATTGTAATTACTGCAATGGCCACCAACATGCCACCACGCCAACTTCGTGCAGCAAACCCAATCATCACTAACAGGCCTATAACCCACATAGCAGCTTCAAACGAAAACACATTGCCCAGTGTAAGTTGCGTATTGTCGTCAACTACAACTATTCCAGCGATTTTTAACGAGATAAGTGTTAAAAACAAACCGATCCCTGTGGCTATTCCTTGGCGTAACGATAGTGGGATTTTTTCGACAATGAGCTCACGGATCCGAAACAAACTAATGACGAGAAAAGCAACCCCAGAGAGAAAAACAGCGCCAAGAGCAACTTGCCAGCTATGTCCAAGCTGTATAACAACGCCGTAAGTAAAAAATACGTTGAGCCCCATGCTCGGGGCTAATGCGATAGGATAATTGGCAATAAGCCCCATTAAAATACAGCCAAAACTCGCTGCTAAACAAGTCGCTACGAACACAGCGCCTTTATCCATGCCAGCCTGTGAGAGAATCAACGGATTGATACACAGGATATAAGCCATGGTTAAAAAACTAGCTAAGCCACCGGTGACTTCTTTTTTGACATCGGTTTGGTGCTGCGCTAATTGAAATAATCGTTCGAGCATTGCGTTATTTGTTGAGCCATTACAATTTGATAACCGCCGATTATGGGACTAAGGCGCTTGATTATCAATGTTATTTCGTCTAATGCGAGCAGATAATCATCCACTAAAGTCGTAGTTGATAATTATTCCTAATAAACCTGTGCTATGATACGCCGCGATTTTAAGTTTAGGATTTATAACATGCCTCTATCTACATTAACGCCACAGCCGTTATGGCAGTGGTTTTCTCAGTTGTGTGCCATTCCTCACCCATCAAAACACGAAGAAGCAATCGCTCAACACATTGTCGATTGGGCGACAAGCAAAGGTCTTAGTGTAACCCGTGATAATGTTGGCAACGTAATCATTAAAAAAGATGCCACGCCGGGCTATGAAGATCGTAAAGGCGTAGTGATGCAAGCACACCTTGATATGGTGCCGCAAAAAAACAATGACACTGACCATGATTTTATTACGGATCCAATAAAACCATACATCGATGGTGATTGGGTGACTGCCGAAGGTACTACACTGGGTGCTGACAATGGCATTGGTTTATGTGCAATTCTGGCTGTATTTGACGACGACACTATTGAACACGGTCCACTCGAAGCACTGCTAACGGTTGATGAAGAAGCCGGTATGACAGGTGCATTTGGCCTAGAAGCGGGTTACTTAGACGGTGAAATCCTACTTAATACCGATTCAGAAGATGAAGGCGAAGTTTACATGGGTTGTGCCGGCGGCGTTGATGCCAATGCAACTTTTGCCCTAGACACTGAAGCTGCACCAGCAGACCATACAGCGCTAAGTATTGTCATCGAAGGCCTAAAGGGTGGCCATTCAGGTGTTGATATTCACCTAGGGCGCGGTAATGCCAATAAGGTATTAACTCGCGTGTTATTTGAGTTAGCTGACAAATACCAAGTGCGCTTAGCGAGTATTGAAGGCGGTAGTTTACGTAACGCCCTGCCGCGCGAAGCTGTGGCTGAAGTTTTAGTGCCAACGAATAATGTTACTGACTTTAAAGCTGACATTGCGACATTAACTGAAACATTTAAACAAGAACTTGCCGCAGTAGAGCCTGATCTAGCCATTTTCGTCGACCCAGGTGAAGACAGCGATACAGTGTTAGCACTAGATTTACAACGCCGATTATTGGCGGCCCTTTACAGCATTCCACACGGTGTATTCCGTATGAGTGATGAGATTGAAGGCGTGGTAGAAACCTCAAACAATTTGGGTGTTATTAAAACCCGTGGAAATAAAATTCACGTACAATGTTTGATCCGCTCACTAATGGATTCGCGTCGCATTGATGCGCAGAATACTATTGGAAGTATCTTTTCACTTGCTGGTGCTACAGTAGAATTCACTGGCGCATATCCTGGCTGGAAACCAGATACGTCTTCTCAAATTATGAGTGTGGTACGTGATACCTACAATGATCTATTTGGTGAAATTCCAAAGATTATGGTGATCCACGCTGGCTTAGAATGTGGTTTATTTAAAGATGCCTATCCACATTGGGATATGGTGTCTTATGGACCAACAATTCGCTTCCCGCACTCGCCAGACGAAAAAGTACTCATCGACACCGTTGAGCGCTTCTGGCAATTAACATTAGCGATTTTAAAGAATATTCCTAAAAAATCAGCTTAGTCATTGTCCAAACCAGATATAGAAAATGAAAAGCGCTGTCGGTAAAAATACTGACAGCGCTTTTTTTTATTGATAGGTTAATACTAATTCAAAGATATATAACAGTTACTTACACGCCATCTATGTTAAAACCTTACGCCGCTCTTTTCGCTATGACTATTGCACTGCTGCTCAGTGCGCCAGTATGGGCAAAAGACACCATTTACTATAAGCGTGTTCGCAAAGAAAATTTCAATGCCGCAGAGTACGAACGTCGCTCTTATTCTTTAGGGCTACTGCGGTTAGCACTAGAGGCGAGTAAAGCAGAATACGGCGACTATTTATTACTACCGAAAAAAGTTCCATCGCGCGGAAAACGACTTCATTGGGCGCTAGCAAATAAAGCGGGTCTCGATGTAATGTGGGCCACCCCTATGGCACAATTTAGACAACAAACTAAAACCATCCCTATCGACTTACTGCGAGGCCGTGGTGGGATCATGGTACTTATTACCAAAAAACACAGGTTGAGTGAATTTAGCGAACTAACAACACTTGGCAAACTCGCCCCCTATAAATTAGGGATCGGCTACAAATCAAATAAAAAGCATCAATTTGAAGGTCTAGGCCTAACACTGCTTTTTAGCAAGAGTCGAAAAAGTGCATTGATTAATCTCAACAAAGGTTATTATGATTTTGTGCCAGCAGAGCTCTCTGGAACAGAATCTATTCTGCGGCAAAACCCCAATTTAGCCGTGCTACCACACCGTGTTTTTTTACGGGATAAAACGTCAAACTTTCACGTCCATAAAGATAATATCAAGCTGTATAACCGTATAAAAAAAGGGCTAGAAATTCTCGAAGAAACGGGGAAATTCGAGCAATACTTTATCAATCATCCGATGATGCAGGCCTATTTTACCTACGATGCCGACAACGCGCTTGTTCTGCACGATTTCAGTCAAAATACCAAATTCTGATGGCGCTTGTTTAATGCTAGTTGTCAAACAAAGCTAGTTGGGGTATCCCCATTAAGACATCTGTAACTGGCTCCTGCTCTTCCCTTACGCCTACGTTGATACCCACTAATCGAATTGCTCTGCCGTCACTGCGCTCAAATGCTTCTTTGAGCAAGCTCCGATAAAGGGATTCGTCATATTCATCGACAGACTGTTCTACAGTCGTGGACTGGAAGTCATTAAATTTAATTTTGACACCTTGTTTGTGAATTGGCATTTGTTTAGTGCGTTGATATCGCTCTGTGAGCATCAATAGCAAACGCTCAAGCTCGCCTAAACATTGCTCGAAGGTCGTTATGTCATGTGGCAAGGTGCGCTCAACACCAACTGACTTTCTAATACGGTTGTTTTTCACGGGACTATCGTCAAGGCCATAACATCGCCGCAAAAGCACATCAGCCAATTTACCAAAATGGCGGTGTAAAAACTCAGGATCTGCTCTACGCACATCCTCACCGTAGATCAGGCCGTAATTCTCTAATTTATTTGCTGTTACTTTGCCAATACCACTGATTTTTTTCAGTGCTAATTGACGGCTAAAGTCATCAACATCACTTGGCGGAATGACATATTGACCATTAGGTTTATTAAGATCAGATGCTATTTTAGCTAAGAATTTATTAGGAGCGACGCCGGCAGAGGCTGTGAGCCCCGTCGTATCGAAAATTTCCCGACGAATCCGCTCGGCAATTAAGCTCGCGCTGCCTTGAAGAGCTTTGCACTCAGAGACATCGAGATAGGCCTCATCTAGTGATAAAGGCTCAACCAACTCGGTATACCGATGAAATATGGCTTTAATTTGCTGGGAAATTTCAACATAAACATTCATTCTACTGGGCATTAGCACTAGAGCGGGACAAAGTTTGAGTGCCATCGCCGTCGACATTGCGCTTCTCACGCCGAACTCGCGAGCCTTATAATTACAGGTTGAAATCACGCCTCGGCGATCACGAGAACCACCTACAGCCACCGCCTGATTGGCAAGCGCTGGGTTATCTCGCATTTCGACCGCCGCATAGAAACAATCCATATCGACGTGAATAATTTTTCGCTGGGCCATAATCTATAAGCACAAATAAACTGTATATAAAAACAGTGTCACATAATACCCTAGATTACCCTAACGGGACAACTGTATTATCCTTGCCCTTTTTGAGATAAATAATGAGACATTAAGCCCCTTGTCGAGCTGTCGAAACTCTCGTTGATTTGAGCGTCATGCAGTTCAGCTTCTATTTCAGCTGCAAGCCCCTTGCCCAATTCAACTCCCCACTGATCAAATGAGCAAATCCCCAAAACAATACCTTGCACGAAAATCTTGTGCTCATAAAGCGCAATTAAACTGCCTAAGGTATGGGCGTCTAAACGTTGCAACAAGATTGAATTAGTCGGGCGATTGCCTTCGTGAATTTTATGCGGTACTAGCTTATTAATATAATCTTTACTGCGACCTTTAGCCGCTAAATCTGCGCGCACTTGTTCTTCATTCACACCAGTCATCAAAGCGCGTGTTTGCGCAAAAAAGTTAGCCATTAGCGTTTCGTGATGACCTTGTACAGGTGTCACACTTTCAATTGAACCAATAAAGTCTGCGGGCACAATATTGTTACTTTGATGCAGATACTGATAAAAAGCGTGTTGACCATTAATTCCGACGCCACCCCAAATTGTTGGCACGGTTGGATAACTTACTTTATGGCCATCAGTAGAAACCGATTTACCGTTAGATTCCATTTCTGCTTGCTGCAGATATGCCGCCAACATATGTAGCGTTTGATCGTAAGGCAAAATAGCTTGTGACTGGTGACCTAAGAATGTGGTATTCCAAACACTAAGCAGCGCCATGATTGCTGGCATGTTAGATTCGAGGGGTGCCGTTTGGAAATGATGATCCATGGCCTTAGCACCAGCGAGCAGCTGCTCAAATTTATCAAAACCTAAATCTAACGCGATTGGTAAACCAATGGCAGACCATAACGAAAAGCGGCCACCAACCCAATCCCACATCTTAAAAATATTGTCTTCGCTAATGCCAAAATTAAGTGCATTAACACGGTTTGCCGTTACAGCTACAAAGTGTTTCTTTACTGCTTTTTCATCAAAACTGGCCGACGTTAACCATTTCATTGCCGTTTGCGCGTTGGTCATGGTTTCGGTGGTGGTGAACGTTTTAGATGACACAATAAACAGAACTTTTTCGGGATTTAATGGGCGCAGAACCTCAGCAATTTGGGCACCATCGACGTTAGAAACGTAGTGAACACGAACCGTATCGTCACTATCGTGTTTTAGTGCCTCTGTCACCATCTGCGGGCCAAGATTAGAGCCACCAACACCAATATTTACAATATCGGTAATGCGCTTACCCGAATATCCGAGCCACTCACCACGATGGAATTCCTCTACAAATACTTTCATACGAGCGAGCTCATCGGCAACCTGTGCAGAAACATCAACCCCATCTACCAGCAAAGGTGTTGAATTACCACTGCGCAGTGCAGTGTGTAGCACGGCGCGATTTTCTGTGCTGTTGATTTTTGCCCCAGCGAACATTTTATCGCGCCACTGTGTCACTTCAGTTTGCTGTGCCAATTCAAAGAGCTTGGCCATGATGTCTTGGGTAACTAAGTTTTTCGAATAATCGAGCAAAATCGACGGCATCTGAATACTAAAGCGTTCAAACCGCTGGGCATCTTGTTCAAAAAGCGTATTGAGTTGTTGTGTTTTAACGTCACTAGCCAAATTAACTAATTGCTGCCAAACAGATAATTGTGAATGAGTCATCTTATTGTTCTATCGTGGATTGTCTAAACTTGTCAGCTACTTTACACAAAACAAATCAAAATGACAACGCTGTCAATTGTAGTAAGATAGTGAAATAAACGCTTTGTTTCAATAATCAGTCCGACATCGTTATAAATAGATGCATCATTTCCGATATGAGGTGATAATTAGGCGATGCCCATGCTACTTGAAAATGTAGGTTTCAGAGTGGCGTGGGTATATATGGAACAACGGCTGCAATTTGTGGTCGTTATAGCACTAGCAGCAGTGTATCGCTGTAATGGAATTAACTTAGGTAGGTTGAGATTGAGAGCTTTTTATTGCGCTTTATTCGTGGGATTCGGAATTCTGTACCACACAGTAGCTCACGCGCAAACAGTAAAATACAACATAATCTCAAGTGACGACTCACTGCGCAGCGAAGTTAAGAAAAACGTTGCGCTTTACCTTGAAGATTTTTCATCGCCAAATCGCGACAATCTAGCCTACTGGAAAAAACAATTACATCGCCAAGTGAATCAAGCGGTGCAGGCATTAGGTTATTACAATAGTAAAGTCAATTTAACTATCGACAAAAATGGCGACTCGCCAACCATCACCGTCGATATTGCAATGGGCTATCCAGTCGTCATCACCCATTCTAATTATCGCGTTATTGGCAGTGGCGCAAGTTTTGAGTCCTTTGTCGCGCAGCGAAATAGCTACCCACTAGTTGTTGGCTCTAAACTCGATCACGGCAGTTATCAAACGACTAAATCTTCCATGATGGACATCGCTCGCGCTTATGGTTTTTTCGATGCCAAATGGATCAAGCACAGCGTCAAGGTTGATATAAAAACGCAAACGGCATCAATTGATTTAGTATTTGATACTGGTGAGCGTTATCACTTTGGTGCTATTGTCATTGATGGAAGCCATGCCAGCAATGATATCGTTCGCGCGATGGCATCATTTAAACAAGGCGATGCCTATACCAACGCAGCCGTTGCCAACTATAATATTTCATTAAATCAAAGCCGTTACTTTACTAGTGTTCAGGCTATCCCTGCCCTACCAAATGGTTTGGATAAGTCGATCGATATCAAAGTAACCGCCGTGCATCGACCGCGCAATATTGTCGAAGTGAGTGCGGGTGTCACTTCTGAACTTGGTGAGCGTGGTCGATTGAAATGGGTAAAGCCTTGGATAAATCGTTACGGGCATAGCTTAGAAAGCGAAATCAAGCTCAATCAACAAGAGCAATCTGTCACCAACAATTATAAAGTGCCCCATGGTGATCCCAATTTAGACTATACCAATTACGTGCTAGGTTGGCGCCATACCAGTAATTTTAACGACACCAATAATCGCTATCGCAAATATTCACTGCAATGGCAGCGACATCAGCAAATCAATGAAGATTGGAAGCGCATCTTGCTGTTAAAATATGAGCGTGAGAAAGATAATACGCAAACCCAAACACGCAGCCATCTAATCCCCGGCATCAGTTACGTTCGTGAGCGTCGTGAAGGTGGGATCACGCCGCATTGGGGCGATCGTCAATTTGTATCCGTTGAAGTTTCAGATAAAACATGGGGCTCACAGTCGAGTTTTTACAAACTGTCGTTGCGTTCGAACTGGCTTAGACAATACAACGAAACCCACCAGCTCCTACTAAAAATCGAAGCGGGTTACATTAACGCCGATGATATTAGTGAAGTGCCCATTTCGATGCGCTACTTCGCCGGTGGCGATAACAATCTGCGGGCGTATAAATTTAACAGTGTGTCGCCACTAGATAGTGACGATAAAGCTCGTGGTGCCCTCACTCAACTATTAAGTACTATAGAATACAGTTATCCCATTAAGGACAAATGGCGCCTGGCTGTATTTCACGATGCCGGTACCATTGGTGATAAATTCTTTGAAGAAAACTATAGCGACGCAGGCATAGGTGTTCGTTGGGAAACTCCCGTAGGATTGGTTCGTTTGGATTTTGCTAAAGGATTACAAGGCAGTGACATTAAACGATTCGACCGCCCATTCAACATTAGCTTTGCAATAGGTCTGGATTTGTAATGAAAAGCCTGAAGTCATCCTCCATCACCAAAAAATCATCGTTTGGATTAGTCGTTGCAATTTTGTTAGTGCTATTTGTTCTATTGACGCCGTGGGGAAATCGCGTCGCGTTGCAAATCACGCAGCAGCTAATGCCAAATTTGAAAGTAGAATTAAGCTCGGGCAGTTTACTACTTTCGCCTCGTATAGAACGCCTGTCATTCGAGAATGCTCAAATTAGCCTAACAGCAGATAACTTAGCGATTGATTGGCAATGGCGCTGTGTTTGGCATTCAGAGTTATGCGTGACTAACGCCAATATTGCCAAGCTCACATTGGACATAAAAGATGAGAGTAATGATGACGCAACAGCACTTAAGAGCGCCAGCAAAAAATCCATCACCATTGATACCCATACTCCCTGGCCACTCATCATTGAGGAATTTACGGCTCAGCAGCTCATCGTTTCTTCAAAACAAGCAACAGTCGAGGTGCAACAGACAAAGTTTAGCGGCAGTTGGCGGGCTAGAGACATTGCAATAAATCATCTCGCCGTAGCTGATGCTAAGATAGTGCTTAGTTCAGATGCACAGACTGCTAATCATCAAGTTCAAAACAATGAAGAGCAATATTTCTCAGCTGATTCTATAGCTAAGCTACAGACCGCGTGGCGCAACATATCATGGCCAATAATTCTTAGCCAAACACAAATAAAATCCTTTGCTGTGGCCACTGCAGAACTGCGCTCACAAGATGGTAAACTAGCCCATAACGCGAAAGATATCCTTGTTAGCGCTAGCCTTAACAATCAAGCGATAAATAACCTCACTGTCTCAGCGCTTATCGATAATTTCCCGGTTGAGCTTGCAATGAAAGGCCAATTAACGCCACAATTTCCTATCGATTTATCCCTTAGCGGTGCTCACAACTTTTCGCCACTAGGCGCTCAACGGACAGCTCTTACTTTAAGAGGTGACAGCAGTTCGATCGCACTAAAGTTAACAACGCAAGGTAAGCTTAACGCGACATTATCAGGTAGCGCCTCACCACTTAATGACAATCTACCTATCAGTCTCGGTTTGACGTGGCAGCCGATTGATATTTATCAGCAAGAAATTGCAGAGGGATCACTTAAGTTTGACGGCACGCTAAGTGACTATCAACTGACCTTAGATACCCAACTTAAAAATGAGCATTTACCATTATCAAGCATCGACCTAGCAGCACATGGTAATTTAAATGCGTTTTCTGACATCGATTTGGTGCTAAAAAACGATCTAGGAAAAGTGCACAGCTCTGGCGACTTTCGCTGGCGAGATCCAAACGGGACTCGCATTCAAAGCAGCGGTAAATTGACATTTGATTCACTAAAACTTTCATCGATAATCGAAAAATTGCCTGCAACTATCAATGGTGACATCAGTTATGGTGTTGCGCTAAAAGATGAACAATGGCTGCTTACTATTTCACAACTCGGATTAAACGGTAATGCGCTAGAGAGACCTTTCAATCTTCAAGGCGTTGTAGACGCTAGATACAACGCAAAAGATCAAAGCAATCCATTTGGGCAGTGGTCCATAGAGATGTTGTCGCTGCGACACGGAATAAATGAGCTGACATTAAATGGTCAAATCAATACTAAATCAGCACTTGATGCCAAAATTGCCATTGCAGATCTTGGGCAATCTTTGCCATTTATGCGCGGAGCCAAACCCACCAGTATCACTGGAACTATAAATGCTACTGGTCCTATTGATGCTATAGGTGTCATCGCTAATTTATCCGGTAATCACATTAGCTACCCCGAATATGCCATAGATTTAGGCGCAATATCTGTAAATGCTAAGACCAAGATTTCACCGCAGGGCATTAGTGAAAGTGCCAATTCACACATTGACGTGAGCATTAACCAAGCAAGTTACAGCGATGTATTAACCGATGCAGCGGTGTCGTTATCACTCGTGGGTGATGCAAAACAACACCAACTCAGCGCAAACATAACATCCAATCTCATCTCAGGAACACTGGGATTATCGGGAAGTCTTGAAAACACAAACTGGACCAGCGAGCTAACCTCAACAGTACTCAACTACCAGCAATCAACCATTGCCTTAGCCTCACCAGCCAAAGTTGCAATTGATCTAAAAAACAAAGACATTGACTTAAGTAAGCACTGCTGGCGCACAAAACTAAATCATAATCAAATGCGATTTAGCGAACTTTGCTTGGCATCGCCTTTTGAAATCAATACCACGAGCATGCGCTCAAACCTCGCGACGGTGAATGTGACGGGCTTAGATATGCAAGATTTTCAGGCATACCTGCCAAAGCAGCATCAAGTTACAGGACCTATTACTGGCAACCTGACCTTTCAATCTTTTAACCCCCAAGCACTTAGTTTGGCAACTCAGCTAGTCTGGCAAGATGGCACTGTAACAAGTGACGTCAATAACAACTTAGTCACCCACCACATTGACTCTTTGCATATTAACAGTGCGGTTAACCGTACCTTAGCCAACGTTATTTTACGGTTGTCTTCGCCAACCTTAGGTAAAGTCGACGCCAGTATGCTAAGTAACGTTTTTGAGGAATCCCCTTTTATCAGTGGCCACTTAAATAGCCAAGGCTTACAACTCGCTCCCTACAAACCTTTTTTACGCTATGTGTCAGAATTAGAAGGTGAATTAAGCGTTAGTGCTGGTTTCACCATAGATAGCAAAGCACAGCAAATTTTCGGTAGCCTCTCGTCTAATGACATTAAAATTGCCAGTGACAAATTGCCAAACACCATCGATGATTTAAATACCAATGTAGTTTTTAATGGCACTAAAGCCTCGCTAACCAGTCAATTTAAACTGGTGCAAGGTCATGGCGATATTAGCGGCTTGTTAGATTGGAGCCAAACACCTAAAGCAGATCTCACAATAAAAGGTCAAGCACTTAACGTGATGCCACAAAATGGCGTTGATATAACCTTTAGCCCCTCGATTAATGTTGAACTGACACCGACACTCGCCAAAATTCGTGGTGTTCTTGCCATCGATGAAGCGAACATAGTGCTGGAATCACTGCCAGAATCAGCGGTTGCCATTTCACCAGATGTCACAGTGATCTCGCAAGAAAAAGAAAGTTCAGCGATGCTGATTGACCTAGATGTAAAAACCCAATTGGGCGATAAATTACATCTTAACGCCTTTGGTCTCGATTCTTTGGTTGGCGGAGAGCTCACTCTAAAACAAGACGCTCAACTTCCCTTGAGTGCCTATGGAGAGCTTGGCTTGTCGGAAGCGACCTACCAAGCATTTGGCCAGCGGCTGTTAATTGAGCAAGGGCAAATTATATTTACTGGCTCAGTCAACAATCCAGTTATCAATATTAAAGCCATCCGCGATCCCGTTGATACGAATGATGGGGTTATTGCAGGAGTCTATGTTAACGGTGATGTTAATCAGCCAGCATTAACCATCTTTTCAGAGCCTGCCCTAGAGCAACAACAGGCGATTTCCTATTTATTACGTGGATATGGCCTCGGAAGTGATAGCAATTATGGTCAGAATTTAGCAATCGCCATGCTAGTAAATAGTGGACTAGGTGGCGCTAGTAAAGCGGTCAATGCCATCGGTGATGCTGTGGGCATCGATAACCTCAATGTCACCACCTCAGGCAGCGGCGATCAAACAAGGTTAGAATTTAGTGGCTATATCGGCCCCAAGCTACAACTGCGCTATGGTGTCGGTGTATTCGATGCCCTGCCAGAAGTCGGCCTGCGTTATCAAGTTAATCGCAGGCTGTTCGTTGAATTTATCAATAACACTGACCAAGCACTGGATTTACTCTATCAATTTTCATTTGATTAGCGCTTTGGTGATGTAGTTTTTCGTACGCTTGCTTTACGGGTATTTGAGTTTTTACCTCGGTAACTGCGCCGTTTCTTAAACTGTTTGGCCGGTTTACCTTTATCTAAGCCCAAAAAAGCATCAAGCGGCGTATGCTTGGCTTGGTTCATTAACTGCTCTAAGTCCGCCAAAAGTGGCTGCATAAACCCGTTATAACCAAGCTGCTTTTGGGAGATATCATTGAGTTTAGCTTCCCATAACGCCGTCATATCAGGAGTTGTTGCAGATTGCGGCAAAGCTTTAATTAACGCTTTGCCATTATTCGTAGCGTGAATTGATTTATTATTACGCGTTAGAAATCCGCGTTTAAATAACAATTCAATAATACTGGCTCTTGTGGCTTCAGTGCCTAAACCATCCGTTTCTTTAAGTACTTTTTTAATCGCAGAATCTTTGACGTATCGCGCAATCCCCGTCATAGCAGCCAATAGGGTTGCATCAGAGAAAGGCTTAGGCGGTTGGGTCATTTTATCGATGACTTGCGACGATTGACAATTAAGCGGCTGTCCAACGTTTAACGGAGGCAAGATTACATCTTCACTCTTGTGTTTAAAAAGTGCCTTCCAGCCCATGGTATCAATCAATTTAGCTTTTGCACTAAATTCACCACCCGCGATGTCAATAACTACCTTCATTTCACTATAATGATGAACAGGGTAAAACTGCGCTAAATATTGGCGCGCGATCAAAGAATATACGTTGGCCTCTGTGCCCGATAAGCTCGCTGACTTTAATTGCTTCATTGTTGGAATAATCGCGTGGTGAGCATCAACTTTACTATCATCCCACGCTTTAGACTTTATCGATGTATCACAACCGTTGGCAGCTATCGCTAATGAACTATCGTTATTCGCGATAGCGGCGATTACCTTAGCACCTTCACGAAAGTGCTCCTTTGGAAGGTATCGATTATCAGATCGCGGATAGGTAATTAACTTGTGCTTTTCATACAGCGCCTGACAACAATCTAACACCTGTTTCGCTGACAAATTAAAACGCTTAGCGGCGTCAATTTGTAACGCCGATAAATTATAGGGCAGCGGCTGATTTAAACGTTTGTTCTGCTTATCGACACTCTTCACAACCGCAGGCTGACCGTTTGTTCGCGCCACTACATTTTCCGCGAGCTTGCGATAAATAACTCGCCCCTCATCATCCTGATACTTTTCACAAGCGTCGCTGGGGATCCATTTGGCATCAAAAGATTCAGTAGCTTGTGTCGTTAGCGTTGCCACTACCTCATAGAAAGGCTTAGCGACAAAATGCTCAATTTCTTCATCCCGTGCCACCACCAGACCAAGCACAGGTGTTTGCACGCGACCAACCGATAATACGCCCTGATAGCCAGCGCGCTGACCAAGTACCGTATAAGCACGGGTCATATTCATGCCATATAACCAATCTGCTCTTGAGCGTGCTAATGCCGAAGCCGATAAGGGCTTAAATTCTTCGTTTGCTCGTAAGTTGGCTAGAGATTTCCTAACGGCTGTTAAGTTGAGATCACTGACTAACAATCGTTTGGTCTGTGCTAGCTTTGTGCCCTGTACACCGCAATAGTGAATAACTTCATCCACTAATAACTGCCCTTCGCGATCAGGATCCCCGGCATTAACCAACACGCTAGCTTGCTTTATTAACTTGCGCAGTACGCCAATTTGTTTTTTGGTTTTAGGCTTAGGAATAAGCTGCCACTGCTGTGGCGAAATAGGTAAATACTCTAACGACCACTTTTTATAACGCTCGTCATAATATTCAGGTGTCGCTTGCTCTAACAAATGGCCTATACACCACGACACGACATCACCGTTAGGCAAACTGATATAACCATCGTGTTTTGTTTGTGAAGAAGAAAGCCCATTAGCAATGGCACGAGCAAGACTCGGTTTTTCGGCGATGTACAGATGCATTTATAGATAGATCACACCAATTGAAGCGATGCCATGATATTACACTGGATATAACCTCAGTACAATTAACAGTTACTTGACATATGTGTCAATTTTAAATGTTGCATTTTTGTTTCAAAATGATGAATTGTTACGCGAAACACACGATTTAATGAGATATAAACGACATTAAAGCTAGTCGCATTGTGACTTAATTCACATAAATCAATTTAGGAATTTGTAACAAGTGTTTAAGAAAATGACTATTTTAAGTACCTATTGTGCATAACAAAATTTCAACAAATAGCCATTAAAACCTTGTTATTGCTCACAATGGGAAAATTCTAAGCACTAACACTTTAGTATAAAAAGCGTAAAAATTTGACTAATTAGTCATTTATTCGGTGACATTAAAGTGTCATAAAAGTTCGATATTTTGTACGAAATATTTATAATTCACCCTAGAAAAACAAACTCGTTATTAAATTTAACGTCAAGGAACTATTCTATAATGAATAACTTACTAAGAAAAACCGCCGCAGCTAGTGCTGTAGCAATTGCTTTAGGCATGACTGCACCAGCGTTTGCAGCTGACACTTCTTCAGCGCTTCGTGGTAAAGTTGTTACTGCTTCAGGCCAACCTGCTGCAAACACTAAAATCACCATTACTCACGTTCCTACAGGCACCAAGCGTGTTTTAGAAACAAACGCAGAAGGTAACTACTCTGCAAATGGTTTAAAAGTTGGCGGTCCATACACGATCGAGATTGATTCACCAACCCTACAAGATCGCAAAATCAACGATCTTTTCCTACAACTAGGCGAAGTTAGACGTTTAACGACAGAACTTTCTTCCGCAAATGTTGAGCGTATTGCAATCACTGGTTCGGTTATCGCTGAAACAGCACCTGGAAGTTCAAGCTACTTCGGTGAAGACGCTATCGCCGGTGCTTCAAGCCTTACGCGTGACATCAAAGACGTTATTCGTGCAAACCCATTAGTAACTATTCTTCCTGGTTCAGACCGTCAAATGACGATTGCAGGTATGAACCCTAAGTTCAATTCGATTACCGTTGATGGTATCAGCCAAAACGATGATTTTGGTCTAAACGGTGGTGGTTACCCAACACAGCGTTCACCAATCCCTTTTGATGCACTAGATCAAGTAACTGTTGACGTTGCACCATTTGACGCTAGTAAGTCTGGTTTCAGCGGCGCACTAATTAACTCAGTATTCAAATCAGGTACTAACGAGTTCAAAGGTGGTTTCTTTTACGAAACACTAAATGACAGCATGGCTGGAACTCCTACAACTCGTAACCGAGATGGTGAGCTTGAAGACATTCCATTAGATTATGACGAAAAAACTTGGGGTGTTAGCCTAGGTGGTCCATTAATCGAAGACAAATTATTCTTCTTCACATCATACGAGAAGTTCGATTCTCCACAAGGTGTTGAGTGGGGACCAGCTGGTTCTGGTGCAGCAAACGAAACAGATGCTTCATTAGAAGATATCGCTGAAGTTAAACGTATTGCTTCTGAAGTATACGGTATCAGTGATTTAGGTGATTGGAACACAACACCTGTAGAAGAAGATGAAAAATTAGTTGCTAAACTTGATTGGAATATCAATGATGAACACCGTTCTTCATTAACTTACCAATACAACAAAGGTAACCGTACTCGTAACACTTCAACAAGCCCAAGTGAACTGCGCTTATCTTCACACTGGTACAATAAAACTGAAGAATTAAACAACATCGCAGCTAAATTGTACTCAGATTGGTCAGATGATTTTTCTACTGAAATCAGCTTAACCCATAAGAAAGTAACAACTGGTCAAGATTCTTTTGATAAGAGCCTTGGTGACGTAACTATCCGCGGATTAAGTGACGGTGGGCGCATTGCATTCGGTTCTGATGAATACCGTCATGCAAACTCACTTGAAAATGAAACTTTAACTTTCAAGTTTGATGGTACTTACCTTTACGAAGATCATAGCATTAAGTTTGGTTTAGACTACACAAATATCGATATCTTAAACCTTTTTGTAAATGCTTCTAAAGGTGTAATGGAATTCGACAGTCTTGCTGACTTCGAAGCGGGCAACGTTGGTAAATACACTTACCAAAACGGTATCGGCAACGATTCAAGCATCGCTGCTGCTGATTTCAACCGTGAAACTATTGCATTATACGTTCACGATACTTGGGAATTCAGTGACGACCTAACGTTAGACTTCGGTTTACGTTATGAAGTATTAGGTTCAGATGACAAACCACTTTATAACAAAAACTCTGAAGCACGTACTGGTTACAACAATACTGAAAACCTAGACGGCATCAGCATTGTATTACCACGTTTTGGCTTTAACTACACTGTTAATGACGATCTAACTGTTCGCGGTGGCATCGGTCGCTTCTCTGGCGGTAATCCAAATGTTTGGATTTCTAACGCATACTCTAACAGTGGTGTTAACCTTGGTTACTACCGTGCAGAAGACTTCACGACAACTCCTACGCCAGGCAACAACGTAATTACTAGCATTTACGGTCCAGCTGCTGAAGCTATCAACAATGCTGACGCCGATGGTAACGTTAACTTAACAGATCCTAACTTCAAACTGCCTTCAGATTGGCGTTATCAGTTAGCTGCTGATTACAACCTTGATATCCCAGGCATCGGTGAAGATTTCGCGGTATCTGTTGAAGCTATCTACGTACAAAAAATCGATCAGCAATGGTGGGTTGATGCGTCACTTCAAGAGTCAGACATCGCAGGTAAAACTGCTGATGGTGGCCTAACGTTATACAATGATGATGACCGTCGCTATGACCTAATGCTAACTAACTCAGATAAAGATGGTAAATCTATGATCTTATCTGCGTCGATTGCTAAAACTTTCGATAACGGCATCAAATGGTCAACATCATATACTAACCAAGACATCACAGAGGGTCATGGTGGTACAAGCTCTACAGCACGTAGTAACTACCGTTACAATGTTGGTCTAGATCGCAGCAACCCAGTGGTTGGTACTGCTAACTACCAAATCGAACATCGTTTCGTTATGACACTTGGTTACGAAGCAGAATTCTTCGACGGTTATGCAACTAACTTCGACGTATTCTTCGAGCGCCGTTCAGGTAAGCCATTCTCTTACGTAACTAACTGGGACGACTTTGGTGATTACGACGATCCATGGTCAATGCTAAGCCCTGGTTTCTACGCAGGTAACTACTTGCCATACATCCCTACAGCGGGTGACAGCAACGTGATTTACACTGACAACACAAGCGAAGCTGAAGTATTAGCTCGTATTGAAGAAGCTGGTTTAAGCGGCTACGCGGGCGGTTACGGACCTAAGAATGAGTCTCGTACTCCTTGGGTTAATACGCTTGATTTAACTATTCGTCAAGAAATCCCAGGTCTAATGGAAGGTCACAAAGGTTCTGTTTACCTGACAGTAGACAACCTTCTAAACCTAATCGATAGCTCACAAGGCAAGGTATACGTAAACGATTTCGGTACTTCACGTCTATATAAAGCGACAATCGATCCAGAAACTAAGAAATACGTAATCAACGGTGTTAAAAACGATAGCAATACGTTTGACCCACAAGAGTCTACATGGCGCTTGAAAATTGGTGTTAGCTACAAGTTCTAATCTGAACTTCAGTTAAAAAACCAATTTAAAACAAAATACCAACCTTCGGGTTGGTATTTTTTTGTCTATTGAAAAAACATTTGTTAAGGAAATCACACTCTAAGTGCACGATAAGTTTATCAAATCTTGCCACTGCCGTATGATAGTGTGACTTTCATCTATCGAGATAATTATGCGCAAGATTCTCATTAGTTCAGCGATTGCTCTATCGCTTATTGGCTGTAATAATCAGCCACAACTCCCACAAAACCAAGAACACTCAACAGTTAAAATAGCGTCGTTTAATGTTAGTATGGACGCTACCAATTACGTTGGCCGCGATGCAAAACAGACGACTAACAAAGTACTTTTAACTGAGCTTAAAAATGGTAACCAGCAAATTAAAAACATTGCTGAAATTATTCAGCGCACTCGCCCTGATATCATTTTGTTAAACGAATTTGATTACATCACCGATCCCAAACAAGGCGTTGAGCGTTTTATCAAAGAATACTTAAATGTTGCGCAACACAGCGATGTGAAAGCAATCGACTATCCGTATTACTACTACTCTACCGTTAACACAGGTAAGCCAAGTCCGTTTGATTTAACCGGCGATGGTAAAGCAACAGGCACGCAAGGCGATGCTTGGGGTTTCGGTTTTTTTGAAGGCCAATACGGCATGGTATTGCTATCGAAATACCCTATTGATACCGCCAATGTTCGAACCTTCCAACATTTTAAATGGAAAGACATGCCTGATGCGTTGCGCCCTATTGTGCCAAGTACAGGAAAATCATTTTATAGTGATGCAGCGTGGAATGAGTTTCCATTATCATCTAAGTCCCATTGGGATGTACCAGTCACGGTCAATGGACAAACTATCCACGTGCTAGCATCACACCCAACACCACCAGTGTTCGATGGTCCAGAAGATAGAAACGGCAAGAAGAATCACGATGAAGTGCGCTTTTGGCATGACTATGTGACGCCAGATAAGGCCAACTACATCTATGACGATAACGGTGTATTTGGCGGTATTGAATCAAACGCGCGCTTTGTGATCATGGGGGATCAAAACTCATCGTCTACTGAAGGTAATTCGCGTAAAGAAGCCATTGGAGCCCTACTTTCAAGCCCACTGACCAATGACGTATCAATACCTATGAGTCGTGGTGGTGATTTACATAAAATCGACAACAAGCTTTCTAAACATCATACCGCATATTGGGGAATGCGCGCCGACTATGTGCTGCCATCAACCTATGGTTGGGATGTTATCGACAATGGGGTGTTCTGGCCTCACACCGATAGCGAATTATACCGTTTAGTAAAAGATCGCAATGCATCATCAGATCACCGCTTAGTTTGGTCGACACTTAAACTAAAATAAGCGCTAACTTGAAAACAAAAAAGCACAGCGTAAGCTGTGCTTTTTATTCCTCAAAATAGGCCAACGGTGACGTTGGAATATCGTTCCAGCCCACAGCGTCACAAATGTTTGTAAACGACTCAGGAATTGGTGCTAATAATTCAATTCCCTCACCTGAAACAGGATGATTAAATCGTAGCTGCGCTGCATGCAACATTAATCGCTGCTCACCTAAATGTGTTTTGAAATATTTATTTTGTTTGCCATCACCATGCGTAGTGTCGCCCATAATCGGATGGCGCAGATGCGATAGATGACGACGCAATTGGTGCTTACGTCCCGTTAATGGCTTTAGCGCCACTAAACTAAATCTAGCTTTATCATATTTACCAATTGGCGCATCATACTCTCCGCTTAATAAATGATACCAACGCGTGACAGCCTCCTGCGCCTCTTTATCTTGCTGAGCATCTTTGTCAGCGATTTTATCAAGCTCTTCTTTCAGCGGATAATCAAGCGTGTCATTACCCAATAAATAGCCGCGCACCATGGCAAGGTAGCCTTTTTCAACGGAGCGTTCACTAAATTGTTCGCTCAGCAGCCTCGCGACTTCACTCGATAGTGCAAACAGCAATACACCTGAGGTTGGTCTATCTAGACGGTGTATGGGATAAACATATTGGCCAAGCTGATCGCGCAGCATCGTCATCGCAAAATACGTTTCTTTGCGCGCCAAATACGATTTATGAACCAGTAAGCCTGCTGGTTTGTTTATGGCCACCATATACTCATCGTGATAGATGATTTCTAGTGGTTCAGAAAACTCCAAATTACTCATCAGTTAAATTGGTTATCTAGCTCTTTAATTAGCGTTAACAAATGACTCACATCCTTCACAGCGCCTTGCCATGATTCTTCAGCCATTGGGTAGATCTCGAATTCTTGAGGCAATGGTAGGCCAGAATCAATAAGCATGGTCATTTTTGGCAGTAAAACAAATTCTAACCATTGGCAAAAAGTTAACGTATCACAACAAAACGGCTCTGTACTCGCTAATGCTTCTTCGCTCGGCAGTGTTGATTGCCATAGATCTAATCGCACCATCTCCTCGTTGATTTGCTCCAATAACGCTTTAACTTTGTCATTTTGTGCCATGATACTGCTCTCTTAATAATCTCTAAAAAACTGGCGCTATCATACGCGCAACTCTGCGCAATACCAATAGCGGTGCTTATTAATGATTGCTACAATAGCGCAAATTTTTTTAAAGGTAGTTTTTTGTGGATACCATCAACACGCTTAGTGAATTTTTACTCCAATCTGGCTCGCAATATCGCGTTTTTGATATGGGACGTCGCGTAACAAAAATTAGCACCGATTTATTTAGTGATTTTGAACACGCAATAACCCCTTACCCTTATCCAATTCAGCAACATGCATTTGTCGCCATCGCATTTTGGAATAAGCAACAAAGCAAAGAACACTACGTATGGTTTTTGAAACTGCCACTGGATGAGCGTGGCTTGCTAGAACAAGCTGCTCGCAGTCAGTTTCTAGAACTTGTCATCACAGCGCTAGGTAAAGCGTTAGACAAAACGCCGTCAAAAGAAGAGCAATCGGCTCTTGATCACAACCCGATTATCTTCAAGCCATCTGAGCAAAAGCTGGCGGCATTTACCAGCCACATGCGTCATCTCATGAAACTGCCACCAAGCCAATTTATGAGTCCAGCATTGTCTTATCTTCAAGATGAAAGCCAATTAGATAATTGGCAAAATGTAGGCTATCAAGGACTAGCTGATTTATCAGTAAGGCTTGATGACCCGATGATTGCCGGTGCAATTGAGCGAGTGCTAGACAAGCTACCACAAGAAAGTTTCTGCGCGCTATGTTGTGCGTTAGAAAATAGCAGTGTCAATACGGCCATGGCAGACAAATTATTGACTATCTTAGAGCAAGCACTAACAGAAAATAATGCCATCAGAGCCATACACGCGGCCCGCGCTTTATCAAATGCCAAAGGTGAAGGCTTTATTAAACAAGCCTATCAGCAATTAATACAAAGTGAGCTTGGCGATAACCAACTTGATTTACTTGCCACTATTAGCGGCCGATACTGGACGCAAATCAACGATGAGCAAAGCGCACTTGATTACCTGGAAAAAGTTGCCGCCGCCAATGTTAGCCAAGATATTTTTGGGCAACTATTTAGCGATCTAGTATTTATACCAAATTGTCGTATTGCGATGTTAAGTGCCCTTAGAAATCCAAATCGCACGAATCACTTGGCGAACTACATCGCTAAATTTATTGGCGCCTAGGACTTACGATATGGAATTACTTAACATTATCGGCTTACTCATTTTAGCGTGCGTCTTTTGGCTGTTTTGGCAAACGCGGGTAATGGCAGAGCTCGCTAAAAGCGAAACAGAGCGTTACGGCGAAAAACACGGCCTACAAATTCTAGCGCTTGCCCGTACGCAGCTAAAGCCTTCACGCAATGAACACGGTAGGTTTTGTTGGCGAGCAAGTTATCAATTTGAATTTAGTAGTGATGGTGAAAGCTATTATATCGGACACATTGTGATTAATGGCAACCGAGTCATATCAATTGAAACACCAGCCTATCGCCAGCCGACTGATAATCATGGTGGGTTGTAGCTCAAGGTAAGTAATAACACTTTGCAGGTTACTTTTTTACAGGCAAAGAAAAAGGGTATAGCGCGATTAACGTTATACCCTTTTATGTGAACATGTTTTGCACGTTCTCCTTCATAAGGTCACTCCCTAGAACCATCCCCTTACTCATCCTGAGCTATCCACTTGAGCTGTCCTACTCGTGTCCCTGCTACCGCTCTCGGTAGTGTCCTTTACTTCCCTGTTACTTCATCCATGTGAATAACCAATCCTGTTATCCTTCGCTGCAATCTAGCAGTGTCCTTGTAAATCCTTTGACCATCTTCCTTAACAGTCCACAATTAGTGTGTCCTTTCGTCATCCTAACGTGTTATTTCCTATAACTTCCATCCTTAGGCCACAATCCTTGTCAAATAGCTTCTTGCCATTTTTAATCCATTGCGATTTTCCTAATCGGCTTGAACATCCTGTCTTTATATCACTTTAACTTGCTTTGGGGTCAATCAAATTATGTTAATTCATTCATCCTGAATGACTGATATTTAAATGTATTAACAACCCACTTCCTGTGTTTTGTTATCAGCTCCATCCGATGAGTTAATAGTAAATCAATATTCACCGAGCACAAGGCACCCAAATGACAAAATTGTCTTGGTTATTTTATTGCCACAATCAGAGTTACACACTAAAACACAATATATCAACAACTTAAATCAACCAGTAAGAGATAGATGGTCAAATTTGCAATCGCCGCTTACATCTTTGTGAGAGATCTCGCACAAGAGGTTTGAGATATTTCGCCGACCGCTCCATTAACCGTAACACAATTATTATTCTTTTCTTGGCTAAGATGCCTTAAAAACAGGCGGTTTGCGACTAAAAGTGGCTTGCACTACACCTAACAAAACACTAGGATAACGCTATAAATATTAATAAAAATTCTGAGATCCCCTATGTCACCAATTAAACGCCTTTTTCTCGCTAGTAGCGTTGCTTTTTTCTCTGCATTTTCGTTTGCTCAAGAAGGCTATGTCTCTGACAGTGTTTATACCTACCTTCACACAGGCCCTAGTGCAAAATTTCGCATACTCGGCAGTATTAATGCGGGTTCCAAGATCACCATCGTAGAACAGTCTGAAGACAAGAAGTACACGAAAGTTGTTGATAGTAAAGGCCGTGAAGGGTGGATCATGTCGGAATTTGTATCGACTCAAGAAAGTCTCAAACACCGCTATGATGCATTAGAGTCTCGCCTAAATTCACAGTTGGCCTCTAACGAAGATTTAAGCCGTGAATCTAGTTCCGTTAAAGAGCAAGTAAGCGCGCTGCAATCTCGTATCGATTCATTAACCGGTGAATTAGCGCAAGCTAAATCGGATGTTACGGCTGCGCAAGATAAACTCAAAGGTGAAGATGAAGAAATTAAAATTCAGTGGTTTACCCGAGGTGGTATTATGGTCTTTGCTAGCTTTTTAGTAGGTGTTATCGTCTGTTCATTATTCTCTAGAAAGAAAAAACGTTCTAGCTGGTAATTTACACTTACTAACTGTCTATACCACTAAATATCCCTTGAAACTCTTATGATTTTCGATATGTTAATCATAAGAGTTTATTAAAAATCAACCTTCAATATCGACGAAATCATATGACAATTCCGGTTTTAATTTGTGATGATTCAAGCTTTGCTCGCAAGCAAATGACCCGCGCCCTCCCCGACAATTGGGACGTGAGTATTTCGTATGCAGAAAATGGCGAACAGGCCATCGAAGCCATCAAAGCGGGATTAGGCGATGTGCTCTTTCTCGATTTAAACATGCCAGTTCTCGACGGTTACGGCACCTTAGAAGTCATTCAAAAAGAAGACTTACCAACGCTTACTATTGTTGTATCGGGCGACATTCAGCCTTGTGCTCATGCCCGTGTAAAAGCTTTAGGCGCGCTAGATTTTATTAAGAAACCGACGGATAAAGACAAAGTTAGCGAGCTATTAACTAACTACGGTATTATGCGAGAAGAAGACTGTCTCGCTGCCGAACTTATTGCCGACAATCAAACTCAGCTGGCGTCAACAGCAAAAGAGCAAGACAAACATTCTATTACCGAATCAGGCATCAACTTAGATCCTTATCAAGAAGTATCAAATGTCGCGATGGGACGCGCAGCAGATCTGTTAGCCCGAGTACTTGACGTAAAAGTTCGCTTGCCGATCCCTAAGGTAAACGCATTAGCATCAAGTGAATTACACATGATGCTAAAAGCCACCGACGAAGTCGATTCCATTTCAGCGGTATGTCAGGGCTATGTAGGCTCAGGTATCGCTGGTGAAGCGCTGATCTTATTCTACGACTCTTGTTATAAAGAGCTTGCTAAGCTGATGAACCACGATGGTGAAATCAGCGAAGCGGTAGAGCGAGAAATGCTAGTTGAGCTGTCTAACCTTCTTATTGGGGCCTTCTTGAAAGGCTTCTCAGATCAACTTGATTTGTCATTTAGTCAATCCCACCCTGAGCTATTAGGACTGCATCGCAATATTGATGAACTCATTAATTCCAACACCCGCAATTGGCAGGAAATCGTTGCGATTGAAATCAACTACGTGATTGAAGATTACAACATCGAGTGTGATCTCATTATTTTGATTACCCAAGATTCCCTACCAATACTAAATAACAAGTTGATTTACTTGCTAGACGAGCAAACCGCATGAACCAAATAGATTACAAAGAATTTCATTGGATGGTGTCGATGATCAATAGCATCGACGCGGGTTTAGTCGTGCTGGATAACGATTATATGGTGGAGTCATGGAATGGCTTTATGTATCACCATAGTAATATCGATGCGGTAGATGCTAAAGGCAGAAATATTTTTGAAATTTTCCCGAGCTTAGACAAATCGTGGTTTATGCGAAAAGTTGAAGCTGTTAAAACGATTCAAAATCAGTCGTTTATAACCTGGGAACAAAAACCTTACATATTCCCGTTTAAAAATTACCGCCCTATTACTGGTACGGTCGAGCACATGTATCAAAACGTGACGATTTTGCCGCTACCGTCGCTTACTGGCAGCATCGACCAGATTTGCTTAATTATCTATGACGTTACTGATATCGCAGCAAACCGGATGGAATTACAAAAAGCAAATGCTCAGCTTGAAAAGCTCAATAAGACTGATCCGCTAACACAAATTGATAATCGCAGTGGTTTAGAAGTCAGTGTTAATCTCGCTAACAAGCACTACAAGCTACAACAAACTATTAGCTCTTTAGTGATGCTCGACATTGATCACTTTAAAAAGATCAATGATACCCACGGCCACCCTGCTGGCGACGCCATTTTAAAACAGTTGGCCAAGCTCATTAAAGAGACGATGCGCGAGAATGACAGCGTAGCCCGTTATGGCGGTGAAGAATTTGCAATCATTTTGCACAACACCAGTAGCGACAATGCGAGTCATTTTGTTGAGCGCCTGCGCAAGCTCGTCGAAAATACGCAATTTACCTTTGAAGACACTGTTATCAAAGTCACCATCAGTTTCGGTATTGCGCAAATATCAACGAACAATGGCGATAATAAAGCCTGGATGGCCGCTGCTGACCAAGCGTTATATCAAGCAAAGAAACAAGGTCGTAATCAAGGCGTTGTCTTTGAATCTATGGGTTAATACCTTTTAACGCCCGCTGTTCAAAAATCAAATAAAGCTGCTCAATCACGCCAACGCGATTACTAAATCGCGTTGGCGATATACTCACCGCAGTGTCTCGTGGCGTATGATAATCGGCGTGTTGCCCGCCCCCCACAAACACAAAATCAACACCTTGTTTCGCAAACGAATAGTGATCACTAGCCTTTTTATAATCGATAATTTTTGTATTTGAAAAACTGCGGTGCGTTCGGCGGCTTATTAAACAACTTTGCTCAATCATTTTAACCTGTTGATGCACAGGATCGCGTTTCGGCCAACTAGCAAGGTAATATAAGCGCTTAGCACGCCCCACCATATCAAGATTAATATTAAGTAACACCTTATCTGAGTCGACAGTGTTTGACGCTATCAATTGCTCGCTGCCCAATAAGCCTTTTTCTTCCGCATCAGTTGCGACGAATAACACGGTGACCAGCGGCTGGTGTTCCTTGAGATAGGTTGCTAGCGCTAGCATCATGGCGACACCAGAGGCATTATCGTCAGCGCCATGATAAGTATGATGCCCACGGCCACCTAAGTGATCATAATGCGCCGTAACTACGATATATTGTTCGCTCTTAGATTGACCTTCAATCATCCCAAGCACATTGGTACCGAATCGTTTGCCAAGTTTAGGATGGGCGAAGCGTTGCGTATGACTTCCTCGCCATGGCAAGAGGCCAATGTCATTAAAGCGTTTGATGATGTATTGATAGCTTAGACGATGACCATCACTTCCTGTGCGCCGCCCTGCCATTTTTGGGGATGCCAACACCTGTAAATCAGTGATTAGTTGTTGGTTAACGCTGTTAGGAACTTGATATGACTTACAGGGACGAGTTTGATTCATCGATTGGCAACCGATTAGCAAAAATACAGTGCTTATGAACGTGACCGCTTTTGTCATATCCACTCCCTCTTAAACAATTCCATGTTATTCATTGTTTTAATAAGTATAATACGCGTTTAATTACCTTATCTGTCAAACATTAAATTATGAATTTTATTAATCGCATCTCACTGATTGTCACACCAAAATCACCTATGCATCAATGGGTAATCTCAGTTGCAGAAGACGAGGCACCAACGTTAGAAGAAATGACAAGCGAGTCGAGCTGCTATTTATTAGATGAGCCAGAGTACGAAACAGAGCTAAACGAGCTTACACAGGCCCTAATTCAAGCCAATTTCCAGAAAATTTGGCGTAATGAACTCGCTGTATGGGATGAATACCTCGATAACGCGCCAAGCGATATGAGCCAAGCATCCTTTGAGCAATGGTTTGACGTTCGTCTTTCAGGGTTAACCTTTGACTTAGCCAAACAACCATTAATGGTTGCCAAAGTTGAGTAATCCATCACCAACTTAGCGCCAATTCGCTCTATCTTATGAATAAAAACACCTTGCTCCAACCCTTGGAGCATGGCACATTAACACTCTTTATCACTGCTTATTACAATAGAAATGACCATAGCTTCACTTTGGGAAGATATTTTAAAAGAAGCCAAAGCCGCCGTTGCCCATGAGCCGCTTTTAACAAATCTTTACCGCAGCCATATTATCGATCAACCTTCCTTACCTGCTGCCATGAGCAACATTCTGGCAAGCAAACTCTACGATACCTATATGCCTGCCTGTGAACTAGAGCGCTTGTTTAACGATGCATTTGAACAGATGCCCTGCTTAGTCGACAACAGCATTTATGACATTAAAGCTGTACGCGAGCGTGATCCGGCAATCGAAACTTATCCCGATGTCATTTTATACCTCAAAGGGTTTCAAGCATTGCAAGCTTATCGCGTTGCCCATTGCTTGTGGAACCGCGATCGCAAAGCATTAGCGAGCTTTATTCAAAGTCGTATTTCAGCGACATTCGATGTTGATATTCACCCTGCTGCGACCGTCGGTAAAGGCGTGATGCTCGATCATGCTTGTGGCATTGTGGTCGGTGAGACTAGTGTCATTGAAGATAACGTTTCTATCCTGCAGGGCGTTACGCTCGGTGGTACGGGTAAAGATACTGGCGATCGTCATCCGAAAGTACGTGCCGGTGTACTGATTGGTGCAGGGGCAAAAATCTTGGGGAATATTGAGATTGGCTCAGGCGCAAAAATTGGCGCTGGTAGTGTCGTATTAAAAGCGGTCAAACCTCATACCACAGTGGCTGGTGTTCCCGCTAAACAAATCGGCTCTCCAGAGAGTATTATGCCTGCACTAGATATGTGCCAGAACCTTGAAAAAGAATTGGCAGATTCTAAAAAGAATCCGCCAATGTTGGATTTTGATATCTAACCAAAGGCTTAGTTAGTCAACTAGGCCAAATAGTGGCGCTAATAAATCTGGTAAATCGTCTACCGATTTCTGTCGTGACAATCTATCGAGCGCCACGAAAATCTTCTTCTTATCATCGCTATTAAGCTTGTCTAATAGCGGCTCAAGCCCAATTTCATCTAACGCTATACCATCGCGCTGCGCATGATTACGCCCTTTGAGCTGACTAAACATAAACACGAAGCGCGCTAAGATTACGTAAGGAAAGTTCTTACTGGCCACAGGCCCCAAACGCGCTTCATAGCCTCCCATTGGTAATCCTTTGATTTTTGACGAAGCGAGCTTATCAGCGCCAAACCAAGCTGCGGTAGAGCCAACGACACCGCCGCCAACCGCACCCAACATAAACGAATGACCAGCGACAGCTAAATCTAAAGCGCCACCAGCAGCGGCTCCAGTAACAGCGGCAACACTGGTAAGTTGTTTCTTACTTAGTCCCCAGCCATACCATTTTTCGGTATCAAAGAGATCATCAGGTAAGGATAATTCACTATCACTGCGTTCTAAGCGTTGATGACGGTAAATAAGCTGTAATTCATCCAACGCATTTTTTTCACGGCGGCGCATCCAATCATAAAATTGTTTCTCAAGCACCGGTTTTAGCGTTTGTGCTTGAGCTTTCGACAGCGCTTTTTGCCGCGTTTTATACTGCGTCATTTCTTCAAGTAATTGCGCGGCAACAAAGCAGCTTTGAAACACTTGATGGGTTGTCTCATTTTCAAAGGCAGAGATAATAGCACTTAGCTGAGCCTGCCACGGCTGATGAATCGCGGCAAAGGCTTGCAGTAATTCTATATGCTGCTCAATATCGGCTTTAACCGCATCAAACACCCGCACCACGCTAAAATATTGCCCCAATGCTGCTTGCCAGTTGGCGACATAATCGTCATTTTGAATGGGATTAATCAGCGCCATAGTCGGCTGCCCTGTCCAGCGTAATATTTCCATTTCCGCTTCGTATTCAGGACTGTAAGGACGAGAACCATCCACAACATATAAGATTGCTGCGCCGTCGATTATGGGTTTAAGTAACTCAATTTCATCGACAAATTGTTGCTGACAGGTTTCATCGTTTAAAAAGGCAATCACACACTCACGGCGCTTATCGGCCGTCGGATTATGCGCTTTCAACCAAGCTAGTACTTTACGTGGACGCTGAAAGCCCGGCGTGTCCACCAAACGATAATGCGCCTGACCAATATTGATATCAAAGGTTTCCGAAACAACCGTGGTGCCACTTTGCATAGAGATAGCGATTTGATCATTGCGGGCTAATGTCGACACAACAGACGACTTGCCTTTATTGGGATGGCCGACAACTGCAAAACTAGGCACTATTGAGTTAGTCATGTTGCGACTCCCTATTTATAAGCTCTTCATTAATAAATAAGCTCCAATCATCAAGAGTTAGGCAAAAACGTCTCCACTCATCGACATAGTGTGATGCAATAGGTTGCAGTTCACCTTCTTTATGATCAATCAATTCAATCACGCCATGGGACTGATTCAAATAATCTTTAAGCTCCCCCATCGGCGGCTCCCACGCGGCAACGACTAAAATTTGCGATCGCTTATCGTCAAGCGCCACCTGCTCATCTTC
Source organism: Psychrobium sp. (assembly GCA_049607155.1). Classification (GTDB taxonomy): domain Bacteria; phylum Pseudomonadota; class Gammaproteobacteria; order Enterobacterales; family Psychrobiaceae; genus Psychrobium. The sequence continues at coordinate 64,946 of JBMYWG010000005.1, forward strand.
GCCGTGAAAACCCACTTGATAAACATTGGCAGGAAGCGTTTGATAAGACGTTTTAACTTTCTCCAATAATGCTGACGGCATAGCGAGCCAACAACACAAGTTATAGTCTTTAAGATCCGGGCGCTGATAATTGACCTTTGCAAGCGGCGTTTGCTCAGGTTGCGGATTAACAGGCGCTTTAGTTACAACCTCTGTTGGTTGATAGCTCGGCAAACGATTAAAGCGCCACGTGGCAAACATACTGCTGAGTATACGAGGCACAATCGCATAAACCAATTGCGCCATTAATAAATAGAGCCACCAAGCACCAAAATCTGTATTTGAAGAGGCGTTAAATTGGGTAAATCGATTTTCCTGCGTCGCTTCAATTAGCGCGATATTAGGTAATGCTGCATCAAAAAACTGCCATGGTAGTGCAATGAATCTAAGCACTGGCTCAATATGACTGGCCGAGAGCAACGTTGAGCGCCACACAAAGGAAACATCGCTAAATAGCAGCACCATTAAAAAAGACGCCAGACAGCCAAGACTAAAGGCCAATACCGATTGCTGCGAGCACATCATCAACCAAGGGGCGAAGCGTTGCTCGCGTTTGAGCTGTGTTAAAGCTGATTTTTGACTAGCAGGAATCATGGGGAGTTTTAATAACAGCGGTAATATCTTTATTGACGGCGCTTTAGGGAGCACTTTTGAAGCAATAAGTAAGATACAAGAAACGAACGGCCACAGCACAAACAGTGCAATAAAGTGCAACAGATTGACTCGTCCCAGCTCATCACCAGACACGACGCCTGCGCTTAACATCAATCCGACAATAAAAAATAATGAAATGAAACCAATTTTCAACTGGTTAACTTTACCAAGCTCTGACAAGAAATGAGATCCCAACAACAAAAGGCCTATATTGAACAATTTGCCTCTAGGTTGCAATGAACAAGCGTAACAAATTGATTCCATTAGGCTGACGCACTAAACTGTCCTCAAAATCAAAAACAATATTCACGAGCAATTTATGTCGCAATCAAAATTAGTATGGGATCTCCCACTACGACTATTCCACTGGAGCTTTGCCGCCACCATTATTGGCTGTTGGATTACCAACGAGCTAGGCAACGATTACATCGACTTGCACATGCAACTGGGTTACGTTGCATTAGGGTTAGTCATCTTCCGCGTTATCTGGGGCATTATCGGCACAAAGCATGCTCGGTTCGCCAGCTTTTTTCCAACGCCAAATAGCATTAAAGCCTATTTAAGCCAGCCTAAGGACGCGCCACCAGCAATTGGCCATAATCCGCTAGGCAGCTTAATGGTATTTGCTATGCTGGCGCTAGTACTTGCTCAGGCAGTAAGCGGTTTGTTTGTTGATGACGATGTGTTCTCTAGCGGCCCTTACTACAATGCGCTAGGTGGGGACGTTGATAAAGTGATGGCCTTTATTCATCACAACCTGTTTGATTTCATTATTGCCGCTATCGCGCTCCATATTGCCGCCGTGCTGTTTTATCAGTTTGGTAAAAAACACAGCTTGGTACCGCCGATGATCCACGGTAAGAAACAGGGTGAACACCTTAATGACGGTAATACCATTACTAGCTCTAAGCTCATTCTGGCATTAATTATTGCAGCTGCCACCGCCGCCTTTGTTTACTGGCTGGTAGTGCTTAACGTGCCTGAACCTGAGATGTATTACTAAGCTTATACCTCACTAAATCTCGCCCATTAAAAAAGCCTTATTCACACGAATAAGGCTTTTTAGTTTCAAGACTTCTTATGACTAATCAGTAAATTAATCTTTCTTGAAATCATCGTGACAGCCACCACAAGTACGGCCGATTCCGCCGATAGCTTTCTTGATTGCTTTCTCATCACCAGATTTAACCACTTTCATTAAGTTAGCAGACGCCATAGTTAACGCGTTTGCTTTTTCTGCAAGTAGTTCTGGCTTAGTCCAGTTCGACGCTAGTGCTTCAGTCGATACGTTAAACTTACGGGTATCTGTTGCCATGTAATCGGTAATCATCATTGATAATTGATTAATGCGCGTTGCATTTTTTTCAACTACCGCTTTATCCATTGGCATCTTGCCACGTGCCATTGCGCCCATAGGACCGATATTGCTCGCTAATAGCTTGAATACCGACTGACGTAACTCAGTTGCTTGTTTAGCGTGTTTTTCAGAACGCGCTTCAGCAGCTGTTGCTGTGCTCATTGCAGCCGTAGAGGTTAATAGTGCGGCAGTAACTCCTAACACAACTTTTTTCATTGCAGACATAAAACTTCCTTTATTCTTGTTTTAAATTCTTATCATTTGAACTAGTTAATCTAGTTTCTCTATTACTTTTGGGCAGGTTAAACCAAAAAAGGCCACTTTGGGAGAGCAAAGTGACCTTTTGTTGATTATTTAACTAATATTAATCGTTAAAATTTGTAACTCAACTGAATGCTGTACTTAGAACCAGGCTCTTTGGCGTATACCTCGATGCCTTGTTGCTCATAAGTCGTTTGTTCATCGAGTAGGTTTTTCGCTTTAAATGAAATCGACATGTCCTCAACTGGATAATACTTGTAAGTAAAATCTAAACTGTGGAATGGCTGTTCGTAAACATCATCTAGGCCACCACGACCACCGTAAGCGACGCGGTCCCCAAACACGTTGTATACCAAGGTAGCGTTATGCGCTTCGTCTTTCGAATCGAAACTAATTTGGAAGTTAGTTACCCATTCTGAGTGTCCTGTCATACGGCGCTTGGTATTGGTTGGGTCAATTTCACCACTTTGAGCAATTTCGATTTCCGAGTCACTTAACGTCACGTTCGCGGCAATAAAGAACTGCTGCCAAATACTCTTCGCATCACCTAGGAATGCTAGGCCTTGTAGTGCTTCTGCTTCAATACCATAGATAAAGCCAGAGTTAGCGTTGTAGAACTTAAGCTGACGCCCTGCTTCACTTATACGTTGGATAGGCTCGATTGGCGCATCAATGTCTTTATAGAAAGCACCGATAGAGTAGTTATCACCCGTCTCACTGTAGTATTCCCAGCGCGCATCTAAATTGTATATGGACGAACTTTTCAGTTCTGGATTACCAAAGAAGTCAAAACCTGTCACCGGATCTTGGAAGCGCACTGGCGATACTTCACGTAAATCTGGACGCACCATGGTTTTGCTCAGTGCAACACGCCATTGGCTTAAATCGTCTTCTTTGTATGTCATTGAAAGCGATGGGAAGAAACCGTCTTCTTGCACGATGTAATCGCTAATTTCATAACGACCGCCTTCATCCGAGATATTACCATCTGGCTCAAGTGGCAAGGTTACGCGGCGAAAATCTTCATAGCGCAGACCAGCGTAGAAAATTAGCTCGTCGTCAAAATCAAGCTCAGCAGAGATATAAACTGCATCGTTTTGTTCAGCAGCAATGTAATCTTCGGTGTCAGTTGACGCATCTTTTAACTCAACATCTAGCACGTTACTATTAATGTTCTCATCGCTAAAGATATCGCTAAATTCCTTGCTTAGAATGTCACCATTGGCATCAGTCGGACGCAGACCAACATCTAAACCAAGACGCGTGGCGTAGCTAGTACGAGAGCGCTCAACGAATTGATAACCCGCTTTAAAAGTAACGACCGTCGTATCAAATGCCACTGGCAATCCAAGATCAAAACCGAAGTTTTCCATGTCATCATCTAGCTGACTGTAGACATATTTCGGCGCATCTTGGGTATTAAGATGACGACTAGTGATGGCATTCGCATCGTCAAGCACAACGTTATAAGTGTAAGAAAGCTCACTTGGCGCACGGCGCGATGATTTAGAATCGCTGTATTGCCATTTTAGCTCTAGCTCCCACCAATCTTCTAAATAGTGAGTCCCTTTAAGCTGGTTACTCAGCAATGTACGCTGCTGAAAATCAATATCGTAAACTTGCAGCGCATTTGGCTCGCCCAAGGTATCGATAGTTTCTTCGATTGCTACTGATACATCGTCTGAGCTATCGCTAAGGTAAGTAGTAAAGCTTTCAATCTTGTGGTTGTCATCAAGCTCAAAGCCCATGTTAAACATGGCTGAGAATTTAACTTTAGTATCTGTGCCTTTGACACGCTTGTCGTTTTCAACTTGAGTTTGGTTGGCATCGCCATCAAGCTCGATGTCCGTTTTTTCGTAATTGCTTTGCTCATTTTTATAGGCAAATGCCGCCACCACACCTAATAAACCCTCGTCACCGATATCCCAGTTAGTACCAAAAGCAAGATTACCGTTTAGCGGTTGGTCGGTGCTTTCAGTTGTCACATTCATATCGCGATGTAAATCAAGTGCAAGATCGCGGTTAAGCTTTGCAGCATCGGCAAAATTAATACTGCCGTTACTACCTGTAATAATATCAATTGGGCTTAAACCGCCATATTGACTAGTAGTGTTTGTGATAGCGCTGGCTAGTGCGCGCGTGCCATCGTCTTTACCTTTCCATTCATCACCGCCACCGTTGTAACTAAAGGCATCGTTGCTATCGTTGGTGTTAAATGACGTACCAATTGACAGTTTCACAAAAGGCTCTACTGGCGTTGATAAGGTTCGAATATCCACATGACCGCCACCGAAAGCTGCAGGTCTGTCTGCTGACGCACTTTTTTGTACCGATAACGATTCAATAATTGATGCTGGGAACATATCCAGCGGCACAACGTTACGGGTTGGATCTGGCGATGGCACTACAGCGCTATTTAGCGAGGTGCTTGAGTAACGCTCACCTAAACCGCGCACGTAAATAAACTTGCCGTCTTTAAGCGTTAAACCAGTAACACGGCGTAGCGCTGCCGCAGCACTTGAATCGCCCGTGCGTGATAATTGTTCTAGACCTAAAATGTCCCCTACTTGCACTTGCTCACGGCGTTCTTCCGTCGCTGCAGAAGCCGAAGTACGCAAGCGTCCGGTAATTTGAATGCGCTCTACTGGGAAATATTCAGGGTCTTTTTCTTTTTGAGTGTTCGCCGTATTAACAGTGTTAGCGCTAGCAACGCCGCTGAGTAACACTGCACTAGCCACAGCTAAGCTAAGTTTGTTTAATGTAAATAATGGCGTGGTTTTCATACCTTGGTGTCCTGTCTTGAAAACACATTGAAAATAGAAATCGATTCAACAAAGCCGTGACTAGCACGGCATTGAAACGCCTTAGCACCGTGTAGGTGCTAAGGGCTTGTTTGGATTACTGAGCGATGAAAACCCAGCCTTTAGTCCAGTCATTAGTCGCATCGAATGCACCGATGAAATCAGTTGACATAAAGAAGCTGTCTACCGTGCTCATGTCTTTACCTTTACCAAGTAACACAGTGTCACCCGCTGCTGGCATGCCGTTAGTTAAACTAACTGCTGCGGCCGCATTGCCCGCTTGACCTTCAAACCATGTTTGAACGTTTACCGCGTCTGTTGTTGCTGCATTTTCAGAGCTGTATTTGAAAGGCTCGTTACAATCAATCACTGAGTGCTCGATAGTTAATTCGCCGTCGTTAACGTTAGTTACTAAGTCAGCGTAAGTACCGTCTAGCTCTAAACACTCACCTGATTCAGTCGCTGACGTATCACCTTTACGACCTTGTACTAAGATGTTGTTCAGTGATGCAGCGGTAGCAACGCGAAGTAAGATACCTTCACCTTTATCGCCGCTTGCGTTTTCAACATCAACACCAGGTAAGATGGTCACGTTAGAAATCACAGGCTTAGATACTGGCGTATCACCGTCACCTTTGTGGCTATCGCCTTCGAAACCGCGGTTTGCGCTGCCATCTTCATGCGTGATGTAAACGAATTGTGCTTTACCTGTCCAACCGTTAGTCCAGTCTAGGCTGTCATCGAAGTTGTCTGATAGGTAAACATATTTTAGGTTGACTGCGCCGCCCCAGAACTCAACACCGTCATCGCCATTAGCGTGAACTTGAATGTGGTCAACTTGTGTGCCGCTACCTACTGCGGCAAACGAGATACCGTTCATTTCTTGTGTGTCATTCACTTTAAAGCCAGCGTATTTCACAACCACATAGCTCAATTGGCCGCTGTTATCCGTGTTGTCATTACCGCCGTATTTGTGGTCACCTACTTCAAATGACACATCACAGTTGGTGTGATCATCACATTTGTTAGTTAAACCATTACCCAGAAGTACCAAGCCGCCCCACTGACCGCGCTCACCAGCTGCGCCGTTAATCACATCTTGTTGTGATGTCATAGTAATTGGATGCTCTTGTGTACCCATCGCCATAATTTTTGAGCCACGGCTTACCGCAATGTAACTCTCATCGGTTGCGAATAATTGTGTACCCGCTTGAATAGAAAGTGTTGCAGAGTTGATGTTATCGCCACCAACAATCACCGCACCGCCGTCAATTTTGTACATCACGTTTTTACCCGCTAATAGCGTAGTGTTAGATGTGATGTTGCCAGAGATGCTACATACTAGATTTACGTTGCTGTCTTTGTAGATACCCGCTGTTACAGCTTCGCTCGTAGTGCCCACCGGACAAGACGTTAATGTTGGTAATTCAGCTGGCGCAGGAGTCGTGCTTACCGCCGTCGTCCAGCCTGTTGTCCAATCGTTAGTGCCGTCGAATGCCCCGATGTAGTCGGCATCTTTTAAACGAGCATCTTCAGCGGCTAGGTCGTTATTACCGCCTGTTAGTGCGATAGAACTCGCGTTTGGCATGTAACCATTTAGATCTGATGCGCCAACTAAGTTGCCGTCTTGACCCTCAAACCAATCTTTAACATCAAGGCTTAACGTGCGGCCTTTTTCTGCGTCAACTTTGGCATCTTTAAACGGCTCAACACAGTCGATTAAGCTGTTTTCAATTGTTAGGTTGCCATCGTTCGCGCTAGTTACAGTGTTGTCGTCATTAACTTCTAAACACTCACCAGATGCTGCGCCGCCTTTGATTAATGTGTTGAAGATATGTGCGCCAGTACCTTTGCGAAGTAAGATACCTTCGGCATCATCACCACCGCTATTAGTGCCATCGGCAACTTCGATAGTGACGTTAGCGATTGCAGGCATAGATTGTGGCGCTGCTGATGCATCGCTATTGCTATCTGCTTCAATACCGCGGTTTGAACCGTTATCCGCTTGGCGAATGTAAACGTGCTGTGCACTACCTTGCCAGCCGTTAGTCCAATCTAGGCTATCGTCGAAGTTTTCAGTGAGTACAACATTTGATACTGATACGTTACCGCCCCAGAACTCAATGCCGTCATCGTTGTTCATGTGAACTTGTAAGTGGTCAACTGTCGTACCTGAGCCAACACCGCCGAAGCTAACGCCGTTCATTTCTTGCGTGTCATTGATTTTAAAACCGCCAAACTCAACGCGAACGTATTTTAAAGAGCCTGAGCTATCTTCTTTGTCGTTACCGCCGTAATTGTGATTACCTACTTCAAAGGCTGCATCACAAGCTGCTAGATCAGGACAAGTATTTACTGGCGCGTTACCAAGTAATACTAAACCGCCCCATTGACCACCAGCGCCAGCTTGACCTAGTGCGCTTTCTTTTGATGTAAAGACGATTGGATTTGCTTGAGTACCTTGAGCGTTAATCTCTGAGTTACGGCTTACTACTAAATAAGAGCCGTCTGCGCCAACTACTTTGGTGCCTGCGCGAACTTCAAGGGTGACTGAATTTTCTTTGTCGCCACCAGCAACAACTGCGCCTTCAAGTTCCCAGATAACATCGTTACCTAAAACGATAGTTGCGCCATTTTGACCACCAGTGTCACCGGTACCAACTGTTGAATCGCCAGTTGCTGGTGCTAGCGTACCTTTAAGCGTCCACACTTCTTTGCCATCGATTGAGATGCTGGTATTGCGAGTTGCAAAACCGCTATATGCAAGCTGCTGTGCAGATTGTGTTGGAGTTGGCGTAGGAGTTGTTGGGGTTGGTGCAGGTGTTGTCGTTTGATCTTTAGTATCTATATTAATATCACCACCACAACCAGCAAGTGCAAGCGCCGTTGCTAAAGCGCCTAACTTAAACATTCTTTTAATTTGGACAGTTTGAATTTGCATTGTCTTCTCCGAGGACGAATATAAGTAGTTCGAATTAAGTTGCACAGGAATCTAATGCGCAAAGATGACAGTAAGAAGACACAAAATTTTCAGTAATATGTGGTTTTTATGACGCCAATATGACAGGCACGGCAGGCTTCACTTTGCGGATATATTCGACAAATTTGCTCGTGAAGATTTTTTGAATTGTCATCATATTGTCATGAAGTTTTCGCGAAAAATCCCTGAACTTTTAGACATAAGCGATTGTCACATAGCGGTATTTTTCTATAAGAAAAGACTTATTCAGTCTCGAAAAGGAGTATCCTTTGTACAAAGCACTATCAATTTTATCCCTCGTTCTCTTATTACCCGCCTGTGAAATGACACAACCAGAGCCGTATCAAAAAGACAGAAAACCAGAGCACCGTACTGAATATAACGGCGCAGAAGGACTAGCGCAGGCGCAAAAGGACAAGGTCTATTTAATGAACAAAGAACTAGCAGATAAATGTGAACAAGCCAGAACGGCGCTTATCGTGGCACAAGAGAATAACGACACTTCGGATATCAAGCGTCAAAACAGCATTATTAAAGATACCTGCGTTAATTAGTACATTGGCTAAAATGCCGAACAACAGTCCGGCATTTTTTATCGCAATTAACGTGATGAAGAAATGGCAGCATTCATCGCATCAAACACCGTTGTGTTATCAACGTAATTGCCATTCCACTGATAGGGTTTGCCCCATAACTGATGTGCCTTGAGATCAGTGCGAGTGAACTGCTCAAAATATTCACTACCCGCACCAATTGCCCACAACGGCACTAACTCATTCGTGTGATTACCGGATGCAAATTGATAACCCGGCATATTACCTGCGCCATGATCTTGCACTGCAATAAAGTCATTAAAGGTATCTTGCTGTGGATTAAACCGTGCTGAAACAATAGCAGATTTACTACGATCTGTTGCGACCCCGCCGCCTTGATGGTTAGTCCATGTTCCCTGTCCCCAAATACCACCACATTCGTGATCAGAGGTAATGATTAACAAGGTTTCATCCCAACTAGAGTTTTTCTCTACCCATTCAATCACCGATGACACCGCTTGATTAAAGGCCATATGCTCTTCAATAAAGCGTGGCATGTCATTGGCGTGCCCCATCCAATCGACAGCGCCGCCTTCTATCATCAAGAAGAATCCACTCTCTTTTTGCGCCAACACGTTAAGTGCGCCCTGGCTCATAGTCGCTAATGTCGGAACATCTTGGTTATAAGCCATTCCCGACGGTGTATTCGCTGACGATAACCCTTCTCGCGATGCTTGTAAGGTCGAGCCAGAGCGAGCAATACCTACCACGCGTTGTGGTAAATGGTCACCATTAGCTAATGCCTTAAAACTTGCCTTGTCATCAATATAACGAAAGCCGTTCGCGTTGTTTTGCTGGGTTAAGTTGCGATAGGTTTGTTCGCCGCCGAGATATTTATAACTGCGTTTGTCATCACTCACCAAGGCATCGCTGCCGTTATAAAGCGGATGCCCAGCGCCCATTAACACCGTTAAATCGCTTTGAACCATCTCATTAAAAATATCGGCGTAATTATTACGGCTAGCATTGTGAGCAATGGCAGCCGCTGGCGTAGCATGAGAAATCATCACCGATGTTACGACACCAGCCGAGCGACCGCTCTCCATCGCTAACTGGGCGATAGTCTTAAACGAGTTCTGCCCTGTCCAATCTTTATTAATGCGACCAACAGAGGTTTTGCGCCCACTCATTAACGCAGTTCCCGCAGCGGCGCTATCTGTGTATGAGGTGTAACTTTTCGCGATGGGATCAAAATCATTCAACATCGCGTTTTCGAATTTATTCCAACGGGTATTTGGGTTATACCCTTGCTCGATAGCACCAGCAGCCAGTGAAACATCAGAGTTTCTCGCCAGAGGCTTACCATCCTTATCAATTAAATTAAGCGCACTATGCGATAAACCGTAGATCCTCGGCATGGTGCCATCAGGCCTAACAACTTGATACGCCTGCTTTCCCGCAAGACCTTGATAATAATCAGTTGCTAGCCAGCCGTTAAAACCAATGCCGTCAGATACCATCAAGATGACATTCTTCGGTGATTTTTTGGTTGCTGCGGCTGATTCAGGTGTTGACTGGATCGTAGTACAAGCGCCGAGCACGATTGCACTCACGCAGCCAGCTATCGCCAATGATTTACGTAATCTCATAGGAGTTCCCTTAACGGTTTAAATAAAGATGCGCACTTCATGCATCGTCACAAAATCCAATAATGATACATTATAACATTACAGTAAATAGCATTTATCCGATATTTTCGAGAGATGTACGGCTTTGTGCGCAAATTCAAATGACTCCCAGTTTGTTGTCACACAGAACTGCTGTATCATTAGCCGCAGATAAACTCACGAAATTTAACGCCCTAACGCATGCAACCATCTTCGATTCAACTTGACGTAAAGCACATCGACCCAAAAGCCACTAAATCCTCTGCAAAGCCTATATTTGCAGGCGGCACCAGCGATTCGATTGTCTTATCCACCATCAATGCCAAATACATTCACGCTAGTCTCGGTTTGCGCTACCTTTATGCCAACTTGAACGAGTTGCAGGCGCAGTGTGAAATTCAAGAGTTTGTAATCCAAACTCGCCCAATTGATATCGTCGAAAAAATCTTAGCGGCTAAACCGCGGATTGTTGGTTTTGGGGTATACATTTGGAATATCGTTGAAACCACTAACGTGGTGAGTTTGCTTAAAGTTATTGCCCCAGAAATCACCATTGTGCTGGGCGGCCCTGAAGTTAGTTATGAATCACAAGGCCAACCTATTGTTGAAACGGCAGATTACGTGTTAACAGGCCCTGCCGATAACAGTTTCTATCAGCTGTGTCGTGATATTATTGATGACAACGCGCCCGAGCAAAAGATTTTGCAATCTAAGCCTGTGCAACTCAATGATTTAGCAATGCCTTATGAGTATTACAGCGATGACGATATTAAAAATCGTCTCCTTTATGTGGAAGCGTCACGCGGTTGTCCGTTTAAATGTGAGTTTTGTTTATCATCGCTGGATACTTCATCGAACCCATTTGAGTTAGAGAGTTTTCTCGGTGAAATGGAAACCCTTTATCAACGCGGAGCGCGTAACTTTAAGTTTATTGATCGCACATTTAACCTCAATATAAAAACCACCATGCAAATCATGCAATTCTTCCTCGATAAAATGAGTGATGACTTGTTTTTGCATTTTGAAGTAGTGCCAGATCACCTACCCCGTAAACTCAAAGAAATGCTCACCCTATTTCCACCGGGTAGTTTGCAGTTTGAAGTGGGTATTCAATCGTTTAATGTTGAAGTACAAACCAACATTAACCGTAAGCAGAACAACCCTAAATCGAAAGAAAACCTATTATGGCTGCGTGAAAACACCCACGCCCATATTCACGCCGATTTAATCTTTGGCTTACCGGGCGAAACCTTTGAAACCTTTAGAGAGAGTTTTAACGAGCTTTACAAATGTCGCCCTCACGAGATCCAGCTTGGTATTTTAAAACGTCTTAAAGGCAGCCCTATTATTAGGCATACTGAAGCCTTTGATTTACGCTTTAATCCATTGCCGCCATTTAACATTTTAAGTACCGACCGCGTCGACTTTGCCACCATGCAACTGGTAAATCGTTTCGCCCGTTATTGGGATATGTTGGCCAATTCCGGTCGCTTTAAGAACGCGATGCCTGTGCTATTAGACGACAATCCGTTTGATAATTTCTTCGCCATTGCCGATTGGATATTCGAACAGACCGGACAAACCCATCAAATCAATCTCAAGCGATTATTTGAAATGCTATCGCAAGCAACGCAATCATTGTTTAGTGACAAGCATGAAGCATTGTTAGTTGAGCTAGAACAGGATCACGCCGCGTCAAAGCTCAAAGGACAATTTAACCAATTGAATCTTTATTTAGGGCAAGAAAAAGGCGCTGCAACAACTAATAAGTTGATGCAACGCCAACAGCAGCATATGAGCTAACAGTCCAAGTAAATCTGAGTCAGGTCGTGAACTAATTTGAGTTAGTCACGACCTACCCTACTAGTTTTTAACCAATAAATACTTATCTAGCTCAGCCTGTGTCATTACATGAATAGACTCAGCAGGTGCTGCATTGATGGTAAAGAAATAAAAGTCTGGGCCAAGCTCGTTACCTAACATTTCTCTAAAGTACGTTAGCTGAGCACCATGCGCAGGATCCGACTTTTTCAGTAAGTGCGCAGATTTTCCATTTTCACAACACCACGCATGTACGCCGACTTTACCGCCTGTTGTATATTCACGTTTGAAACCTGCCGCAAATAAATCAACGCCGCCAGAGTTCACATCGCCATTTTCACCGATATTCGTCGTTAGTTGCGCCTGTCGAATAAGACGGCCTGTATGCATATTGATCGCATCGTTAATCGAACCATCAATATTCAGTAAAAATAGTTTTTTAACTTCCGGATTATTCGCGATCATCTCAGAAATCTGGACATAGGTTTTAGTGCCCAAGGTGCCATTTAATACTGCTTCAGAACCGCCAATTTCCAGCGTACTATTACCCGCCGACAAAAAGGATTCATTGATAACTAAGCGAACATTGTGCAATCCGCCAGTCGATTTATTTTCGACTTGACCGTCATAGATATAGTTATCACCTGCTGACGATATTCTGATAGCGTCCGTTGCGCTAACTAACTCTTGAGCAATTGAAGGATGACGCACAGAAATGTTTGCGATTGGCGACTCTTTATCCATATCAAACCCAAATGTGACAAAGCCAGCACCAGCGTCATAACGGGCGATGATTGACTTTTGCTCTGGGCCAAAATCCCTAAACGTCAACTCATATTTCTTGCCTTCAAACTGAAACTCAACATCAGCGATTTGTTGTTTGTATGTCTCGATATACTCTGCAACTTTAGCTGGCGCGATATGGTGAACCACCGCTGTTGATATTTGCTCCGTGGCCTCCTTTTTAGAGTCGCTGCTTGAACTACCACCACAGGCTTGAATTAAGCCCGATAGCACCAACGCTACCGCAATTTTTTTAGATTTATTCATAAATACCTCTCATTAGATTATTTTGTATAAATTATACTGACGTGACTAATTGAGGCGATTGAATAAATGATGCTAATTTGTAATTGGTGCTTACACTTCCTTACATTTTGCAAATTAACTTTTAAGGTGAGAAACCCCAACGTCCTTATTGGGGCTTAGATGAAGCAATGTTAGAAACTGTACGCTAACTGCGCCACAACCTCACGTGGTGCACCTGGGAAATGGCCGTTGCGCTGACTAAATCCACTCACCGCATATTCCTTATCAAACACGTTGTTAACGTTAATGCTTAATAACACATCATCAAACTGCGTTGTCCAGCTAACATCAAACACTGTGTATGGTTTTACACGTTGTTCATCGAAGCTAATTTGCTCACTGACGTAATCAGCACCAAAGGCAAATGATGAGTCAAGCTGCTCAATGTTATATCTAAACCACAAGCCAGCTTGGTGCTTTGGTGCGTTGACAAATTTATTGCTATCAAGAGAATTGCGGTCAACCCCTTCAACAATTTTAGTATCGTTGTAGGCGTAGTTTGCTGTAACACTTAGGTCTTCGAAAATATCGCCAACCACAACAATCTCTGCACCGTCACTTTCTACTAAACCAAAGTTGCGAATAGGCGAAATATTCGGCGTTTCGTCACTGTCGATAAAATCAGGGTTCGATTGAACGAGGTTTTCTTTTTCAATTTGATAAAAAGCAATCGTTGTTAAAATACGACCATCAAACCACTCTTTCTTGGCACCAATATCAATTTGATTACCCGTTGTAGGTTCGATGCGCCCTAAGCTCGCTTCAAAATCATCGGCACTAACCGGTTTGAAACTTTGCGAGTAGTTAACATAAAGCGAAGTATCAGCCGCAGGCTTATACGTTAAACCAGCGCGGTAACTTACGTCGCTATCGTCATAACTCGTGCTTCCCTTATCGCTGTCGGTTTCTTCAAATTTATCGAAACGTGCACCAACCATCAGCATCCATTGCTCAGTCAGCGCCACCATATCTTGAACGTATAAACTGCTGCGAGTGCGCTCTAGTCCGTCACGATTTTGGTCAGTTAACTTGTAGGTACTTGGATCAGTTAGGCCGTAGTTTAAGTCAAAGATATTAAGATTTTTAACTCCGTCTTTTTCATAACGGGCGCGGAAATAATCGTAGTCGGTTTCAATGTCGTGGAAATCACCACCAAATAAAATCTGATGTTCCATATCCGCCAATGTTGTTTCATAAACAAAGTCGACAGTTAAACTAAGCTCTGTGTTAGCGCGGTATTGATCGCGATATTCGCGGCGAATGGTACGGTCATTGATATCCGCTTTGTCATCACCATTCACGTCCACCCAAGAGCGAGATTCGTGATACGCCTGCTCGCGTTCGTTATCCATATAACGCACGGTTACATTCGACGATAATTGGTCACTAAAATCGTGCTTCAGATTTGACTGCAGCACCAAGGCTTTCATGTCTTGAAAATCGAATTTCTCATTGGCGTTATAAGACGGATCAACAAGGAAATTACCATTATCATCAACAGGCACACCGCGCAGACGGTTACCACCTAGGTTTTGCACTATGTAATCGAAGGTGAAATCAACGGTAGTTGCTTCGTCAATGTGGTACAGCAGACCACCAGCAACTTCAATGTTCTCTTGATCGGCGTTGTTTCTAAAACTGTCCTGCGCTTCGTAGAAAGCACCAAAACGATAGGCTAAATCTTCGGTAATGCCATCGGTAATATCAGCAGAAATCCCCTTTAGCGCAAAGTTACCAAGGGTTAGATTAAGATTCTTCTCAGAAGAAAACTTTGGTTTCTTAGTAACATAATTAATCATTCCACCCGGCTCACCGCCGCCATAAATAGCTGCTGCTGGGCCTTTTAACACTTCAACGCGTTCAACGTTAAACAGCTGAGGAACGCTAAAACCAGAGAATGGGTCACCACGCACGCCATCGTAAAATACGTTGCCCTCATCGCGGAAACCACGGAAGGTAACGCCAGAATAACTAAACTCACTCACACCAGCGATCGAGCGGTATAAATCAGTAATGTCACGCGCCGCTTGGTCAGTAATAAGCTGCTTACTAAGCACCTGTGCTGACAGTGGAATATCGAGTAAATCAGCATCAACTTTAGTGCCAACGGTTGTTTGCTGATCGAGGTAGAAGGTTTGCGCGCGTCCTTTAACTTCAATAACTTCAGTAGCTTCTTGAGATTTTTCGGTAGCAGTAGCGGCATAAGATGAGGCAAGTGATAACATCACTGCGCTGTAGATTAAGCTTTTTTTCATGAGGTTCAAATGTGCTTTGATAAATAAATTCAACAAGGGCGCAAATGATAATGATTATCAACAACGATATCAATGAGAATTGTATACTATTTTCTTATAGGGTTATAAATCTAAAGAATGGGGTGGAAAGACGCTTGTTATGTATATAGAAATTCAAGCCAATAAAAAACGCCGCAACAACCGATAAGTTGATGCAGCGCTATTAACAGTATGGTTCTTGCTTTTGCTATAACAACTTCTAGCCTTTTGAAAATATTGCTTAGCGGAAAGCAACGTTAGGACTTGCGTAATTTTATCCTGCCTATGCTCGTTATAAATTTTTCCTAAAATAGGACAATACATTTGGCCCTTTTAAATTGACTACTCTTCTACAATCCTCGCTCAGGCGGATACATTGTTGTGATTAAAGTATTACACGATTTACAACTTACTAATTCAATGAATCCACCAAGACCGGTGGTGTGAGGGCATGGAGTAACATCGTAGCCTTCATTTTTACCGCAATGTGGACATTTTGGGTAATACCCTAAAACTGATTCTGCTCCTTCCATTTTTAACTCCTTTATTTGAACTAATGGTATTTATAACGCCCCATTCCCCGGAATTTGGGGAGCGGAGCGAGTAAAATTCCGAGTGTAGCGGCTTGTTATGCTTCGTTGCACTCCAGCTTTGTTAAATCCTCAACATCAGCCATGTGAGCTAACATCTGAGTATATGTTCTTAGTACGCTCTGTAGCACTTCTAGCTCAGCTCGAAATTCAGTACACCTCTCAGGATCATCAAAAGCCCCTTTGACTGAAAGTCCGTGCCATTTTGCTGTAAATGGCCTGACAACTTGATTTAACACAACTACAGCAATCTTGGTAAACTCGATACAATGGCGGCCATTATTTTTCATCACATCTCGAGTAATGCCAAATATAGAATAAATACTCGACAATGCAGCATTTTCATCTCCGTGCTCAATGTGTAAACTCTGGGTTGTTACTCTGGTAAGTAATTCTATATATAGTTCCCATGCTGCTGCCTTGTCCTCATCTTGAGGCTTCCACTCCATATCAAGAAATGGCGTCTTGATTTTTAGAGAAGTCATATCCCACTGCTCTAGCCACTTACTCCACTTCATCAGAACCACCTTTCGCCACTGCGATTATTTACAAAACTGTCATATGAGTTATCTGGATTAACTTTATTTCGCCTATTAAATGCCTCATGTATCCAATCATGCACTATTTTGGGGTCTTCATTCCAATTGTATATTTTTGCAAACCCACACTGAATATTATCATGAAGTCTAGGAGGTATTGTATGCCAGGTGTAGTTATTTGGTTCGTTATATGGTCTGGGGTAGGTTGGTAACAATATTCCTATTAGCCCAGATCTAGGATTAAATTGAGTATTTCTAATACTTGAACCTATTTCCCAATCTACATGTTTCCTTTTCCAAGTTTCTGCACCAATTAGCACAACCGTTACAGTTGAATCTCTTAGGTATTCATCTCTGATTTTTTGTCGTATGGTTTCAGTTGGCAAATATGTGTTTATGTCTCCAATTTGAACTGATTTAGATACCATAATATCGTGAGCGTCAGAAAACAATCGCTCAAATCTATTTCTATAATACTGATCATTTGCATGATGATAACTGACGAAAACTTTATGCCTATTTATTAAACCGGATAAACCACCAAGTGTGTTATAACTCATATTTAGAAATTCCAATCAAGTATATTATCTAACGGGTGATTAGAATTAATGTGGCTTTCTAGTGATTCATTTATATCCGAACCAGACTTTGTGAGATTATGAGTTCGAATAACGCTCTCAATGTACTCGTTCAAGCTCTTCGTTCCACGAATAAGAGTTCCAATCTTTAGAAAATCAGGCAAATCCACAGTACCTTTTAATTTTAAGCAACTAATCTCTTTACCTGATTTTTTAGCGTATCCAAGCTCGTATGGAACCCACCATGAATTGATGGTTTCCTCACTAATAAGACACATTGCATGAGAACTACTAGTTATCCCCCTTTCAATAAGAGCGGTAATTTCTTCAGAATCTCCTCTATTCACAGCGCGCTGAAGTGCATCATCATGAATATCGAGATATACATCTATACCCGCTTTTTTCATAATGTAATCAGCAATACCTTTTACTGCTACCTTATCTAATGATATGTGTGACAAAAATATGCAAGGTTTATCTTCGGATACCGAAGAATAGCTTTTATTAAAGCTGTTTGATTCCGCTGCTAGGGTCGGTAAAGCTCTGTTCCTTCCTGCCATTATTATTCCTTTATATTCTTTTTAACTGTTTAATAGACGACTCAACGAGTTCTTGTATCGCTGAATCATTTAAATGATCTATATACTTGTAGTCTTGCAGTAGCGGAGGTATTTGGTCTAAATCCAAACCTAAATTGACAACTATTAATGACTTATTCTTTTTCATTCTGGAGTTTATAAAGTAATTACACTCTGCTTCTGTCCAGCCAGACTGTTTTGATAAAAAATTATCCGACAAAAATAGAATACCTAATTCGCACTCCATTAATCCTTCACTGACTTTTGATGTTATGCTATCTCCAGCTATAATTTCTTCTTTATCGTACCAAGCTTTCAGTTGTGACTTTTGTAATTCATTAAAGTATTTGTCAACAATTATTTTGTCGTTAGAGGAATGAGACAAAAATACTTTTTTCTTTTTCTCTATCACTGGTTCCCCCCAAATTTCATACACAACATTCCTATCTGGATGAAGGAAAAGTTCATTCTTATTTACTGTCATTATATCTTCGATGTACTCAGAATCAGTAAACGTAACTAATGAATATCCCTTTCGACTTGCTGCTTCAAATAATTCAGGAAGAAATACATTGTACGCCCTAATTTTGTGAGGATAATTTTGCGAAAGCCAACTATCAAAATTAGAATCAGCTTTTTCAAAGCTTAGGCTAAAGTACATTTCAAGATTGTAAGGGTTGTTGTTTACAAACAAACCACATCCTGTGAGTTGGAATCTATTAAAATTGTCTAGTACATCTTTAACAAACTTTCTTTCTTCCAGACGATTTCCATAATCAAGCGAGAAAAGATACGATTTATGCATGACTGAGTCTTTATTATCCGGCAATATACTCTCCTTAGTATTAATTAAATTGTTAGCTCATTTCTAACCCGATCCATACTAGTTCAATAGAAACATAACAAATTAATAAACAGAAATAGTACAATATACGTTTGCACAAATTTCATATTAAACATGAAAGATAAATTAAATCACCAATATTTACAACCACTTAAATTGATATAAAACAAAGGCATGTGTAAAAGATGGAAAGAGTCCTGATGATAAGCAGAATCAATTTTTTCCTAGGGAAAAGGCGGTAAAAGAAGATAAGCAACTATAGATATTGCTTAAAAATGAAAGAACCATAACTATCTAACGACAGCTACAGTCGAGAGAAGCGCGAAAGCTATAAAAAGTTAATCACCAAATCCGCATCCTTGCGAGATTAAGCATAAGTATCCAACCCGCCGTCATCCTTTTTTGACGATGGTTGTTTTTCTTGTTGCTTGTCCACGGTGTAAGTTGGCTCTTCGCCGGTTAAGGTGGTTTTCTCTTCTTCGACAATGCCCTTTTTATTGGTTTTGTCGATTTTCTTAATGCCCTCTTTCGCTGGCGTAACGCTATTGCTCATGGGGCGTGGCAAAATTGAATACAACAGATCTTGTGACATGTGCTGCTCCTTTCTTAATCCACTCTGGTTAGACTCAGTTAAACGTAGCTAGTAACTCATTGATGTTAATACCTTGTTATCGGCCAAAATTCGATTGTCTTTATTTTATTCAACAACTCGACTAAATGAGTACTGTGTCCCACTATTTAATAAATTGCTATGGCATCTTTTATTTATTTCATTACAATAGACGTCTAGACGTAAAAACACCTTTTTAAATTTTAACGGAAGGCTTTCTGCTATGGCACAACACCTTTTCACTTCAGAATCAGTTTCTGAAGGTCACCCAGATAAAATTGCCGATCAAATTTCTGATGCCGTTCTTGATGCAATTTTAGCACAAGACCCTAAAGCACGTGTAGCGTGTGAAACCTACGTAAAAACTGGCATGGTAATGGTTGGTGGTGAAATCACTACTTCAGCTTGGGTAGACATCGAAGAGATCACTCGTCGCACAGTTCGCGATATTGGCTATGTTCATTCAGACATGGGCTTTGATGCTGACTCTTGTGCAATCTTAAATGCTATCGGTAAGCAATCGCCTGACATTAACCAAGGTGTTGACCGTGAAGATCCTAAAGACTTAGGTGCGGGTGACCAAGGCCTAATGTTTGGTTACGCAAGCAATGAAACTGACGTTTTAATGCCTGCGCCAATCACCTACTCTCACAAGTTAGTAAAACGCCAAGCACAAGTTCGTAAAGACGGTACATTGCCGTGGTTACGCCCTGATGCGAAATCACAAGTCACTTTTGCTTATGAAAACGGCATTATCACCGGCATCGATGCTGTTGTTTTATCAACACAGCATTGTGACACTATTGGTCAAGATGATTTAGTTGAAGCGGTAATGGAAACCATCATCAAGCCAACGCTACCTGAAAAGTGGTTAACTAAAGATACTAAGTACTTCATTAATCCAACTGGCCGTTTCGTTATCGGTGGTCCAATGGGCGATTGTGGTTTAACTGGTCGTAAGATTATTGTTGATACCTACGGCGGCATGGCTCGTCACGGCGGTGGTGCTTTCTCTGGTAAAGATCCATCAAAAGTTGACCGCAGTGCAGCATACGCAGCGCGTTATGTAGCTAAGAACATCGTTGCAGCTGGTCTTGCTGATCGTTGTGAAATCCAATTGTCATACGCTATTGGTGTTGCTGATCCAACCTCAATCAGCATCGAGACATTCGGCACAGCGAAAGTTGACGAAGCAACATTGATTCGCCTAGTACGCGATCACTTCGATCTACGTCCATATGGCCTAATCGAAATGCTAGATTTAAACCGTCCAATCTACCAGCCTACTGCGGCATACGGTCACTTTGGTCGCGACGAGTTCCCTTGGGAGCGCACAGACAAAGCTGAAGCATTAAAAGCTGACGCGGGTCTATAAGACTTAAAAGACTT
Source organism: Psychrobium sp. (assembly GCA_049607155.1). GTDB lineage: Bacteria > Pseudomonadota > Gammaproteobacteria > Enterobacterales > Psychrobiaceae > Psychrobium. Next base: position 85,549 of record JBMYWG010000005.1, read on the forward strand.
AACCGTCTCAAGTTATTTAGAAAGCCAGATTGTGATGCAATCTGGCTTTTTTCGTACGGAAAATTCAATAGAAGACATGGGTTAATTTTCTTAACCCTCTCTTAACTCCATATTTCTTACACTCACTTCACATTGTAATTTGTGAGGTTCCAGTGAAAAGATTATCTCCCTTAGCCATTGTTATTGGTTTACTGTCGATTCAGGCGTGCTCTACCTTTGAAGACGTAGATTATGCCAATCGTGCCAACGACAACTTAGCGACCTATGCCAAAAGCTCATTAGCTGAGCAACAGTCTAGCGTGACATTAACGCAGGTTATTGCCATTGATGAAGTTGATGAACTCATTGCCATCGCGCTTAAAAACAATCCTAATCTACAACAAACGCTACTAAGTTTTAAAATTGCGCAGCAGCAATCTGGGATCAGCGATGCCAATTTATGGCCAAGCGTATCAGGCAACATTAACGCGAATAAATCTGAAAACAGCAGCACAAGTTACAGCACTAGCTTAGAAATCAATTGGACTCTCGATATTTGGCAACAGCTGAGTAATGCCAGTGATGCCTCGTCAGCCAGTATGCTGGCGTCTGGTCACGCGTATCAAGGTGCTAAAGATTTGTTGGTGGCTAACGTTATTAACGCCTATCTCGGTTTAGTGCAATCAGCACAATTAATTGATATTGAAACGGCGCGCGTTGAAAAACTAGCGACTAATGAGCAAATCATTATTAATCGTTACCAGCAAGGATTAATGGATCTCAAAGAGTTAGATACGGCTAAATCGGATACTCAAACCAGCCGCGCTACTTTGGTTAACTATCAGGCGCAATATCAACAAGCGTTGCGTAATTTGAGTTTGTTAACTGGCGCTGCGTCACATGAATTGAGTTACCGTCGAAACTTCCCTGAATTTGCATTGCCGCAAGCAGAAATTACCACCGAGAATATTGGCCGCAGGCCCGATCTGCAACAGGCGTATCAGCAAATTATTGCATCGCAATTCCAGCATAAAGTCGCTTATAAGTCTTTGCTGCCATCGTTGTCGATAACAGGTTCACTCAATGGCTACAACACCAGCTTACACGATGCGCTATTTGGCTCATCAACGTGGCAATTGTTAGGTCGCCTGTCTGCGCCAATTTTCAATGCTGGAAAACTCACCAGCGAAGCAGAAATTGCCAAACTCACCGCTCAGCAACGTTATTGGGGGTTCCAACAACAATTGCTCACCGCCATCAATGAAGCTGACAATGCCATTGCTAACGAAAAGAGTTTGAGTGAGCAGTTGGCACTAACGAAAGACGCACTGGCAAATGCTAAGCGCAGCGAAGCCAGTTATATCAACCGCTATCGCCAAGGCACAGTGACCTTAGTCGATTTATTACAGATTCAACAACAAACATTTTCACTTCAAGCACAGGTTACACAGCTGACCTATCAACAATTGACCAATCGCGTATCACTTGGCCTTGCATTGGGATTAGGAGCTTAACGCTATGACTATTATTAACAAAAAAACGGTAATTACCTCGGCTTGCGTGGCAAGCATTTTTCTGGCGATTAGCATCAATGGTGCGCTTTCTGCCAACCAAGAACGTACGCCGCCACCGAAAGCCCCTGTGCAATATCCACAAGTCTCGGTGTCAACGGTGCAATCAACGTCACACCGAGCAACCATTAGTGCTTATGGTGAAGTGACTTCACGCAACAAACTATCACTCACTTCTCAAGTCAGTGGCAAGGTTGTGACGTTAGCGCCGAATTTTCTAAGCGGCAAAGTATTTAAGCAAGGTGAAGTCATTGCTAGTCTCGAAACCATTGAATATCAACAAGCCGTTGCCAATGCTATGGCGTCTCTGGCTGATGCAGAGCTTGCATTAGCGCAAGAAGAGCTCAACGCCAAACAAGCGGAAGCTGAATGGCAACAATCAGGATTAGCTGATCATCAAGCCTCTGATCTCGTGTTAAGAAAACCGCAGTTGGCTGCGGCAAAGGCCAAGTTCGAGCTGGCGAAGCAATCGTTAGAGAAAGCAGAATACGATTTATCGCAAACGAAAATCACCGCGCCATTTGACGCGCTTATTGTGAGCAAAGCCATTCAAGTTGGCAGCAATGTGCAAGCAGGCAGTGAAATAGCGGTCATTTATGATATTTCACTATTTGAAGTTGCCCTGCCATTATCAACTGCACAATGGCAATCACTCAATCAAGGCGACGAATCAGCCTATGCTCATTCGGCAATTACCTTGAGTGATGATGCCAATAATCTTCAGTGGTCAGCAACGTTTAATCGGGTCGAACAACACATTAATGCCAACAGCAGACAGCGCGCTTTAATTGTTAATGTCAGCAACCCATTAGCGCTATCGACACCGCTGTTTCCAGGTACCTTTGTAAAGGCTACTGTCGAGGGAACAACCGTCGACAACTTATGGAAACTGCCAGCATCGGCCTTAATTGACAATCATACGGTGTGGCAAATTAGCAATGAGGATTTATTAAGACCCTTATCAATTGACGTTGTTTTCTCACAAGACAATGCGGTTTACGTGAGACCTAAAGCGCAGATCAGTCAGGCGAAAATCGTCAACCGTCCGTTGGCAAGCTACTTAACCAATATGAAAGTCGTCCCACAATTAGAGGAGGTTCTATAATGGAGTCTCATTCACCTCAACGCGGCATTATCGCGTGGTTTGCGGGCAACAGTGTCGCAGCCAACCTATTGATGATTTCCGTAATAGTACTAGGGTTGCTGTCGTTTAATCAGCTGCGTAAAGAAGCATTTCCACCATGGGCAACGGATTCAATATCTATCTCAATGACCTACGACAGCGGCGATGCCAAGCTGTCTGAAGAAGGCATTGCTATCAAGATTGAAGAGGCGCTCGCGACTGTACAAGGCATAAAACGCGTTACTTCAACGTCGAATGCTGGCGGCGCTAATGTAACGGTTGAAGCTAAATCTAGCTACGATTTAGATATTCTTTTGCGCGATGTCAAAGCGAAAGTTGATGCGATTTATAGCTTCCCTGGTGATGCAGAAAAACCTGTCATCGCTAAGCAAGCATCACTTGAACATGCCTATTCAATCAAGATTTACGGCAATAGCGACCGCCGTTCGTTGCAAGCCATTGCCGAGCGCTTAAAAGTTGATTTATTGGCGGAGTCGTCAATTTCTAATGTGTCGATTAAAGGCAAAGCAGAGCCAATGATGTCGATTGAGCTCGATGAACAAAAGCTGCAAGCTTATGGTTTGTCGTTTTCTGATGTCGCTAATATCGTTAATAACGAATCGAGCACCGGTATTTCTACCAGCCTGCGTAACCAAGATAAGGTGGTACGCTTAAAAGTTGCTGAGCAAGCTTACTTACAACAAGAGTTCGCTAACTTACCACTGCAAACACTTAGCGACGGCTCAATCGTACGTTTAGGTGATGTGGCGACTGTGAGTGATGAATTCTCTGATAGCACATTTGTTGTGGGCCGCTACAACGGTATGCCGGGTATTGGCGTAGAAATTAATGTCGATGAAAGCGGCGATGTCTTAAAAATTATCGAACAAGCCGATAAGGTTGTTGCTTCATGGCAGGAAAGCGCCCTGCTGCCACAAGGCGTCAGCATTGAAACGTGGAATGACGGCGGCGCTTTGATCCGCGATCGCTTAGCACTGTTAATTAAAAATGCGCTTTCTGGTATCGCATTGGTGTTCATCGTTTTAGCGATATTCTTAAATTTACGCGTTGCCTTTTGGGTCACCGCGGGCTTGCCGTTCATTTTCTGTGGCACCTTGTTCTTTATGACGGGTAATTTCACTGGCATGTCGATTAACGAAATGACCACCTTTGGCTTTATTCTCGCCCTCGGGATCGTGGTGGATGATGCGGTTGTGGTTGGCGAAAGTATTTATGCCACCCGCAAAGCACAAGGCGATACCTTACAGTCGACGATTGCAGGTACAAATAAAGTCGCCGTGCCGACAATTTTTGGTGTCTTAACAACAGTTGCCACCTTTGCTGCCTTGGCAAATGTTGAAGGCGGTATGGGTCAGGTTTATTCGCAGTTTGCTGTGATAGTGACGATTTGTTTATTGTTGTCTGTGGTGGAATCAAAACTTATTTTGCCTGCGCATTTAGCGCATTTAAATACTCACCGTAAACCAAGCACAGGATGGCGTAATCTATGGCCGCGGATCCAAGCGGGTGCCGATAATGGCTTAAATTGGGTCAACGAGCGCCTATACAAACCTGCAATTGAGCTCGCGGTAAATTATCGATATGGCGTTTTAGCTGGCTTTATTACTATCTTTATTTTAGTGATGGGCATGACGCAGCACGGTAGCGTTCGATTGGCGTTTTTCCCTGATATTCCGGGCAGTACCATTCGCGCAAGTCTTTCTATGCAAAATGATGTCAGCTTTGGACAAACTCACAAGAACCTGCTCGCTCTTGAGCAACAAGCCCAAGCCGCTGATGCAAAATTAATGGCGCAGTTTGATAAGCAAGGTAGTGGGATCGATACCATCGAAGTTATCGGCGAAAGTGATTTATCGGGTGCTATCAGCGTTGAGCTTGATAAAGGTGCTCCTTATTCACTCAATGACTTCACACGCACGTGGAAGGAATTGGCAAAGCAACCTGAAGGTGTGCGTAAACTCGATATTCGCAGCGGCTGGGGTGGCGGTGATAATTTCAGAGTTGAATTAAAGGCATGGAATGACGAAACCATCCGCGCTGCTGGTAAAACGATTAAATCTGCGGTGAGCGAAATCGCCGGCGTGAGCTCTATTGATGACAACTTCGATTCGGGACAGGCGCAATTAAAGTTCACGCTTACCGAACAAGGAATGGCGTTAGGACTAACGACACAAAGTCTATCACGTCAGGTTTTACAGGCCTTTGGTGGCGAAATCGTCCAACGTTATCAGCGCGGTAAAGACGAGGTGAAAGTGCGTATTCGTTATCCGCAATCTCAGCGCCAAACGGTTAATGATGTTATGAACGCCATGGTGCGATTGAGCAATGGTCAAACAGTACCATTAACAGCCGTGGCGGCTGTACATGAAGAATATCAACAAAACGAAATCACTCGTATCTCAGGATTACCAGCTGTGTATGTCAGCGCGCGAGTCGACAAAGATGTTATTTCTTCGAATGAGTTAGTGCAGCAATTAGAAAAGTCTGTCGTGCCACAATTATTGGCAACCTACCCTGACTTGAAAATTCATTTTGCTGGCGAAGCTGAAGAGCAAGCAGAAACTCAAGGTTCGATGACGCGTTTGTTCATCATTGCAATGGGCGCCATTTATATTCTGCTCGCAATCCCACTGCGCTCTTATGTTCAGCCTGTGATTATTATGATGGCGATTCCGTTTGGACTAGTCGGTGCGATTTTAGGTCACTGGTTAAATGACATGGTGCTAAGCATTTTATCGTTCAACGGTATCGTCGCACTCAGCGGGGTTGTGGTTAACGATAGCTTGTTATTGGTGTCTCGTTTTAATGCCCTGAAAAAAGACAATGTAATAGAAAAAGCCATTACCATGGCATGTACAAGCCGTCTGCGTGCCGTGCTATTGACGTCAATTACAACCTACGCAGGCTTAATGCCGCTGCTTAGTGAAACGTCGGCACAGGCACAGTTTATTATTCCAGCGGCCGCATCATTGGGCTACGGGATCTTATTTGCCACTGTTATCACATTGATTTTAGTGCCATCATTACTGATGATTCATCAAGATGCCTTAAATCTCATTGCAAAAATCAAGGCGCTTTTTACAAAGAATGAGGAAGTGATGCATGAGCATTAGTGTGCTATTGGTTGAGGACGATATCGATTTGGCCTCAACCATTGTTGATTATCTCGAAATTGAAGATATCACCTGCGATCACGCCGCCAATGGCGTGCTCGGTTTAACACTGATCGAGCAAAATAACTACGATGTTATTTTGCTCGATATCAATCTGCCACGACTCGATGGTCTGAGTGTTTGCCAACAGGCACGCAACGCCAGCAATGAAACGCCAGTGTTGATGTTAACCGCCAAAGATACCTTGGAGGATAAAATTGCTGGTTTTAATGCAGGAACGGATGATTATCTCGTTAAGCCATTTGAGATGGACGAGTTAGTCATCCGTATAATCGCATTATCAAAACGGCGCAGTAAACAAATTACCACGCTTGCCATTGAAAACTTAACCTTAGACTTACAAACAAAGAGCGCACGCAGCGATGTTAAGGAGCTTAAGCTCACGCCGATAACGTTCAAGCTATTAAAAATGTTTATGCAAGACACCAATGAACCAATATCACGTGAGTCGTTAATGCGAGGCATTTGGGGAGATTTTCAGCCCGATAGTAATAGCTTGAAAGTGCATATTCATCACTTGCGTAAACAATTCGAACGTTGTGATGTGCATGCCGCTATTACCAATAAACCGGGCCTAGGTTTTATTTTACACGGCACAAAACAGTTGTAGTTATAGAGGGCTCAAATGAGTATTCGCACCTATTTATTTGCTTCACTCGCTGGATTAGTTCTATTGATCTCAGCGTTTTTGTCGTTTCAAAGTGCCAAGATTTTTATCGGCGCCTTTCAAATGGCTAGCGAAGATATCATGATAGAGCTGGGTTTGGACTATCACAGCGGTAAGATTACCGATCCGCAAGTGCTCGATTATTACATCACCTCTGATTGGCAGCAGGTGCCGAGCCAAATCAAACGTCACTTCCCATCATCGGAGCTAGAGCCGTTTACGCTGCATACGCGCTTTATCGACTGGAACTATATATCGCCACCTAATCATATTTATTCGCTGGTCGTTGTAAAAAAAGAAGGCTCTGCGGTTTATATCAGCCGTTATAAGGAAAATTTGCGCGATGAGATAGCTAAAGAACATCCGGATGAGTTCTTTATCGATCCTATGGTGATCATTATTCTAATCGGCATCGGATTTTTCATACTATTTTTAGTAACACTTTGGTTTGTTTTTAAAAAAGTGGCTCGCCCGATGGAGTCGTTAAGGGACTGGGCGAGTAATTTAACAATCGATAATATTAACGAACCTTTGCCTGCATTTCGCTTTAAAGAGCTCAATGAGCTAGCAACACTCATTCACCATAACTACAGCTCACTAACAGCATCCGTTGAACGCGAACGCAAGTTCTTGAGCTACGCCAGTCATGAATTGCGCACGCCTATTGCCGTGCTACGTAGCAATTGTTCGTTACTGGAAAAAGTCAATGCTAGCCCTAGTGACAAGGAGCGGTTAATCAGAGAACGTATTAATCGCGCTAGCCTCACCATGAAGTCGATGACTGAAACGCTATTGTGGCTAAGTCGCGATGAAGCGGAGGAGATGCCAACCGACGATATCGAGCTTGGGCAGCTTATTGAGCAGTCTTTCGATGAATTAAATTATCTTACTGCAGGTAAATCGATTGAAGTTGCGATTGAGCGAGATGATTCAGTCATTAATTTAGCGACCACGCCAGTAACCTTAGTAGTTAACAACTTGATCCGAAACGCCTTACAACACACGCAACAAGGGACTGTTGCTATCCATCAGGCCAATGATGAAATCATTATCACCAATGTTGAAACCGCAGGCACACATCAACAATTTGTCAGTGAACTAGGATTTGGATTAGGTAATCAACTTATTCAAAATCTCATCACCCGTTTTGGCTGGAAATTTGACAAGCAAGTGACCGATAATCAATACAGAGTCATGGTTAAGTTTTCGAGTCCAAATAACGAGGAAAGCTGATATCAAACGATGTCCCCTCACCCACTGTACTTTGACATTCAATGTGACCACAGAGGGTGTGGTTTACTAAGTTGAAAATAATGTGCATCCCTAAACCGCTGCCACCTTTACCACGGGTGGTGGTAAAGAAAGGATCATAGATTTTTGACAAATGTTGCTTGTTGATTCCTTTACCGGTATCGCGGAAGTTGAAGTGCACAGTGTCATTGTCTAATTCAATTACCAAACTAATCTTTCCGGATTGTTGAGGCTCAAAGGCGTGATTCAAACTGTTCATCACTAAATTGGTCACGATTTGCGACACGGCACTCGGCGAGCTCAAGACGTCAAAATCATCTTCGGTGGAGAATTCAATGTCGATAGGACGCTTGCGCATTGTCGGCTGCAGACTCGTTAACACCTCTTGCACATAAGCCTTCATCTTAAATAATCGCGCGGCTTCGCTAGATTGATCGACAGCCACCTGCTTAAAGCCACCAATGAGACCTGCCGCTCGTTGTAGATTGTTCATAATGAGCTCTGAGCTTTCCACGGCCTGTTTCATATAGCCGTCGAATTCCTTGCGGGTCATTTTCTGCGCTTTGCTTTTCTCATCAAGTTCCTTCGTTCGCAGATCTAAATAAGACGCAGCAGTTAAACTAACCCCAATTGGCGTGTTGATCTCATGCGCTACACCAGCCACTAAGCCACCAAGCGCCGCCATTTTTTTGGATTCCAGTAATTTTTCTTGTGTTGTTGTAAGGGTATCAAAGGATTCTTGTAATTCTTTGGTACGCGATTTTACTGTTTGTTCGAGATCACGCTGATGGCGCTCGAGTTGTTGTTCATGGGATTTTTGCTTAGAAATATTGGTCAATGACAAGATCATGCCACCGTGTTTATTATTTTTATCGACACTTGCTAAAGACACTAAATACCAGTTTTGATATTGCTCTAAAAAGACTTCTTCGTTTGATACTTTTTGATGCGTTTTTATCGCCTCACAGTACTTGCACTTACCATCTGTGCTTTTGGGGTGAAAGAATTGGTGAACGTGCTTGTACATCAAGACATCACGCCCAAATGAAAACTCTTTAAGGACTGCGCGGTTGACCTGCGAAATAACACCTTCGCTATCAATTTTTATCGCAGAAGTAGGAATAGCATCATAGCTATTGGACTGTTGAGAAAGCAGTTGTATTGGCTGTTTTAGTGCGGTTTTGATAATGGCAATGTAGATGAGCCAAAATGAAACGAACTTTAGCAGATGCCCAAATACAAAGGCGACGCCGTGGAAATCGCTATACAAGGTAAAACAGAACTCGGCAATGATTTTCAGCGCGATTGCCGCTTGTAAGTTTTGATACACACGCGGCGCTATTAACGCGCGTTTTCTGGCGAGCAAAATCATTGCCAGCGCCATCATCGCCATAATGACGTATTCACCAGTTACTTTAAATGTCGATAAACCGCCGTCCGCAAACATCTTAGGATATTCGACAAAGAAACTGCCTTTGGCACTGGCGATTATCATGGTGACAGCTGCAATAATTGCGAGGGGCTGGTTTAAACGACGTCTAATAAGTAACGGAGCAAACAGTAATGCCGATGCTTCAAAAAATCGAGCAAACATCCATAATTTAACGGTGGTTTCTGGCGTTTTGGCATAATCAAATGGCATACCCGTCACTGTGAATGCATGCATCAAGTCAATGACGGAAACCCCGCAATACGAAATAGCGAGGAACAAGAGCAAGTCGTTTTTGATAAAGCTACGAGTGTTGGCTACAACAACAATCATCAATAGCCCGACAAACACAGACATTAGTTCAGCTAAGGTGTGAAATAGTAATACGCCGTCAAAGACGCGTAGCACAATGAGCAAGCCGACAACAATAACGGGAAATGCAAATGACCTGATAGGCACCTATTTCATCCTCATATAAAACTCAATACCAATGAACGGTATTTCTTATCCTAGTAATAAAATAACACTAATTAAATTAGACAACCATCGGATAGTATTATTTAATCTCTGCCATTAAATCGATAATACTCTGTTTGACCATTACTTTTCAGGTACTGATGCCCATGACAACACAAAATCTAATCACCGAATTTAAAAACAATGTCGTTGAACCACAATCATTCTATGGTTTATTCGACGACAACGCTCAAGAATGGCTTATCGTTGATGCTAATGGCAGTGAGGGATTTGATGCATTACCGCTGTTTTCAACGCCTGACATTGCGGCTGCGCAACTAAGCGGCGAATGGCAGGACTTTAGTGTCTCTGAGATTACTATCGATGATTGGATGGAATTCTGGATGGATGATTTAATTGGTACTGATATCGTCATCGGCATTGATTGGGGCAAAACCGATGACGTCATTGAGGTGAGTTTAAACGAATTTACGCAAGCGATAATGTCGATTGAGAAACTCACAAAGTAAGTCTAGATATGTTTAAAAAGCCCATCGTGATATTGCTGGTGGGCGACAACTTCACCTAGTAATGGGGCGTCTATCGCTTGCTGCAAATAGGCTAGATTGTCATCGTAATATGGCATTTTATCAATCAACTGATTCGCCACCCAGCCTTTAATTGTTAAGCCATCGGCTTTAATCGCCTCAATCGTTAATAACGCATGGTTAAGGCAACCTAACTTCATACCTATCACTACAATCACTTCACACTGCTGCGTTTGCACAAACTGGCTTAACAGCTCTTTATCATTGAGAGGTAGTCGCCAGCCTCCAGCCCCTTCAATCAAAGCAATATCACTATGACCACGTTCTTGCTGCCACCAATTATTTAGCGTGTCGATATTGAGCATAGCGCCCTCTTTCACTGCCGCAATATGCGGTGCAATCGGCGGCGCAAAACAAATGGGGTTTACGCGCTGATAATCAAATTGCTCGGAGCTAGCGTCAATTAAGGTTAATGCATCATCGTTTTTTAACACGCCATCAATCAGCTCTGCACCGGCTGCAATAGGCTTGTAGCCAATCGCACTAGCTTGCTTAGCAAGGTGTTGCAATAATAATGCTGATACGAAGGTTTTGCCGACATCGGTATCTGTGCCTGTCACGAAATATACGCGTTGTTGATTCATAGTTACTTCTTTAAGTTCAGTGTTATTCGCCTAAACAGGCTTTTTCAAGCTGCAATAAGCCACTTGATAGGTGGCGCTTAATCCGCGCTCAGTTCTAAATACTTCATAGCCCTGCTGAATTTTTCGCAAGGTGCTGCGCCCCATCAGTCCTTGAGATTTAGCGGCAGTGTTATTTGCGCCAATGGCTTTTAAATCCCGCATCAGTTCAAGCGCACTATTGTAGTAGAGTACTTCAGCCTGATTAGTGTATGAGCTGAGTTCAAACTGACTTTGCTCGATAACTTCTTTTAAGGCTAGTTCAGTCAAGAAGCTATTGATGTGTTGTAAGTCGTCCACCTGACGCCACGCACTCGCTAGCTCATAAAGCGTGCCATCGAGCAAGGTTGAAAAGTGAAATTCACTGCCCGGTGTTAGCACGCGATAAGCCTCAGAAAGCGCCTTTGATAGATCGTGCACCCATTGCAGCATTAAGCTCGAGAAGATGCCATCGACACTTTCAGTGTCAAGTGGCAGCGATTCAGCATCGCCAAGGAGCCAGTTAACATTAATATGTTGATTACGCGCTTTAGCAAATTCCAGCATTTGCGGCGCAATATCAACGCCAATTAGGCCAGATGATTTATCAGCCAATGCACTCGTAAAATAGCCAGGGCCAGTACCTAAATCCATCAGCTGAATAACAGGCTGTTGGCGCTCTAATAACTTGTTGCCAACACGACGTTGTAGCGCCGCACCGCTGTCATAACTACTGGCACTATTTGAAAATGCACTGCTGATTTTATCCTTATCGATTGCACTGGCGGGTGCGCTATTGTTATTTTCATTCAATAGAAATTGCTCATTAGTCATTCGCCACCTCTCTTGCTTCAATTAATGCCTTCACTAACGCATCAATCTGTGAAAACTCATGATTCGCCGATAAGGTTATCCGCAGTCTCGCAGTATTAGGCGGCACTGTTGGTGGCCTGATCGCACTAACCCAAATTCCTTGAGACTTTAGGTAATCGCTCATCGCTATCGCTTTATCACTTTTTCCAATAATTATCGGCTGAATTGCACTTTGCGACGACATCAATGCTAAGCCGCTGCGTTGGGATTGCTGCCTAAAATAGTCGATTCGCGCTGCCAGTTTTTCACGTCTGTCCGCCTGTTGTGCTAATTCAATGCTTTTGATGGTTGCTGCAACCACTGGAATTGGCAATGCAGTCGAGTAAATATAATGACGACAGGTATTAGTTAGATAATCGATAACATCACTGCTTGCCGCAACGAAAGCACCACAAGTGCCAATGGCTTTGCCAAAAGTTGCCATTAAAATATCAGGCGTAATCTTGGCTTCTGCGCAGGTTCCACGTCCATCGCCATTAATGCCAAAGCCGTGGGCATCGTCTACCATTAGCCAACTATCATGCTCTTTAGCTAAACTTGATAACTTAGCTAAATCACCTTGATCGCCACCCATCGAAAACACGCCTTCACTCACAATCAATTTATTGTCGTGATTACTTTTCTCTAGCAGCGTATTAAGGCGCGTCATATCATTGTGAACAAAGCGTTGCATGGTGGCGGGAGATTGTATTCCAGCTTCCATGAGGGACGCGTGATTTAGTTTATCTTGCAATAGCAAATCACCATCATTAAGCAGTGCGGAAATCACGCCACTATTGGCGGCAAAGCCAGAGCTAAACAACATTGCCCGCTCGCAACCAGTTGTCTCGCAAATTAGATCTTCAAGACGTTGATGCAGCACGCTATATCCAGTCACTAGACTCGAGCCGCCACTGCCGATGCCATAGTTATTTATTGCGTTGATTGCCGCAGTTTTAACTAATGGATCGCTCGCTAATCCCAAGTAATCATTGCTTGAAAAATTAACATAATCGCGACCTTGTCGGCGCAACAAGATGCCATTACCACCTTCAATGCTCATCACTTGACGATGCAAGTGCTGTGATTGAAGCGCCGCCAGTGACGACGCTAGTCCTTTAAAACTCATTGACAATAGTCTTAGTTAGCAGCGTCGTAAAACAGACTGTCTTTTTCACTCATTTGCACCGCATCCATAATCGATGCTTCATAAGCTTCATCTGAATATTGACGAGTGCGCTCGGTGTTAATGCCTAGCTTTTTAAACAAGTTAACGTCGGTAGATTCTTCTGGGTTTGATGTCGTTAATAGCTTACAACCGTAGAAAATAGAGTTAGCGCCAGCCATGAAACACATCGCTTGCATTTGCTCATTCATTTTCTCGCGGCCTGCCGATAAACGAACGTGAGATTTTGGCATCATAATACGCGCCACGGCAATGGTACGAATAAACTCGAAATGCTCTAAATCATCAACATTTTCAAGTGGCGTGCCTTTTACTTTAACCAGCATGTTAATTGGCACACTGTCAGGATGTTGCTCAAGATTAGCAAGTGCCATTAACAAACCGTAACGATCGTGCTCTTTCTCACCCATGCCTAAGATGCCACCACTACAGACTTTCATGCCTGCATTGCGCACATATGAAAGCGTATCTAAACGATCTTGATAAGTACGTGTGGTAATAATTTGATCGTAAAACTCAGGCGAGGTATCTAAATTGTGATTGTAGTAATCAAGACCCGCATCGCTAAGTTGCTGCGCCTGCTCAGCCGTTAACATCCCCAGTGTCATACAGGTTTCCATACCCATATCACGTACCTGACGCACCATATCTAATACGATAGGCATATCGCGATCGCGTGGGTTTGACCAAGCTGCTCCCATACAAAAACGGGTTGAGCCGACAGATTTGGCATGCTTCGCCGCTTTAATAACCTTTTCAACTTCTAGCAATTGTTCTTTTTCAAGGCCAGTTTTATTGCGTGCCGATTGCGGACAGTATTTACAATCTTCAGGGCAAGCACCTGTTTTAATTGATAATAAAGTAGAAACTTGCACTTCATTTGGATTGAAGTGCTCACGGTGAACCATTTGTGCTTGAAACATAAGATCATTAAACGGCTGATTAAATAATGCCTCAACTTCTTTTAACGTCCAGTCGTGACGGATTGGTGTTGTGCTCATTGCTAACTCTATTATTGCTATTAAATTATTTGGCTAGGATACGTTATTGCGCTAACCTGTCAACCAAACATAATTCTACAGATTTACATCTGGCGATATTTTACACAATCTTTATTTGAGTATTAGTATGACCCCATCTGATTTTAGTTTTGACAAAGAACACATCTGGCATCCCTATACGTCACTAATAGCGCCGCTTCCCTGTATTGGTGTAGTTGAAGCGCATGGCGTTGAATTGGTACTTGACGATGGCCGCAGACTTATCGATGGTATGAGCAGTTGGTGGTCAACAATTCACGGCTATAACCACCCTCGCCTTAACGATGCTGCTAAAAATCAAATCGACAAGATGTCACATGTGATGTTTGGTGGCATTACTCATCCAAGTGCGGTGAACATGTGTCGTAAATTAGTTGAAATGACAGCTAAGCCACTCGATCGCGTTTTTATTTCTGATTCTGGCTCTGTTGCTGTTGAAGTCGCGTTAAAAATGGCGATTCAATATTGGGTGGCCAAAGGCCAACCTGAGAAATCACAAATGCTTACTATTGAGCATGGCTATCACGGCGATACCTTCGCGGCGATGTCGGTGTGCGATCCTGTCAATGGGATGCATGATTTGTTTACGGGAGTGCTTGCAAAACAGCGCTTTGCAACGGCGCCACAAATTGGCTTTGACGATCAGTGGTGCGACAGTGATATAACTCCGCTTAAAGCCCTTTTCGAAGAACATCATCAGCACGCTGCGGCAATTATTTTAGAGCCAATAGTACAAGGCGCTGGCGGCATGCGGATGTATCATCCCAACTATCTTAAAGCGGTGCGTAACTTATGTGATGAATATGATGTACTGTTAATTTGTGACGAAATTGCCACTGGCTTTGGGCGCACTGGAAAGTTATTTGCGTATGAGCATAGTGAAATAGTGCCAGATATTTTGTGCTTGGGTAAAGCGCTCACTGGTGGTTACATGAGCCTCGCAGCGACTATAACTACGGCCGCTATTGGGGAAATGATTTGTAAAACCAAAGCAGGTGTATTCATGCACGGTCCCACATTCATGGGAAACCCACTGGCTTGCGCAGTCGCCACTGAAAGTTTAACGTTGTTGCAAGAAGGTGATTGGCAGACTCAGGTGCCGCACATTGAATCGCAATTAAAACACCACTTTGCCAAATTTGAGCAACTCCCTCATGTTCAAGACGTCCGCGTACTAGGCGCAATTGGCGTAATCGAATTAGTTGATCCCGTGGATATGGCAACAATTCAAGCCGCGTTCGTTGAGCAAGGCATTTGGGTTCGACCATTTGGCAAATTAGTGTATATCATGCCGCAATACATTATCTCTGACGATGAGCTAGAAACATTATGCGACGGCATTTATACGGTACTTACTAATCTGAAATAAACTTAGTGTGTTTCTTTAGCTGCGCCACAGCAGCTTCAATCGAATCACAATACGTACTTGACGAGCCGATAATTTTTTCATGGTGCTGACGATAACGCCTCAAACTATCGTTTGGCACCACATAAAGCGTCTCGCTACACCCTTCACTCGTCGATTGTTTTTCAAGTTCTATCGACTTTTTAAAAAGGTCTTGCGACATCGATGCATCATCGTACAAATACACCACGCGAAGCCAATTTAGAAAACCTTTACTTTCAAGCTGCTCTTGACGCTCCTTGATTAAGAACATCAATCCCTGCTCATTAAACGCTCCCTGCAATTTATAAATTAAAATGTTTCCAACCCATTCAAATTCCACATTGCCATGAGCAATCATTACTATCTCTCTCAATACATTTATGCTTGTCAGTTTTATCGGCGAATGTGGTAAAAAATTTAACCATTTGCTATAAATATTTTAACAGTGAGGATCTTTTATAATGAAATCTTAGATTTACACTGTTATTATTAATTTCAATTCAACTTTTGAAAAGAGACAACAATGGCTGACGAAAATTTAGCATTAAAAAAAGCGGGTCTAAAAGTTACCCTTCCGCGTATTAAAATTTTAGAAATCCTGCAATTGCCTGCTAATCAACACATCAGTGCGGAAGATCTCTACAAAATTTTGCTAGAGCAAGGTGAAGAAATTGGTTTAGCGACTGTTTACCGTGTATTAAACCAATTTGACGATGCGGGTATTGTCACTCGACATCACTTCGACAGTGGCAAATCTGTCTTTGAATTAAGCACTAAGGAACATCACGATCACCTAGTTTGTTTAACGTCAGGTCGTGTTATTGAGTTCCATGACGAAGTTATTGAACAACGTCAACGTGATATTGCAAAAGAGCACGGCATCAAGCTAACTAATCACAGCTTATATCTATACGGTGTGCCAATCGACGAAGACGGCGAAAGCTAATATAGATTACAGATAACTAATCTATTAATAGAAAAAGAGCTCGTGGAAGCTCTTTTTTTATGCCAGCATAAACTCGACACAAAAAAATGCCGCTCATTGAAATGAGCGGCATTTTCATTTTATGAATTTAGGAATTTAGGAATTGTTAAATTTGCTCAGCAATCTGTTTTGCCATTGCCTTATCACATCCCATAACCACTAAGGCTTGCGTTAACATAGAGCGTTTCTTGCCGGTATTTGAATTGGTAATTACCCAATACGGTGTTTGACCAATTTGCTTTGGTTTA
The DNA here is from genome assembly GCA_049607155.1 of Psychrobium sp. GTDB lineage: Bacteria > Pseudomonadota > Gammaproteobacteria > Enterobacterales > Psychrobiaceae > Psychrobium. The sequence goes on from JBMYWG010000005.1 coordinate 102,124, forward strand.
GTGCTGGCGTTTGAGGCCAATAAAGTCGCTTCATCTTTGGCAAAATAAACACGATCACGACCACTAATTGATAGCACTGCATCGAAGCTTGAAGGCATCACGTGATAGCTTTGCTCAAGTAGAAACAGAAAACGGCCTACTGCTGCCTTGTGATCACTGATGTCGCTTAACGCTAATAGTGAAGAAAAATCACCAGAGATGCTACTAGCTTCCACTGATTTCGCAGGCTCACTTTGCTCAGGTACACTTGCCGTCACTTTAGCGGCTGCTTTTACCTGTGCAGGATCTTTTAATGGGCCATCTACGACAATCTCGCCTACCGCTGGTAAACCGAGTAAGCGACGGAGAATGCTAGACGCATCTTCGCCAATAGACTCTGTTTGGCTTGCAATGTAACGGTATAGGTCGTTTTCTACCTCGATGGATTTCATTTTAACCCCTTATAAATCAAAATAATTTCTTCAAAATCGCAGGATGATTTTTATAATTGTCCTGCGATTATACATAACGAGCGACAAAGCTCCATTACTTTTGAAAATTGCTTATTTGGGGCTATTTTGACACGCGGCGATAATCGCGATATTGCGGCATCCAGAAGTTCTTCTCGATTTTAGCGCGCAACATATCGTCATCGATAGCTAATGCATGGCCTTGCTCAATAGCGACTTTAGCCACATCAAATGCCATCTGTTTACTGATATTGGCAATTTCTGTTAGTGGCGGTAATAAACTGCCCTCACCTGATTGCACCATCGGTGATACCTTGGCTAAACACAGACTAGTTGCCATTAGCATTTCATCCGTTACGCGTTTTGCACCACAGGCGATAACGCCAAGACCTAAGCCAGGGAAAATATAGCTATTGTTACACTGCGGAATTTCATAAGTCTCACCATTGTATTCAAATGGTGCAAACGGACTACCAGTGGCAACAATGGCCTTACCATCAGTCCATTCAATCACTTGCATCGGCGTCGCTTCAACTTGCTTTGATGGATTACTCAACGGGAAAATAATCGGGCGCTGACAGTGCTCAGCCATTGTTTTAATTACCGCATGAGTAAATAAGCCCGGTTGGCCAGATACACCAATTAGAATCGTCGGTTTAGCATGTTGCATCACTTCGAGTAAGCTTGGGTAATCACCAGCGATTTGCCAATCGTTAGTCATAGCTGGGTTAACCGCTAAACGCTCTTGGAAATCACGTAGATCAGCCATGCCTTGAGTAACAAGGCCGAAGCGATCCACCATTAATACCCTTTTACGGGCTTCTTCATCGCTAATGCCTTCTGCTACCATTTGCATAATAATAGCTTCTGCAATACCACAACCCGCCGAGCCCGCGCCTAAGAAACTCACTGTTTGCTGTGATAGCTTCTCACCTTTTGCTTTACACGCGGCGAGGAGCGAACCAACAGTAACCGCTGCAGTACCTTGAATATCATCGTTAAAACAACAAAGCTCATCGCGGTAACGCTCAAGTAATGGCATGGCTTTTGGCTGCGCAAAATCTTCAAATTGCAGTAATACTTTTGGCCAGCGACGTTTAACCGCTTGAATAAACATATCAACAAATTCGAAGTATTCTTCATCATTGATACGCGGCTTTTTAACCCCCATGTACATTGGATTGTCGATTAGTGATTGGTTGTTAGTACCAACATCCAGCATTACTGGCAATGTATAAGCAGGGCTAATACCACCACAGGCGGTGTAGAGCGATAACTTACCAATTGGAATACCCATGCCGCCCATACCTTGGTCGCCAAGACCCAAAATACGCTCACCGTCAGTAACTACGATAACTTTTACGTTCGGCTTGATAGCATTGCGCAGAATATCATCCATGTCGTGGCGTTGATCGTAAGAAATAAATAAGCCACGCGCACAACGATAAATATCTGAAAACTTTTCACAAGCTTCACCAACTGTCGGCGTGTAGATAATTGGCATCATTTCTTCTAGATGCTCTTGAATCAGTGCGTAGTAAAGTGTTTCGTTCATGTCCTGAATGCGGCGCAAGTAAACGTGCTTATCAAGACTGTCGTTAAATGAACTAAATTGACCGTAGGCACGCTCAACTTGCTCTTCGATAGTTTCAATGAGTGGTGGCAGTAATCCACTTAAATTGAATGCTTCACGCTCTTTTTCACTAAACGCACTGCCTTTATTTAGCAATGAAGTATCAAGTAGAGCATGTCCCGAATATGGAATATAAAGCGGGGATTTTTTGGCGGTTGGCATAATGGTGTAAACCTTATTATTGTAATTTTTTATCACTCAAAACAATGCAAATTACTGCAATTATTTCGGCTGTTTTAACTATGGTAACAAGACTAAGACTTTAGTCCATATTTTAGGCGTAAAATATTGAACTAATTCAACGTTTGTCGTTTAAATCAGCGATATTTTCGCCTGTCGTAAGGCATATAAAATCAAACGATCGTTTAAATCAAGATATAAAGTAGTTAAATTTGCTTTTGCAAACCTGCAACGTCAAAATAGCGCCAAATATTTTTTGACGATGTTTAACAATGACAATTAACGATAAACGTATTGGTGAAGGCGAAGCTGTTGTATTGATCCACGGCTTATTTGGTAACCTTGATAATTTAGGTCGCTTGGCTCGCCACCTCAGCGAAGACTATGAAGTAATCAGTCTCGATTTACCTAACCACGGGCTCTCTAGCCATGTTGCATCATTCGACTACCCAGCATTGGCAACTATGATTGCAGCGCACATTGAATCACTCAATATCGCGCCTTGTCATTTTGTCGGCCACTCAATGGGTGGAAAGGTTTCTATGCAATTGGCATTAGATTATCCGCATCTCATCAAATCATTGGTTGTCGCTGATATTGCACCAGTGACTTACACACATCGCCACACTCATATTTTTGATGCCCTTAATGCCATCGACCTAGCCTCTTTAACCAATAGAGCACAAGCAACGAAAGTTGTAACGGATCACGGCATCGACGCAGGCACAGCGCAATTCTTACTTAAAAATCTTGCCAAAGGAGATGAGGGATTTTTCTGGCGTTGTAACATCGATAATTTAGCCAATAATTATGAGCGTATTATTGGTGGCTTATCCGACGACAGCGGTGAAGCGTGCTTTAATGGCGCCACCTTATTTATTAAAGGTGAAAATTCAGATTACATTACCAGTGATCACCGCCCAGCGATTATGCAGTATTTCCCAACCGCGCAAGCGAAAATTATTCAAGGCACAGGCCATTGGTTACACGCCGAAAAACCAGCGAGTTTTAACAAAATCGTCAGTGACTTTATTGCTAAAAACAGTGACGTTAATAGCGTTTAAACAAGAGTATTAAAAGTCTTCAAATATAGTGATGTAAGCCATAGCAGTGACAAAATGATTGTGCTATATTGCGCGTCACTATTTTCATGGTCAAGTTAGACAAGCGATGACACCTCAACAATATCAACAATTTGAAGCCCTCGGCTTAAACCTCATGTTTGCCCTAATCTTCTTCCTAATTGGTATGGCAATTCACGATGTTCTAAAGAAAGGAGAAGTTCCTTTCGCTGGAAAACTTGTTGTTTGGGGCGTTCTGACCTTCGGCTGTCTCGGTTTTATTGCCAAGGGTATTATTCAAGCGTTTTGGAATACTCAGGGCCTAGGTTAGTTTAGTCTTTAGTGAGCGACTAGTAACTAGCTGTTTGTAGTAAGAAATAATAATTAAGTTATGGCAAAAGCATCTAACGATAGAACAACCATTGATCTTTTTGCTAACGAAAAAAGTCGTGGACGTCCTAAAACCAATCCCTTATCTCGCAAAGATCAATTGCTGGTTAACAAGCGCAACCAGATCAAACGCGATAAGGCTAAAGGACTCAAGCGTGTTGAGCTAAAAGTCGATGAGCAATTGTTCGACACATTAAACGCATTGGCCCTCTCTCACAATGTGAGTCGCGGTCAATTAATAGAATCAATGTTAATGACACAAATCAACAATTTGTCATCGCTGGATGATAAAATGGCATTAACAACCAACGAATTAGAAAATACATAGGAAACGTTATGGCTAGTGTAGGCATGTTTTTTGGTAGCGACACCGGTAATACTGAAGCGGTTGCTAAAATGATCCAAAAACAACTAGGTAAAAACTTAGTTGAAGTTCACGACATCGCAAAATCAACTCCAGAGCAAATTGCTGCATTTGATTTACTGCTATTAGGCATCCCAACTTGGTACTACGGTGAAGCACAATGTGACTGGGACGATTTCTTCCCTGAACTAGAAAACATTGATTTCAACGATAAGTTAGTTGCTATCTTTGGTTGTGGCGACCAAGAAGACTACGCTGAGTACTTCCTAGACGCCATGGGTACGTTAAAAGACATTATCGAACCACGCGGTGCAATCATCGTTGGTCACACATCGACTGACGGTTACGAGTTTGAAGCATCTCAAGCACTAACTGAAGACGGTCAGTTCGTTGGTTTAGGTATCGACGAAGATCGCCAACCAGAATTAACTGAAGAACGCGTTACTGCTTGGGTTGCCCAAATCCAAGAAGAAATGTGTTTAGCAGAGCTTGCCTAGGTCACAGATCGCTTCAGCGCAAACGCGCTAAATTAGTTCGAAATACACTAAAAACCTCGCCTAGCGAGGTTTTTTTTATCCATTAGTCCTATTACACTTTTTTGTATGCCAGCAATAGGTTATGTTGTGGCTCAAAGCTCTCTATAGATAATGGAAATAAAGTCGTGTTTCAAAAATCAAATAAACTACACAATGTCTGTTATGACATTCGCGGGCCAGTGCACGATGAAGCACAACGCCTCGAAGAAGATGGTCACCGGATCTTAAAGCTCAACATCGGTAACCCTGCCCCATTTGGTTTTGAAGCGCCTGATGAAATCGTTCGCGATGTCATTCACAACCTGCCACAAGCGCAAGGGTATTGTGATTCAAAAGGATTGTTCTCAGCGCGAAAAGCGGTATTCCATCATTATCAAGAAATCATTTCCAACATCGATGTTGAAGACATTTACATTGGTAACGGCGTCTCTGAACTGATTCAAATGGCCACGATGGCGCTACTAAACAATGGCGATGAAGTACTAGTCCCTGCGCCTGATTATCCACTGTGGACGGCGTCGGTGAACTTGGCGGGTGGTAAAGCGGTGCACTATCGTTGTGATGAAGAAGCCAACTGGTTTCCTGATATCGACGATATTCGCGCTAAGGTTAACAAAAATACCAAAGCCATAGTGCTTATCAACCCGAACAACCCGACAGGTGCGGTTTATTCAAAAGAAATCATCTTAGCGATGTTGCAAGTGGCGCGTGAAAATAACCTGATGGTCTTTTCCGACGAAATCTACGACAAAATTCTATTTGATGAAGCGCAGCACATTCACACTGCGTCATTGGCACAAGACTTAGTCATAGTCACTTTTAACGGTTTATCAAAAGCCTATCGCATTGCTGGTTTTCGCGCTGGCTGGATGGTAATTTCCGGCAACAAAGAGCTAGCAGCTGGTTATATCACTGGTCTAAACATGCTAGCGTCGATGCGCTTATGTGCCAATGTGCCCTGTCAACACGCCATTCAAACGGCGCTTGGTGGCTATCAAAGTGTAAACGAGCTTATCTTGCCAGGCGGTCGTTTGTTAGAGCAGCGCAATGCTTGTTACGAAATCCTTAACAATATCGACGGCGTGAGCTGTGTTAAGCCCAAAGGCGCTATGTATATGTTCCCGAAACTCGATGTTAAGAAGTTTAATTTACAAGACGATCAACAATTGGTATTTGATTTGTTGCGAAAAGAAAAAATCTTGTTAGTTCACGGCACAGCGTTTAACTGGCCAGAGCCTGATCATATTCGCATCGTGACCCTGCCCTATGTACAAGATCTCACCGCCGCAATGCAGCGTTTTGGTAATTTCTTAGAAAGTTATCGTCAATAAAAAGGATTAAGCGATGAACAAACACGATCCCGCGTTGTGGTTAACCCGTAAAGGCCCAAGTCATATTGCCAGACCACCAGATCATCGCTCGCTCCACCAGCGAGATCGCGCCCGTTTGTTTCACAGTGCTGCTTTTCGTCGCTTGCAAGCTAAAACACAGGTCGTTGGCATTGGCCAAAGTGATTTTTATCGTACGCGATTAACACATTCACTTGAAGTTGCACAAATTGGCTCGGGAATCATTAGCCAACTCAAAAACCAATACCCTGATTTTAGCCACTTTGAGTTTGACGAAACGCTTATTGAAACGCTTGGTCTTGCTCATGATATCGGCCATCCAACGTTCGGACACGGCGGTGAGATTGCCCTTAATTATATGATGCGCGATCACGGTGGCTTTGAGGGCAATGGTCAAACCTTTCGTATTTTGACCCGTTTAGAGCCTTATACCAAAGACTTCGGCATGAACTTGTCACGCCGCAGTTTGCTTGGCACCTTAAAATATCCAGTGACCTTTAGTGAAGTGGTTGGTGAATACCCAGATAAACCAACCGATAGTTTTAGACAACTCAAGGCGCATAATTGGTTGCCGCCAAAGGCGATATTTGATGTTGATTCTAGTGCACTTGACTGGGTATTAGAGCCATTAACGGACAATGATAAATCGCTTATTCGCATGGCTAAACACACCGAAAATAACGGCATCACTAGTGTCCACAAGCGCAGCTTGCACAAGTCATTTGATTGTTCGGTAATGGAGCTTGCCGATGACATCGCTTACTCAGTTCATGACTTAGAAGATGCTATCGTGATGGGCACCGTTAACTACAATTTGTGGATGCGCGATGTAGTTACGCCAGTAAAATCGTTAAACCCCACCGCCCTTAACTTCGACATCGATCAGCTAACCTTATTCTTATTTAGCGATGAAGCCTATTTGCGTAAAGATGCTATCGGCGAAATGGTTAACAGCTTTGTTACCGCGATTAAAATTGAACACAACCCAGCGTTTGATGAACCACTCTTAGCTTATAACGCCAAACTAAATAGTGAATACTCACAGCTGTTGGAGATTCTTAAAGGATTTGTCTTTAAACGCGTCATTCGCAAGCCAGAGTTTCAAGCGATGGAATATAAGGGACAACAAATCGTTATGGAATTGTTTGAAGCCTTTGCTTCAGATCCCTACCGTTTATTACCTGAAAACACCAAGGAGCGCTGGCGCTTAGCGCAAGATAAAAAAGATGATGTGCAAATGCGTATTATCTGTGACTACATATCCGGCATGACAGATGAATTTGCCGGTAAGTTATATCATTCATTATTCACCCCTAAAATGTAGCTTGTGTTGATACAGTAGATTGAGATAGTATTGAGCGTACACCTGTTCGCTTAAATAAATTCATGTCTCAATCTACGACTCAACAACCAGCTTCTACATTGCCTTACAGTCAGGCTGAAGAACGTCTTAATACGCTGACCCACGGCATTGGCGCCCTGTTCGGCGGCTGTGCAACCATAGCTTTTATTATTGGCTATTTCGAGCATAAACAACTCTCTCAATTAGTCACAACAGGCATCTACAGCTTGAGTCTTACGGTTTTAATGCTGGCATCGACGCTTTATCACGCCACGACAGATCCCGTGAAAAAGCAGGCTTATAAACTTTTTGATCACTGCGCGATTTATTTGCTCATCGCAGGCACGTACACCCCACTGGTGATCCACAAAGTGCCTAGCAGCCTAGGTTATGGTGTGCTTGGTTTAGTATGGTTATGTGCTCTTATTGGTATTGGCATAAAGCTCAAATTTGGCAGTCAATACAAAAAATTCTCTGTGATGACTTATTTAGTGATGGGCTGGCTGTCGTTGTTTGTGATTTATGAACTCATTCAAGCGCTGCCAATAATGGCGTTAGCCCTGTTGGCAGGCGGCGGCCTGATCTATTCTTCCGGCGTCTACTTCTATCTCAACCACAAGATTCCATATAATCACGCCATTTGGCACATTTTTGTACTATTGGCTGCAATTTGTCACTTCTTATTGATTTATCTTTATATTTAAACAGCCATTTGATGTATGATGCGCGCTGAAACATTTTGTGGCAAAAGTTCGCTGTTAATTGACATAGCCTTGCCGCAAAATAGTCAGTGTTTTCTCAAGTAAAGTAAATAGTTATGCTTCGTCGATTAATTTTCTCAAGTTGTTTATTTCTTATGGCCTGTCACGGCTATGCGCAATCTGACGCACCAGAAACTCAAACAAAGAAAGACAACGTTAACGAATGCTATCAATCATTGACTCAAGCTTATACCTCGCTTGATCCACAAAAGATGACTAATGTTTATGCCCCGAACGGCATTTACATTTCAACGGGTGGCTCAGCGCCTATCATCAGCGGTCATGAGAGTCTCAATAAGCTTTACGGCAAATACTTCTCTCGCGTTAAAAAACATAACTCATCGTTAGACTTACAATTTCGCGTTACCGATCGCATTGTCGATACTAAAACCATCCATGATGTCGGCTATTACGTGGTAACTGTTATTCCACCGCAAGAGAGTAAACAACCGCCAAAGCAACACGCCGGCAAGTTCACTATTACCTTTAGTAAACAAGAAGACGGCACTTGGGGCATCTGGTCGGAAGCCAATTCAAAATCGAAGATCAAAAACTACATCAAAGCGAAAAAGGTCGAAGGCCTGCACTTTGATGAGTACTACCCTATTGAAAATTACGTCGCTCAGCGATAATTCACATAGCAATGAATTCTTTGCAATGCCCATGTGGCAGTAGTCGACCATACTCAGATTGCTGTCAGCCATTTCACCAAGGTCATCGCCTGCCTAATACTGCAGAACAATTGATGCGGAGCCGTTATTGCGCCTTTGTCATAAATGATTGTGATTATATTTATGCAACTCATAGCCCACAAACCCGTCATACTGTATCGCTAGCAGGTATCAAAGATTGGAATCAGCAATGTGATTGGTTAGGGCTGCAAATTATTGAGCATGCCCAAGATAACCAAGTCGAAAATAACATAGTCGAATTTGTCGCGTGGTATAAACAAGACAATGCACTGCAACATCATCATGAAGTATCGCGATTTGAAACAAGCACCATCGATAATGAACTCGCGAAACGAGTAGCAAATACAGTAGACAAGTGTTGGTACTATCTAGATGCCACCTATCCTGATAGCGCAATTAAAATACCGTCTCGCAACGATAAATGTATTTGTAATAGTGGAAAGAAGTTTAAAAAGTGTTGTGGGAGCTAAAGGCGCGTTAAGAAAGGATTACTAAGCGACAAACAATTGTGCATCATAGCTTTGTTGCGCGGCTATCGCTTTATTAATGTCAACTTGAGGCTTAGGTGCACTAATAGTTCTACCTTCCAGTCTTGCGGCAACAGTCGGTGAAAGATTATCAACGATTTCATCACTAAAACCTTCAATACGATCTAAATCAAAACTCAATGCGTCAGGCTTCAAGCAGTGCTGTAAACGTCCGGCGGTTAATCCTTGCTCGCGCGAAATATCTGCCAAAGTGATAGAATAATGTTGATCGGCAATTGCTCTGGTTTTTAGCGTCTGTGGCGTCGGCATTTCGAATTGCTCAGCAAGCGAATTTGTATTCTTTTCACACGCTGTTTGCTCTAACGCAAATTGGTCTTGATCGCGAACATCTTGTGACAACATAGAAAGCAATAAAGCAAATTCGCTTTTATTGCCCTGCTGCACACACTCGTTGAGGCGTTGACCAAGTTGTAATTCACCAATAAGTAAATCGCCGATCTGCATTTAATTTCACCACTTTGAACACTATGTATGCTATCGGCTAAAAATATGAAAACTTTAGCGATTTTTTTGAAAAAATCCCTTTACCTCCGGCAATAAAATCTCTATTATTCGCACCACTTGATTGGAGGGGTTCCCGAGTGGCCAAAGGGAGCAGACTGTAAATCTGCCGGCTCCGCCTTCGGTGGTTCGAATCCACCTCCCTCCACCATCAAGCCTCTTCTTTATATATCTAAATATCCAAACAATTAATAAATCTTTTTTCACAATATAAAACCGTTTGAAGTCCTATTGTTTTATCATTCAAGTCTTTATTTTTACCTATCACTTCTTATATGATAGAGAAAATAACAATAATGCTTAAAGTTATAGGATAAGTCTTTGTCGACGTTACAAAAAATACCTTACAATAAGTTAAAAGTACTTTTAGTCGATCCCCAGCGCCCCTTCCAAATTATGATGAAAGGGATTTTGACCAATTTCGGCGTAAAAAATGTCGATTTCGCAGAAAGTGGCGAAGCCGCTTTGCGTTCGTGTCGTGCTAAAGATTATCAACTGCTAATGGTTGAATATAACCTTGGCAATAAAAACGGTACTCAGTTATTAGAAGAGTTAAGAACCCTGCGTTTAATTAAACCGACAGCACTTTTTGTTATTGTCTCTGCGGAAACCGATCGCGCAGTTGTATTAGGTACCATGGAAATGGCGCCAGATGATTACATCATTAAACCCTTTTCCCAGCGTCTGTTAGATAGCCGATTACAAAAAGCGTGGAACAAACGCCAAGCGTTGTCATCTGTTTATCAATGTCTAGATAAACACGATCTTCACCGCGCAATACTCGCCTGCCAAAATCTTATAAAGGAAAAAAGTCGTTACAGCGCTGTTGTTCTGCAGATGATGACTGGCTTTATGTGTGATGTCGGCCAGCATGAGGATGCAATCAAGTATCTGGAACCACTATTAAAAGAACGAGATCTGCCGTGGGCTAATCTCAATCTCGCTCGTGCTAAGTTGGGATTAGGTGAACTAGAAGAAGCTGAAACTATTCTCAAGAAGTTAATTAAAGCGCAATCGACTAACGTTGAGGCTATTGATTTATTGGCTAAGGTGCAATTGGCCAACCAACACAACGAAGCAGCACGCACAACGCTTGAACGTAGCGTGGAACTATCGCCTTACTCGATGAAGCGCCATCAATTTATGGTTGAGGTAGCACAAGCCAATGACGATTACTCGTTAATGAAAGACAGCTATGGTCATTTGCTAAATTTGTCGCGCCGCTCCGTCCATGCCGGCACCAATCATTTATTTAATTACACACGCGCCATTATCGACAATGTCGCAAACAGTGAAGAACAAAAAGAAGTCTTCAAACTGCAAAATGAGTTATCTTCGACACTCCATCGCGCTAAAGCGGAAGAAGGAAGAAACTTAAATTTCGCTTTCAGTGCACTCGAAGGCGTGGTTCAAGCCCAGCTCCAATCGGCAAAAGGTGAAAGCCTTGCATCAAAGAAGACCTTGATGGAGGCGATTTATCAGTTTTGTGGTGAGGACGATGAATGGGACTTACCTGATGAACTAGCGCCGGACGCTTGTATCACGCTGATTAACCTTCACGATTTTGAATTGGCTTCGGAATTTGCCAAGCAGCTAGACGAAAATAGCGACATCGCGGCAGAGCTCAATGCTCGATTAAACGATGATAGCGTTACCATGGTAAAAGCTGAGTTTAGCAAAATCACTCGCCAAGGTATCGAAGCATATAGCGCTAATGACGATTTAGAAGCACTACAATTGTTTAAACAAGCGCTAAAATTGTCACCAGTTAACTCAGGCGCGGTGCTTAATGTGGCGCAGTCGCAAATCAAGTTAATGCAAGAGAAACGCAAGTACGTCAAACTGCTTGCTGCAGAGTGTAAAGAGTCTTTCCGCGTGCTTGGCGGAATGAAACTGTCAAAATCTCACCAAAAGCGTTATGACAAGTTGCGTCATGAGTACGACGCCCTCATTAAGAAGTAGCCGAATCATATTCATCATTACTTGATGAAAATCATGGAGATAACATCATGCCTAGACATTGGGTCAACCAAGCGATCGCCAAGATTGAAGCAGACTTTCAACGCAGTGCCGACACACATCTACTGCAAGTGCCAATGCCCCAATTTCCAACGATTTCCCTTTATCTCAAAGACGAATCAACGCACCCGACAGGTAGTTTAAAGCACAGACTTGCACGCTCGTTATTTCTTTACGGGCTTTGTAACGGCTGGATTAAAGAGCACACGACCATTGTTGAAGCATCTTCAGGCAGCACTGCCGTATCAGAAGCTTATTTCGCAAGGCTGCTTGGTTTGCCTTTTATCGCGGTAATGCCCCGCTCCACCTCTTGTGAAAAAATCAAACTCATTGAGTTTTACGGTGGCCAGTGTCACTTAATCGATGATCCTGGAAAAATTCACGATGCGTCAATTGCATTGGCCAAAGAAACCAATGGTCACTTTATGGATCAATTTAAATACGCTGAGCGCGCAACAGACTGGCGTGGTAACAACAACATTGCCGAAAGTGTATTTAACCAACTAGCCAAAGAGCCCTACCCAGAGCCCGCCCACGTTGTTGTTGGCGGTGGTACGGGCGGCACCAGTGCCACCATTGGTCGCTACATACGTTACAATCAACTAAATACTCAACTTCATGTTGTCGATCCTGAAAATTCAGTATTTTACGACTACTACCATCGACGTGACGAACAACTAAAAAGTACTAAAGGCTCACGCATCGAAGGTATTGGTCGCCCTTGTGTCGAGCTGTCATTTATTCCCGACATTATCGATTCAATGCAAAAAGTGCCTGATGCAGCTTCTATCGCAAGTATGCTGTTTTTAGAAAAACTCCTTGGCAGACGCTGCGGCGGCTCAACTGGCACTAACTTCTATGGCGTGATTACGTTAATGCGCCAAATGATCGAAGAGCGCCAAAGCGGCGCGATTGTGACACTCATTTGTGATGATGGAAACCGCTATACCAATACCTATTACAACGAGCAGTGGCGCATAGATAATGGCATTGATGTAACGCCATATCTAAAACAGATCGAGCATTTTTGGCAAACGGGCCAATGGCATGAAATTACTGAATAGCTAAATACTTATGGGTTTGAATAGAGAGCCACCAGTTGCGTTCGATACAGGTATCAATAGCCAATTGCGTGGCTCTTTTTTGTTGGCTAATTGGCTGTAGATAAATCTTCTTTGCAGCAACTTGCTCTGGTGTTATTCGCGCCAGCAATGCATCTAGCTCTTCAATATGACGAGTCATGGCCACTGGGTGCTTAATTTCGTTCGCGCGAACAAGGGCGCTATCTAAAATGTCATAACCGCCTTTCATAGCGACTTTAGGCGATACAGTAACATGGGTGTTGTCACTAACCTTCACTTCAAAGGTACCTGATGTTTCAAGCTGCACTGTAAAACCGTTAGCTTCTAACGCAGAGCAAAACTCACGTAGATCATATAAACACGGCTCACCACCGCTAATCACCACATGACGAGCTTTATAACCGAGTAAATGCTCAATCATTTCTTCAACGGTTGTGTTACACCAACTTTCACCGTCACCGCCTTTGGCGACAACCTCATTGAACGTTGTTTGATGCTTTTCGTCTAGATACCAGCTGTGCTTGGTATCGCACCATGCACACCCGACAGGACATCCTTGCAGTCTTACAAAAATAGATGGCGCGCCAGTGAAGGATCCTTCACCCTGAATTGACTCAAAAATTTCATTAAGTGGCAGCTGGCTCATTTTTATTTACTTCAAGGTTGGTATACTGGGCGCGTATTATACGTATAACCCCAACGGACAAGCAACAATGAAAGAAAAAGTCGTCGTTATCTATTCTGGTGGTATGGACTCTTACACCGTACTGCACAAAGCGATGGAAGAAGGCAAAGACGTGTACCCACTGACGTTTAACTACGGTCAGCGTCACAGCAAAGAAATTGAATACGCCGCAGCGGTATGTGAAAAACTTAATGTATCTCACAAAATTGTTGATATTTCAGCAATTAACCAGTTGATGGCGGGTAGTTCCCTCACCAGTAATGACATCGAAATCCCTGAAGGTCATTACGAAGAAGAAAGCATGAAATCGACTGTAGTGCCAAATCGCAACATGGTGCTGTTGTCTATGGCGATAGCCTACGCTGTTTCTCTTGATGCGCGCGCAGTGTACTACGGCGCCCACAGCGGTGATCATGCCATATACCCTGATTGCCGCCCAGAGTTTGTTGAAAAGATGAATGATGTCTCGCAAATCGCCAACTACGATCCAGTCGATATCGTATCGCCGTATATTGACGTCGATAAAATCGGCATATTGACTGACGGATTGCGTATGGGGCTGGACTACGGCGAAACTTGGACCTGTTACAACGGCCGTGAAAAAGCCTGTGGTAAATGTGGCTCTTGTGAAGAGCGTCTAGAAGCCTTTGAAAAGAATGACGTTCAGGACCCACTAAGCTACGAATAAGTACTCTCTCTGTCAGCCGAACTATCTCGGCTGACATCGTTAAAAAGGAATTACATGAAATCTCTTATCTTACCGTCACTATTACTAATGACAGCATCAGTTACCGCTCAAGAAACCGCATTAACTATCGACCGAGCAGTGACTAATAACCTGCAACTGTCATTTCCAAATGATAACGATATCAAACCCAAAGCCAGTGATTTTAACGTGGTCAATTACGTCTTGATGAGTAATGAAGAAGGTGAACGTTGGGCGGTAGTCACACTGCATAACACAGCTTCTGGCAGTCGTAGTTTTGAACAAGAACACCTGATGGCGTTATTTGCCGATGGTAGCCGTCGCTCCTCCCTGGAATACAAGCTCAATTTTTCCGGCGACGAAACTCAATCGATGACACTTAATTTTGGTGAAAACAACTTCCCAATTCTCGCGATTTACGCGAGCAATAAATAAGACTTAACAATTAAAAAGTTGATTTGTGATAGGGATTTAGTTTGATCATAGTCACAAATAAGTTCATATTATGGACAAGGAATAAGTCGTATATTTAATTAAGTCACTAAAATGAATTTTATGAAAACGTTAGCGATTAGCCTACTAATCGCCACCAGCCCGGCAAGTCAAGCAACTCAGGACAACGGTCAGGCCTCCATAGTTTCTTGGTTCGAATTCGATGCTCCACCCTATTATATTTTTCAAGGTGTCAAAGCCAATAAGGGTACAGCGCAACTATTTCAAAGCGAAATAATACATCAACTCCCCCAATACCTACATCAAACACAACGCGGTAACTTTATTCGTGGCCTCAAAGAAATTGAAAATAAGAACAATGTTTGCGCAACATCTTTGCTTAAAACACCAGCCTATGAAAAATTCATGCATTTTTCAGAGCCTTGGTTTGAGGTGCTTGCGATAGGATTAAACATTCGACACAGCGAGTTAAACCGTTTTTTACCTGCGATAGAAAACGGCAAGATAGATTTTAAAAAGCTATTAGCGAATACCGATATTAAGCTTGGAATCCTTAATGGACGCCCTTACGGTCAACCAATTGACGAAACGTTAAATGAATATAGCAATACTGATCGCGTCTTTGCGCTAACAGGGTCCACTAAAATGCATAATTTGCTGCATTTGTTTATCAAACGCAAACGATTTGACGCTGTGTTAGGTTACGCTGCGGAAACGCATTATTATTCGAATCAATTTGAACGGGATGCCGATGAGCTGCTTTATATTCCCATCAAAGATACCCAATTGATGTATAAGGCCTACGTTGGCTGCTCTAAATCATCAATGGGTAAGTCGATAATTACTCAAGTTAACAAGCTTATTGAAAATACCTCACCACAACTCTATGAGAAACGTTATTTAAGCTATTTAAGTCCGCAGAGCCAGGAGACTTATAAGTTATTAAAACAGCAACTGGCAATGAATAATTAGCCCGAACTCTGGTTAATTCGATGTAATACGTTGTAATTAAAAAGGCGCTCAATGAGCGCCTTTTTAACTATCAGAAATACCGCTTTAAAATGCGAATTACTGACCTTTAACTTCTGATAAACCGTTGTAAGGTGCGTTGCTACCTAGAGCTTCTTCGATACGTAAAAGCTGGTTGTATTTAGCAATACGGTCACTACGGCTTAGTGAACCTGTTTTGATTTGACCAGCAGCAGTACCAACGGCTAAATCAGCGATGAACGCATCTTCAGTTTCGCCAGAGCGGTGAGAGATAACTACCGTGAAGCCAGCGTCTTTTGCCATTTTAATTGCTTCTAATGTCTCAGTTAAGCTACCGATTTGGTTGTACTTAATTAAGATAGAGTTACCGATGCTATTTTCGATACCGCGCGCTAAGATCTTAGTATTAGTAACGAATAAATCATCACCTACTAGTTGAACTTTATCGCCAAGCTTTGCCGTTAAGCTCGCCCAGCCGTCCCAGTCACTCTCGTCTAAACCGTCTTCGATAGATACGATTGGGTATTGCTCAGTTAAGTCTTTTAGGTAGTCGCCAAAACCGTCAGCGTCGAATACTTTGTCGTCGCCTTTTAGGTTGTATTTGCCGTCTTCGTAAAACTCAGATGCTGCACAATCAAGTGCTAGTGTGATGTCTTTACCTAGCTCGTAACCAGCGTTTGCAACAGCTTCTTTGATTACTGCTAGAGCTTCAGCGTTTGAACCTAAATTAGGCGCGAAACCACCTTCGTCGCCAACAGCTGTGTTGTAACCTTTACCAGAAAGTACTTTCTTAAGGCTGTGGAATACTTCTGCGCCCATACGCAAGCCTTCGGTAAACGTTGATGCACCAACTGGCTGAACCATGAATTCTTGAATATCAACGTTGTTGTCAGCGTGCTCACCACCGTTGATGATGTTCATCATTGGTAATGGCATTGAGTATTGACCCGCTGTGCCATTGATCTCGCTGATGTGTTGATATAATGGAATGCGTTTGTCGCTAGCTGCTGCACGAGCAGCCGCTAGAGAAACTGCCAAAATTGCGTTAGCACCAAAGTTTGCTTTGTTTTCTGTGCCGTCTAGGTCAATCATCACTTTATCAAGGTTAGCTTGATCAGCAGCGTCTAAACCAAGTAGCGCTTCTTGAATTGGACCATTTACCGCAGCAACCGCTTTAAGTACGCCTTTACCTAGGTAACGGCTCTTGTCGCCATCGCGAAGTTCTAGTGCTTCACGTGAACCTGTAGATGCACCTGAAGGCGCACAACACATACCCATTGCGCCAGATTCTAGGTGAACCTCAGCTTCAACAGTTGGGTTACCACGTGAATCCATGATTTCACGACCAATGACTTTAACTATTTTTGACATTTTCCATTCTCTTTAAAGATATAAAAATAAAGTGTTTTTTGTTGCCTTTATTAGAGGCGAAAATCCGTTGAAATACAAGCTGAAAAAGTTACTTTGCACCTTTCAAGAATTGTCATTTCCCCGGCTTTAATTCCAAAGAAAAAGCCGCTCAAACGGCGGCTTTTACAAATTGCTTAGGCGTCAGTTTTTGGCTGCATAGACGCAGCAACGAAACCTTCAAACAACGGATGACCGTCGCGAGGTGTCGACGTAAACTCAGGGTGGAACTGACCTGCGACGAACCAGCGGTGATCTTTGATCTCAATAATTTCCACCAGCTTCTTATCTTGCGATAAACCAGTGAATGATAGGCCAGCGCCTTTCAGTTGCTCAACGTAATTGTTGTTCACTTCATAACGGTGACGATGACGCTCCATACACGTTGTTGAGTTATATAACTCGGCAACTTTCGAGCCTTCTTCTAAATGCGACAATTGTGCGCCTACGCGCATAGTGCCACCAAGATCAGAGCTTTCTGAACGTTGCTCTACATTGCCATCTTCATCTAACCATTCGGTAATCAAACCAACCACTGGGTGTGCAGTCGCAGCGTCGAATTCTGTTGAATGAGCGTTTTCAAGACCAGCCACGTTACGTGCATATTCGATCAGCGCTACTTGCATACCTAAACAAATACCAAAATACGGTACGTCGTTTTCACGAGCATATTTCGCCGCTAATATTTTACCCTCAACGCCGCGCTCACCGAAACCACCAGGCACTAAAATGCCGTCCATTTCGTCAAGCATGTTAGTGCCTTTAGACTCGATGTCTTGTGAATCTACGTAAACAATGTTCACGTTCACGCCATTTTTAAGGCCAGCGTGTTTTAGTGCTTCGTTAACTGATTTGTAAGCATCTGGCAGCTGAGTGTATTTACCAACCATTGCGATGTTAACCATGCCAGTGGCATTGGCTTCTTCGTATACAACTTGTTCCCATTCTTTTAGATCTGCTTCAGGACACTCTAAACCAAAACGCTCAGCAACGTAGGCGTCTAGGCCTTGTGCTTTAAGTAGTGCAGGGATTTTGTAAATACTGTCCATATCAGGCAGTGAGATAACTGCTTTTTCATCTACATTAGTAAATAGAGAAATCTTCGAGCGCTCACCCGCTGGAATTTGTACTTCAGAACGACAAACCAAAATATCAGGCTGAACACCAATAGAGCGTAGCTCTTTTACAGAGTGCTGTGTTGGTTTTGTCTTAACTTCACCAGACGCTTTAAGGTAAGGAACTAGCGTTAAGTGCATGAACATCGCGTGATCGCGACCCACTTCAACACCTAGCTGACGAATAGCTTCGATAAACGGTTGCGACTCAATATCACCCACAGTACCGCCAAGCTCAACAATCGCAATGTCAGCGCCTTTAGCACCAGCAATAATGCGATCTTTCATCGCGTTAGTGATATGAGGAATAACTTGAATAGTCGCGCCTAAGTAATCACCACGACGCTCTTTGCGTAATACTTCTTCGTATACACGGCCGGTAGTGAAGTTGTTGCGCTTGGTCATCTTGGTGCGAATGAAACGCTCGTAGTGACCTAAATCTAAATCAGTTTCAGCGCCATCTTCAGTCACGAATACTTCACCGTGCTGAATTGGGCTCATTGTGCCTGGGTCAACATTGATATAAGGGTCTAGTTTCATCATTGTTACTTTTAGACCGCGTGCTTCTAAAATGGCTGCTAATGAAGCTGCCGCAATGCCTTTACCAAGCGAAGATACTACCCCACCCGTCACAAAAATATATTTCGTTGTCATGCTGAACCTGAATTAATGGAATTGAAATTTTAACAACGCCAAAGGCTTACCTTATTTGAAAAATAACGTAAGAAAAACCAAGCTGGGGTTGTTAACTGGACGGGACGGTAGTCTATCAAAATAAGCATTACGTCACAATTTAATTCTGCCCTTGAGGCACAAATTTTTTAGTGGGCTTTATTTTGCTCGGAATCACTAGTAGCTTTTAATTTGGCACGTTGTTTTGCATATTGCCAGCCCGCTTCCATTTGTTCGTCACTAGCCGCTTCCATGGTTAAACCCATTGAAGTGATATATGCCTCGACATCGCTATAACGACCTTCAAATTTATCGGTGGCCGCTTTAAGCAGTTCATTAGGGCAAGCTTTTTGATGACGAACCACATTAATCACAGCAAATAACAAATCGCCGAGCTCTTCATTAATCTTCTCCGGCTCATGCTCGCATTTGGCTAACTCATGCTCTACTTCATCGACTTCTTCCCGTACCTTTTCTAACGCGCCGTGCCAGCTAGGCCAATCAAAACCAGCTTGTGCCACTTTCTTTTGAATGACTAATGCACGAAGTAACTCATTGATGTCATTAGTCGAGTTTTGTTTATCACTCATTGATTTATTATCGAGATTAGTTAATCTATGGGCTGATTTTACCCAATTAATCAAAGCATCGACAACGATTTAAGTACTATTTAAAACCAGTTTAATAAAATTAAAAGAAGAGAATCGCATGAAAACAATAATCAAAAAACACATGCTCACTACAAGCCTACTGTGCAGTGCATTATTAGCAGCACCAGCATTCGCAAAAGACAACGCAAAAAACCTTAGCCCTGGCGAAATTGTGAAACAAGCACCAGCAAACCACTGGCAAGAAATCGATCCAAATAACACGCTATATATCGAATTAGAAAGTGGACGTGTAATAGTTGAGCTTAATCCACTTTTAGCGCCAAACCACAGCGAGCAGTTTCGCAAGCTCGCCAAAGAAGACTTTTATAAAGGATTGAATTTTTACCGCTTTGTCGAAAACTTTGTTGCCCAAGGTGGTGATATGTTAGAAAAGCGCAAAGTGAAAAAGGCTCAAGCCACCATAAAATCCGAGCGAATTCATCAGGCCAGTAAAGCGCTTGATGTTACCTACCTCGCATCAGGCGATGGTTACGCAAAAGGCGTTGGTTTTATTAATGGTTTTGCCGTTGGTGCAGATAAAGCTAGCAATCAGTATTGGCAAACGCATTGTCCCGGTGCTTTTGCCATGGCACGTAGCAACGATCCCCACAGCGGTGGCACCGAGTTTTATATTGTCATTGGCCAAGCTCCGCGTTATCTCGACAAGAATCTGACCGTTTTTGGTCAAGTGCGCCAAGGCATCGAACACATCAACACCTTGAAGCGCCGTCCAATCACCGACGCCGAAACAGGTCAATTTGATAATCCCATTAAAACCATCACGCTTGCGAGCAAGCTACCCGCTGATAAGCGTACACCGTTACTAAAAATGGATACCGCTTCGCAAAGCTTTAAAGATCTGATCGCCTCTCGCAAGAACCGCCCCAATGAATTTTTCATCGAGCGTCCGAACTATGTGGATGTTTGTGGTGTGACTGTGCCGGTGAAAGAGAAGTAATTAAGATGATAAAACCAAGCGATAAAAAGATTGAGCCTCCTTTTATCGCTCGGCTTTGTGTCGGAGTTCATCAAACTTTTTATTTAGAACTCTTTTCTAGAGACAAACTTCAGTTTGCATTTTAAAACAATAAACGTCTTCAACTCTGTAAATAGGGCTACCGTCATAAGGGGGAACATATAAGGTGTCGTCAAACTCTTCATCGTTCGATTCTGCTATCAATTTATCGATACGATGTCGTAACAATGCGTATTTCACATCCAAATCCATGGTCATTCCCAAGTTGGCAGTATATTCAGACTCCGCTTTTTTAATCGTGCTGAATCCATGAAGGTTTCTAACATTTTTTAATAGACTTAACCAATAGTTTTCGGTTGATTTTGAATGCCAAAACTCTCTTGTTTCTTCTGCAAAAACACCATATTCCTTTTTATTTATACCGGTTGGCACCATCCGGTCACTGTAAACCTGATGAAGTCCATTAAGTGTTTCATTTTGTTTGTACATAAAATGAATACTGTAATTTGTTAAGGGGGAGGAATTTACTGGTTCACCGATGTAATACTCCAAGTTTTTAACGTGTTCCTCAAAGCTGCGTCGATAATGCTGATTTTGATGTAACTCACTTGCATTTAGGGAAAAAAATAAAGCCCTAACTTTCAGCAACTCTTGTTGTTCATGAGCAGCGAGATATTTGATTAGGGGCAAATAGATTTCATGGATATTATCATCACTTCGCCTTCGCCATAGAATGAATTGACTTTGTGTAATAATCTTTCTATCAAGCTTCACCAGCATGGCTAATTTGTAATGAGCATCCTGTACTTTTCCCTCCATGAAATCATATAGAATTTCATAACCAATTAACCGATTGAGAACGCGTAAAGGTTCAGATTCTATGTTGACAAAAGTTGAAATGGGCGTGTAAAAATTTGTTCTTTCAGCCATATCTAGGTAGTCAAATGTCAGATATTGTAACTGCCTTAGCTGATAGTTAAATTTTTTATGCACGGTCTGATAAAACTCCATACAGCGTTCGACATCTAACGAGCAAATCCACTTTTTATCAACGTAGTTATCTAGTTCATCAATCTTTGGCCAATCGATAATATGGAATCTTAGCATGGGTGCTTTTTCTGCATCATTTACCAATTTAAGCACCGATTTATCTCGATCTTCCACGCCCTCTGCCGTCATCGTCATTAAGTCAGGCAATACACTTTGCTGCATATCAAGTTTTGGTAAAGGATTATCTAACCAGACTTTAACAGCGGGCTTTAATGGTTCATCTCGAAGTGCAAAGTGACCGCCAATAGCGATAATCAGCGCCGAGCCAATGCCTAAATAAACTAGTTTCAACTAAAACTCCCTTTTACGAAATTTGCGCTTCGACCTTTGCGCTCCATCCAAACTATAATTGTTGGCTATAGCGAGATTTCTTGCAACTTAATTAATTGCGCATATCCACCAACCAACACTTTTGTAATGTCTTGTTCATTAGATTCAATTGATGCGGTTATACGTGAAGTGCAGCCCATCGCTTTGCCCTGCTCGAACACAAAATCGCTCGAACCATTACCATTAACATGTTTTGTTAGATAACAAGCTAATGCGCCGCTAGCACTGCCTGTTGCGGACTCTTCCGGAATGCCAAAGAGTGGTGCGAAGTTGCGACAGCTTGCCGTCAATTCACCTGAATCCTTGTCTAACTCAAAGGCATGTATCCCGACAACATTATGCACCTTACAAAACTCACTAGTTAACTCATCATCGAGCTTAATTTTATCGAGAGTGCCGTATGGCATGGGAACTATTATATCTGGTAAACCTGTCGAGATAATCTCGATAGGTAGATGAGTTGATTCAAGAACACTCGTCTCTATACCTATCAATGGCGCTATCGAATCAACACTTAATTCTCCAAGGGATTGTGGCAATGCTTGCCCCATAACAACACGTCCGTCAGCCTCAATAGTTATTGATAGTAAGCCTGCTTTCGTACGCTGTGTGTATTCACCCGCAGCTAAAACCCCATTTTCATGCAAAGTTGAAAACGCCGCTAGCGTCGCGTGACCACAAAAATCGACTTCATCTGTGGTTGTGAAAAAAGATACGTCGAAATCAGCTTCATCATCGTGAGATACAAAGGCTGTTTCTGAAAAACCAATAGCCTGTGCTATTTTCAACTTTTCAGCATCCGATAGGTTATCCGCATTCAACACCACACCTGCGGGATTGCCGCCAGCACCATTATTGGTAAATGAGTTAACTAAATAGGCAGTAATATTCATTATTGTTTTATCTCTCGCGCATCGTTCATAGATAACTACTCGTAATCTGCGAGGCTCAGGCCTTCTTTCTCACAAACTCGAATCACAGACTCACGTTTTGCTAAACGCTTTAGATAACGCGCTAAATTATCAAATGCCAGTGGTGGCTCCTTAAACTCATCTGCCCATACCGCTAACATAAACAAGAAGAAGTCACAGGCGGTGACTGAGTCACCAACCAAATAATCCTTGTCGGCCAATTCTTTATCAAGCAGTGCAAACATCTCGGTAATTCGGGCTTCCTGCACCTCAACGATGCTCTCAGCATCACCTTCTGCAGACGTGTGTCGACTTGGATAGAAATAGACCATCAATTCAGCTTGGATAGTATTAGTAAGATACATCATCCATTGGAAAAATAGTGCCCTGTCAGACGAACCGAGTGCGGGAATTAAATTGGCAGTTAGGTTAGTTTCCGCCAAATGAACACAAATAGCAGGACTTTCAAAAATAGCAGCGCCATTATCAACCAGTGTTGGAATTCTCCCTGCTGGGTTCAAGGCTAAGTACTCTTTTGACTTTTGCGCATTTGCTTTGCGATCAACTTTTATCAATTCGAATTCGACGTTTAATTCTTCAAGGATAAAGTGCGGTGCCATACTGGCGTTAAGGGGGTAGTAATAGAGTCGATACAAGGTGCAGTCCTTTTATTTCACACGCATTAAAAAACTGACACATAATGCCGAAAATTAGCCTCAATATCCACCAAAGGAAGTTCTTCTGAACTATTCGAAAATAATGAAATACGTCATACACCACAAAGCTATGTGATGCATAACATAAGAACCAAAAAAGAAGTGATTTAAAGTGAGATTACAACGAGCTAAACGCTACCTTCGCCGCTAAACCAATCAGTATCACGCCCATTAACCAATCAAAGTAATGCCCCATGGTTAAGAATTTATTGCGCACTTTCTCTTTACTGAGTACCAAGGATACAAAACAAAACCAAGTCATGGTGGCAAGTGAAAGGTAAATTGCGTATGCACCAAGCCATAAGTTTGGTGTTTCGTGGGACACGATTACTGAGAAAATCGACAGAAAGAATAACGTTGCTTTAGGGTTAAGTACGTTGGTGATAAAACCTAAGCGAAATGCTGCTACGCCAGTTTGAATATCTTCCCGCTCTTTTTGATTAAACTGCTCAGGCGCGCTCGGTTTTACGCGCAATGATTTATAACCAATATAGGCTAAATAACCGGCACAGGCGTATTTGAGAATATCGAATAAGAGCGGTGAGTTTTTAATAAGAATACCGATACCGACTGCGCTGTAGCCGACGTGAACTAAAATCGCGCTGCCGATGCCAATACTGGTGATAATAGCATTGCGTTTACCGTAGCGAATACTTTGTTTAACCACAATGGCCAAGTCGGGACCTGGGCTAGCAACGGCAAAGAAGTGGGCGGCAGCCAAGATGAAAAACTGGCTGAAAAATACTGCATCAAACATAAAGCTTACTTACTACCTGCGGCTAATTTTTGCTCGTGAGCAATTTGTTTTTGTTTGTGAATTTGTAAACGCGTTTCCAACAATTCACGACGGGCATAGCGATGCTCGACAAATTCATAGACGTTAGTTGCTAGTGCTAATTTAAAGTAGTTCAATGCAAGCTCTGGTTGATTGTACATTCGAGCAAATAATCCCAAATAGAAATAGGCTTCACATAGACGCTCAGCCAGGTGATTTGGGCTTTCAATATTTTGGGTTAAACCATTGATGAACTGAGCTTGCGACATGTTCATTAAAAATAAATCAACGATCTGGCGTCCCCACGCATCGGCGGCAATTTTTTCACGGTTTTGACGCAAGTTTTTTAACGCCTGTACTTTATCAATTTTATGCTCTGCAAGGTAACGCCAAATAGCACGATAAGGATCGGTAGCATCAAAATTATGGAACTTGGTTAAATCTTGCACCGCCAATTTTTCTCGGCCACCGTAAAATTGTGAAATACCGCGATTTAAATAAACGTATTGATGCTCCGGCGCTAATTCAATGGTCGCATCAAAGGCTTCATACGCCTTATCAAACTGCCCTACTAAGGTAAAATGAATGCCGACGTGATTATAGGCTTCAGCCATTTGCGGATTCACACGCAGAGCGCGGTTGTAATCAATACGCGCTAAACTCGGCAGGCCAAAGCTATCATAGAGTAATCCACGATCGTAAAACGCTTTAGCACGCTGCTCGTTTGAAATGTCTTCTTTGGTTAAAAAGTCAGATATACGTGCTAGTGCAACTTCCTTTTTAAAATCAACGGCAAGTGGTTCACTAATAATGAGTTGACCAAATGGGCTATTAGTTTGCTGTGTCTCTGCCGTAGGCTTTGTTGAAGACGTCGACTGACAACCAGCTAAACCAAATAGGGCTATGACGATAATGGATTTAGAAAAACGAGAAAACATGATGAAAAATCCCAGAACAAAATATCGCTCTACTATGCCACAGCCCCTTAGGTAAGGCTAATGGAGAATTGTCAGATAGTGTAAAAACCCAAGGTTTTTCAAGGGATTTATTACTAGCTTCCCGCATCAGGTGACTAGCGCTTGGCCATTGGATGATCGTCATTAAGCTCTAATAAATCCCACAAGTTGCCGTACAAATCTTCGAATACAGCTACAGTTCCGTAGTCTTGCTCTTTTGGCTCACGCACAAAATTAATACCTAATCCAATCATTCGGTTGTAATCACGCCACAAATCGTCGGTATTTAAAAACAGAAAAACTCGTCCGCCACTTTGGTTGCCAATAAAGTTCTCTTGCTCAGCGTTTGAAGCTCGCGCTAGCAATAACGTCACGCCATTTGAATTCGGTGGCGATACCACAACCCAACGTTTGTCTTGCTCTGGCTGATAGGTATCTTCAATTAACTCGAATTTAAGTTTATTGACGTAAAAATCTATTGCTTCATCGTAATCTTTGACCACTAACGCAATATGAACAATGCTTTGTTTCATCAATTCTCTCTTGGTATAAAGGCTCTATTTAACCGGACAGCTTTTCACCGATGTTGCTATGCCGTTTCCCGTCGAAACAAAGCAGTCATCTAACAAAGTACAGTAACAAAATTCAACATCTAGCTTCCAGCGCTCGTTATTGATTTTTTTCCATAACGCCTGACTATTGGGATGCTCAAATAAGGTAAAGAAATTACGATCCGATTGAGCTGGTAGGACAACGCCATTTATTTCTTTAGTTACAAAACCACCATCCTCAAGGGTCAGTTTCTTATCTTGCTCAAAGAATTCTCGATATTGTGTATACTCAGTTGAACAACAAGCATTTAGAAAATCACCAATATTGGTATAGCGATTATCTTGATACATCAAATTAGTATTGTGAATGATTGCTGCACCTGAGCCTGAATTGCCCATAGAAAAATTTATTACTTTAGTTTTTGTATTCGAGTTGTAATTACCATGCTCAAATACCATTAGCGGGAGCGTCATAGCCTTTACTTGCTTTTCAGCTGCGCTAGCTTGCAAATAAGTTGCATAAAACGAAGCAAGTGAAATACAAATCGCACACAAAGCGATAATTAAATTTAGTCTATCTGCGCTAAAAACTGCTTTTTTATCAGTCACAATACAATCCCTTTTTATTATAATTGTTGATTGCTGTCGCGAGTTATTGATAACCCCGCTCAAAAAGTGACGTTAAATTAATAGTTAATAGATATATATGCAAGCAACTGGCATAAAAAAGCCCGCGCAAATTTCATTGCGCGGGCTTTGCTATTCTAAGTATTAATTAACGTAGGTTAATTACTCAGCAGCTGGCGTTTCTTCTGCTGGCTTAGCATCTTTCATACTTAAGCGTACACGGCCTTGACGATCGATTTCTAGAACTTTCACGTCAACCATTTGACCTTCTTTTAGGAAGTCAGTTACTTTCTCAACACGCTCTTCAGTGATTTGAGAAATGTGTACTAAACCATCTTTACCAGGAAGTACTTCAACGAATGCGCCGAAATCTACGATGCGCTTAACTGCACCGTGGTAGATTTTGCCCACTTCAACTTCAGCAGTGATAGCTTCGATGCGTGAGATAGCGTCTTTCGCTTTGTCGTTGTCGCTTGAAGCGATCTTAACTGTACCGTCATCTTCAATTTCGATAACACAACCAGTTTCTTCAGTAAGTTGACGGATAGTTGCGCCACCTTTACCGATGATGTCACGGATCTTATCAGTTGGAACCTTCATCGTAGTGATGCGTGGTGCAAACTCAGATACGTCTTCACGTGCGCCAGAAATCGCTTCGTCCATCACAGTTAGGATGTGTAAACGCGCAGCTTTCGCTTGGTTTAACGCGATATCCATGATGTTCTTGGTGATACCTTCGATTTTGATATCCATTTGTAGTGCAGTAATACCTTCGGTAGAACCCGCTACTTTAAAGTCCATGTCACCTAGGTGATCTTCATCGCCTAAGATGTCAGAAAGAACAACGAAATCGTCGCCTTCTTTCACTAGACCCATTGCGATACCAGCAACAGAGGCTTTAATTGGAACACCAGCATCCATAAGTGCTAGCGACGTACCACATACAGAAGCCATTGAGCTTGAACCGTTTGATTCAGTGATTTCTGATACAACACGAACTGCGTAAGGGAATTCTTCTTTTGTCGGCATAACCGCGAGAACACCACGCTTAGCTAGACGACCGTGACCAATTTCACGACGTTTAGGAGAACCAACCATACCCGTCTCACCAACACATGATGGTGGGAAGTTGTAGTGCATCATGAATGTGTCAGTTACTTCACCCATTAGGCTGTCGATACGCTGAGCGTCACGCTCTGTACCTAAAGTAGCTGTAACTAATGCTTGAGTCTCACCACGAGTAAACACAGCTGAACCGTGAGTACGTGGAAGAACACCAGTCATTACGTCTAATGCACGGATCATTTCAGGATCACGACCATCGATACGCGGCTGACCAGAGATAATACGTGAACGTACTACTTCTTTTTCAACGTCATGTGCCATTTCAGCAACAAGCTTAGTGTCAACATCGCTGTTTTCTTCAACAAGAGCAGCAACAACATCAGCAGTAATTACGTCGATAGCGTCTTTACGTTCCATCTTGTCAGAAATTTGGTAAGCAGCAACGTAACGCTCTTCGCTAAGCGCTTTAATTTTACCTAGTAATTCTTCGTCAGTTACTGGAGCAGTCCAATCCCATGCAGGCTTGCCAGCTTCAGCTTTTAATTCTTTAATGGCTTCGATAACAACTTGCTGTGCATCGTGACCAAAAGTTACAGCGCCAAGCATGATTTCTTCAGATAGCATTTCTGCTTCTGATTCAACCATTAATACTGCGTTGTCTGTACCAGAAACAACTAAGTCAAGTTGACTTGTTTCTAATTCAGTTTGTGTAGGGTTAAGTACGTATTGACCGTCGATGTAACCAACACGAGCACAACCGATTGGACCATTGAACGGACAACCAGCTAGTGAGATAGCAGCCGATGTACCGATCATTGCAGCGATATCAGGGTTAACTTCTGGGTTAACTGAAACAACAGTTGCAATGATTTGAACTTCGTTTAAGAAGCCTTCTGGGAAAAGTGGACGAATTGGACGGTCGATTAAACGTGCCGTTAATGTTTCGTTCTCACTTGGACGGCCTTCACGCTTGAAGAAACCACCTGGGATTTTACCAGCAGCATAAGTACGCTCTTGGTAGTTAACGGTTAGCGGGAAAAAGTCACGGCCTTCAACCGCTTTCTTTTTAGCTACACAAGTAACCATAACGACTGTGTCGTCCATGTTTACTAATACTGCACCGTCGGCTTGACGCGCGATAGCGCCTGTTTCAATGGTCACATTGTGTTGACCATATTTAAAAGTTTTAATTGTAGGATTCACTGATTGAATTTCCTTTATCTTTTAGTCGTCTTTAAATTCTGGGCATAGTATACGGCGCTTGATTGGGAATTCAAAGCTGCGATTGGATTTGTTGTAAAAATTTCATAAACGACTATAGAAAATTCGAAAGTCAATGATTCTAACGGCTAAACAAGCGCCTGAAAAAACCTACCTTTTCAGGGACATTAATTTGCGTTGGTGCCAACTCAATTTGACCAATAAGCCCAAAAGTACCTGACACTATGTTACCGACGCGATATCTTTGTCGATAAGTTTTGGAGCCGCCACTACATCGAAGGTACCACCTAACGTTTCTATTAATATCCAATAAAAACTATTGCCTGATAACTCGTTGGTGATCCTATCGCACTCTAGGATTTCGCCTGCAAAAGTC
The DNA here is from genome assembly GCA_049607155.1 of Psychrobium sp. Taxonomy (GTDB): domain Bacteria; phylum Pseudomonadota; class Gammaproteobacteria; order Enterobacterales; family Psychrobiaceae; genus Psychrobium. The sequence goes on from JBMYWG010000005.1 coordinate 131,263, forward strand.
GCTACGGCTAATGGTGGAATTCCCTGTTCCTCTCCCATAAATAGGCCTGATGGAATAAAGGATTTTGCAGCGAAAGGAATGTCTTGTGATTGGTTTTTATCAAAGTCAGATTCATCGTCGAAGATGTCTAACTGATGAGCAAACGCAGATATACTCGCGGTTGTAAACAATGGAAAGTCTAGATTTGGATATTGTGCTTTATTGACTAGCTCGAAGATAAACGGATAAGTACCACTATCACCCTTTGAATTAGGTTCAGCCCAACAGTGCATCGCAGCCTCGTAATGACTATTACTATCGCCATCGACTAATCCAGTAATTCCAATGTGAACTTTGGATTTACCATTGAATGATGGTGTCATCCCTCTAACTTCACTATCTCCATCAATATGGAGCCACACTTCTGCGCCATTAGCATGCCATTTTCGATAACTACCATTTTCGCACAGTATCGGCTGAGATTGTTGATAGACACTGTCGATTAACGCTTCAATTTCTTCGTTTGAATCAGCCGACAGGCCAATAGTTAAATAGTTACAAGACATTCCTTATTCCTGCATGGGCTAAAAGTAGATTAAGTGTAGACGGGAATTTTCGTTGTACTTAGCCAATTTGTAACTAAATGCTAGACGTGTATCGATGCTATCCTTAGCTCCGCTCGATACCGTTCGTCCTGAACATAAAAAAAAAAAGGAGCCTTGCGGCTCCTTTTTAAAAAATAGATGGCGGTCGATTAACGACGTAGACCTAATTTCTCGATAGTTGCTTGGTACTTAGTAACGTCTTTACGCTTTAAGTAGTCAAGTAGCT
>JBMYWG010000006.1:0-120672 GCA_049607155.1 Psychrobium sp.
ATCTGAGCCATGATCAAACTCTTCAATTAAAATTTGATTTAGGTTCTCAATGAATACTAGCTCGAACATATTTTAAATACTTAATTCAAAATATTTGTTCTCGCTACATGCGTAAGCATTTTCATTAAGTTCCAAAGCAATAAATGCTTAAGTGATTCTTAACTTCAAATGCCCACACAGTTTATTTGAATACTAATTTTTAAAGAACGTTTTATCTCAATCACTTTTTGGTGAGAGAACCGCTTCAAAGCGTTGTGCTTCGTTGCGTTAGGGCTGCGCATTCTACGCAATCCTTATTTGAAGTCAACAACTAATTTTAAATAATTTTTAAAGTTTATTTTAAACGTTGTTTTCTTCGCTAACCCGCGTTGTTACTTCGTTTAAGAAGCCGTCCCGCCGTGTCAGTGGATGCGCATTATAGAGATCCAATTTAACTTGGCAAGGGCTTTTTTCGAAAAATTCCAACTAACAATTCACATGTATTATTTTTAAACGCCAATGTTAAATAACTTAACGCGATGTTGCCAAATTAGTACAAAATGATGATTATTGTTTAATATTCCATAATCAGTTTCATCGCTATTTTTTGTGCAAAGCAATTTAGATTGCTTTATACTCAATGGAATCGGTTAGTTTTGTCGTTCACCAATTTTTAACCATCTTTATTTAGTCGAGCGTTAACATGAAATTCTTCGTTGCCACATTACTACTAGGTTGTGCCTTTACAGCACAAGCCAAAGATATATATCGTTGGACGGATAGCAATGGTGTCACTCATTACAGTTACAAGGCTCCGAATAATGTACCAGCAAATAAAGTGAAGAAAATCGATATGGCCAGACAAGGCCAATATGTTCAAGATAGTAAAAGCAAAACTGACAAGAATCTAAGTAAGCAAGAGCAAGAACTGGATCGTATCGCTAAAAAGAATTGCGATATCGCCACTAAGAATATTCAAGTGCTCACGACTTTTAATAACATTCAACAAAAAGACGCTGACGGCAACTTAAGAACACTTACTAAGGAAGATAAAGCACAACAACTAAGTCTAGCGAGAAAACAGGCTGAAATGTTTTGTAAGAAACAAGAACAAAAATAATATTAAAATTAAAGGAGTAAAATGATTACTCCCCTTCCTTCTTGAAGTAACGACCTATCGTTTAGTAAACACAAAATCCTCATTGACATAACTCACTTCAACACTATCTTTCGCGCCAAAGTTACCCGATAAAATATGTTCAGCTAAAGGATTCTCTAATCCTTGAATAGCGCGTTTTAATGGGCGAGCACCGTATACTGGATCGAATCCAATGTCTGCTAATGCATTTAACGCCGATTCATCAATCGATAATTCGATATCCTGCCCTTCTAATCGTTCAATCAAATAATTGAGTTGATACTTAGCAATGTTCTTTATGTTGTCTTTGGTCAATGCATGGAATACAACATTCTCGTCAAGACGATTAATAAACTCAGGTTTAAAGTGCTTCTTAACAACTTCCATGACCATAGAAGTCATATCAGCTTGCTCTAATACACCGCCATGTTCTTGTATAAGATCAGAACCAATATTCGAGGTTAGAATAATTAAGGTATTTCTAAAATCAACTGTGCGCCCTTGCCCGTCAGTTAAGCGGCCATCATCTAAGACCTGTAACAGGATATTAAATACATCACTATGCGCTTTCTCAATTTCATCTAGTAATAGCACACTGTATGGCTTACGACGCACAGCTTCGGTTAAGTAGCCACCTTCTTCGTAACCAACATAACCCGGAGGCGCACCGATAAGTCTTGCTACCGAATGCTTTTCCATAAACTCAGACATGTCTATGCGAACCATGGCATCGACATTATTAAATAGATAATCAGCGAGTGCTTTACACAATTCTGTTTTACCCACGCCCGTTGGGCCTAAGAATAAGAAAGAGCCGATTGGCTTATTGGGATCTGATAACCCTGCGCGTGAACGCCTAATTGCATTAGACACTGCCGTCACCGCTTTGCTTTGGCCTACAACCTGCTTTTGGAGATGGCTCTCCATATTTAACAATTTGGTTTTCTCGCCATCGAGCATCTTACTCACTGGAATCCCGGTGGCACGAGAAACAACTTCTGCAATTTCATCGCTGGTTACTTTATGCTTGAGCAGTGTCATCTCTTGCATATCGGCTTGCGAGGCTAAGTCAAGTTGACGCTCTAACTCAGGGATTCTGCCGTATTGAAGTTCCGACATGCGATTCAAATCACTGGCTCGGCGAGCAACATCGAGATCTTGCCTCGCTTGATCTAAAGCCGATTTAATATTTTGAGCGCCAGAAAGGGATGCTTTCTCTGCATTCCACACTTCATCAAGCTCTTTAAACTCTTTTTCAAAATTGGCTAAATCGATTTGCAGTTTATCCAACCGTTTCTTAGAGCCATCATCCTCTTCATTCGCGAGAGCTTGTTGCTCTAACTTAAGCTGAATTATCTTACGCTCGAGACGATCTAAAGTTTCAGGCTTAGAATCAATTGCCATCCGAATAGCTGCAGCTGCCTCATCGATTAAATCGATTGCTTTGTCAGGTAACTGGCGATCGGTAATGTAGCGGTTTGATAGCACTGCTGCAGCAACGATACCTGGATCAGTAATTTCTACTGCGTGGTGCAATTCATAGCGCTCTTTTAAGCCACGCAAAATAGCAATGGTGTCTTCAACAGATGGCTGATCGACCTGTACCTTTTGGAAGCGACGCTCTAGTGCAGCGTCCTTTTCTACATATTGACGATATTCATCAAGGGTCGTTGCGCCAACACAGTGTAATTCACCACGAGCCAATGCCGGCTTTAACATATTCCCAGCGTCCATGGCACCATCTGACTTACCAGCACCAACCATGGTATGAAGCTCATCGATAAATAGGATCACCTGTCCTTCTTCTTTCGACAGCTCATTGAGCACAGCTTTTAAACGCTCTTCAAATTCACCGCGATATTTTGCGCCAGCAAGTAATGCCCCCATATCAAGCGACAATACACGTTTATTTTTTATACCGTCCGGCACTTCACCATTTACGATACGCTGTGCCAAGCCTTCAACGATAGCTGTTTTACCAACACCTGGCTCACCAATAAGAACAGGGTTATTTTTAGTACGGCGCTGCAGCACTTGAATAGTGCGACGAATTTCATCGTCGCGGCCGATAACTGGGTCTAGTTTTCCCTGCTCAGCACGCTCGGTTAGATCAACCGTGTATTTATCGAGTGCTTGGCGCTGATCTTCAGCGTTTTGATCTTCCACTTGCTGTCCACCGCGAATTTTTTCTATTGCGTCAGAAACTTTTTTGTCTGTTAAATCGGCCTTGCGTAGGATCTCACCTAACGCCCCTTTGTCGTTAAGTGCTGCAAGAATAAAGAGCTCACTCGATATGTATCTATCTTTACGTTTTTGAGCAAGCTTGTCACAAACATTAAGCAGGTTAACCATGGCATTAGAGAGCTGAATGTCACCATGAACTCCTTCAACTTGCGCTAAACGGTCAAGCGATTGCGAGATGCGACTGCGAATCGTCGAAATATCACATTGACATTCAACGAGCAGCGCACGAGTACTACCGCTTTCTTGATTTAGTAGCGCTGAAAATAAGTGAATAGGTTCAATATATTGATGATCCCTACCAAGAGCGATTGACTGGGCATCGGAGATAGCTAATTGAAACTTACTGGTGAGACGGTCTAAGCGCATATTCTTCCTCAATATTAACTCATTATACTAGTTAATTGATGGGAACAAATTTTTAGAAAACAAGCGCCAATTAAAAATAAAATGAATAAATAATCGCCGAATTGATAGTGATCAATCTTCAATCCAAATGACAGTTGCCATGCGCCCAGTTTGGCCATCGCGGCGATAAGAAAAAAACTTATCACCCTGCGTCACTGTACAATAGTCGCCACCGCTAATTTGTGTAACCCCATAGCGATTGAGTGTGTTACGAGCAAGCTGATAAATATCGGCTAAGAATTTATCTCCTCGGGCTTTAAAGCACAGGCGGTTGTCAGGGTGCTTGCTAACAAAGATGTCGACAACATCCTGCCCAACTTCAAACTGTTCAGGTCCGATAGCTGGCCCTAACCACACCAACAGTTCACTTGGCGATTCATTAAAATAGCTAAGTGAGTTTTCGACAATGCCATCAGCTAGGCCGCGCCAGCCACCGTGTATTGCCGCGACTTTGGAACCAGATCGATTGGTGACGAGTAACGGTAGACAATCAGCGGTCATGACACAGCAAGGAGTATTAGTTAACGTCGTAAAAGCAGCGTCGCCATCGCTGTTTTGTGGTGTATCAGCGTTTATCTCGACAACATCGATACTATGCGTTTGATTGAGCCAAATAACATCATTAGATAAATGGTGATTAATGGCTTGGCGATTGGCAATAACAGCTGCTAAATCATCACCGACATGCGCGCCGAGATTATTAGTATCGAACGGCGCCTCGCTTACCCCACCTGTTCGAATGGTGGTAAATGCTTTCACATAACTAGGTGCCGCCCAATTCGGAATAATCATTACTGTGGCTGATTGTCCAAGGTATCTTGACGAAGTAACTGCGTCATTTGCGCCATATCTTCTGGCACAGGTGCTTGCCAGCGCATTTCTTCACCAGTGATAGGATGCGCTAATTGCAACTTAATCGCGTGCAATGCTTGGCGCTTAAAATCACGCATTGCATCTAACAGTTCAGGGCTTGAGCCTTTGATTGGCTTTGGGCGTCCGCCGTATACAGGATCGCCTAATAACGCGTGACGCATATATGACATATGAACACGAATTTGGTGAGTACGACCTGTTTCAAGACGTAAACGTAAACGAGTATGAGCTCTGAATTTTTCGGCAATACGATAGCGCGTAATCGCTTCTTTACCGTCTGGATCAACAGCCATATGAGTACGGCGTGTGGCATGACGCGCGATAGGTGCTTCAATTTTACCACCAGCAGTCATTTGACCAATTGCAATAGCCTCATACTCACGAGTGATATCGCGCTTTTGGATCATTTTCACTAATTTGGTTTGTGCAGGAATGGTCTTAGCAACCACCATTAAGCCAGTGGTGTCTTTATCAAGACGATGAACGATACCAGCACGCGGCACGTTATCTATTTCAGGGTGATGATGTAACAGTGCATTTAATACGGTGCCATCCGGTTGTCCAGCACCAGGATGAACAACTAAACCAGCTGGTTTGTTAATCACTAGGATGTGCTCATCTTCATATACAATGTTTAGTGGAATGTCTTGTGGCTTATGACGCTCTTCAACTTCAATGAACGCGTCTATTTCGATAATTTCTTCACCCAACACCTTAACGCGTGCTTTAGTAACCACTTCACCATCAACTTTAACGTATCCCGCTAAAATCCACTCTTTTAAGCGGCTGCGAGAATAATCACTAAAAAGTTCAGCAATAGCTTGGTCTAAACGTTGGTCACACTGCTCTATGGCCACTTTGGCCATTAAATTGATCGCTTGATTCATTTATATTTCTACATTAAGGGAACTAACGGGCATTGAGTTAATCAAAAAAACCCACGATTAGTCGCTATTGTAGCTTTTATTTTGCCTCAGCTTAATAGATACTTGTCGAATATGTGAGGATTATGAATAAAATGATGTATAAAAAACGTTCACTAGCAACAATTTCGTTAGTTTTAGCGCTTGGCTTAGCAGGATGTTCTAGCCAGCCAGACGAACCTCAAGTTCGTATTACTGCCCCAGAGCAAATGTACCAAAATGCACAAGAAGCATTAGATCAGGGTAATCTTATTAAAGCTACTCGCGTGTTAGAAGCACTGGAATCGCGCTATCCATTTGGCCCACAAGCAAACCAAGTTCAGCTCGATTTAATCTACGCCTACTACCGCCAAGGCAATAGTGATCAAGCCCTTGCGACTATTGATAGATTTTTGCGTTTGAACCCAACACATCCAGATATTGATTACGTGTTTTATATGCGTGGGTTGGCAAATATGGCGTCAGATGAAAACATGTTCCACGAATTGTTTAATATCGATCGCAGTGACCGTGATCCACAGTTTGCAATCCAAGCGTTCCGCGACTTTAAGCAATTAATCGAAACACGCCCAGAGAGTCACTACGCGCCTGATGCCCGTCAGCGTATGGTCGCTCTTAAGAATCAACTGGCAAAACACAATATCGCTATTGCGCAGTATTATTTAGATCGCGAAATCTATGTCGCCGCAATTAATCGTGCCAAAGAAGTGTTAACTAGTTATGGGAATACAGCGTCGACTAAACCAGCGCTTGAGATTATGAAACAGTCTTATCAAGCACTAAAGCAAGAAGACTTAGCTCAGCGTACCCAACAAGTTATCGATTTAAACTTTCCGCAAGGTTAGCCTTTAAAACTCAACAAAAAAGCGCTACTTTAAATTAATAAAGTGGCGCTTTTTTTATCCATCAATTTATTGTAATTAGATTGCTTCTTCATCTTCTTCATTGGTACGAATTCGGATCACACGCTCGATATCAGTAACAAAAATCTTACCGTCACCAATTTTCCCTGTAAATGCAGCCCCTTGAATGACTTCAACACAGTGATCAAGCATATCGTCGTTAATTACAATTTCTAATTTCACTTTCGGCAAGAAATCAACCATATACTCGGCACCACGATACAACTCAGTATGCCCTTTTTGACGTCCAAAGCCCTTTACCTCAGAGACTGTCATTCCTGTTACGTCAATGTCAGACAATGCTTCGCGAACGTCATCGAGTTTAAATGGTTTTATGATCGCTTCGATCTTTTTCATGTGTGATCCCTTAGAAGTTTAATTATCTTGCTCAGTGCCTGTATTCTTACATAAATCGAGTGATGTTCAAATGACATTATTTAATCTAAACTATCGCTTTTTATTTCAATAAGAACAAAGACTATGCGCCGATTTATCGCCCTTACTTGTTGTTTACTTTTGTCAGCATTTAGCCATGCCAAAAAAGTAGATGATTTAACCTATGCCAATTATGACGATGTAAAAGTCAGTCACCTTTACCTAGACTTAGCCGTTGATTTTGATAACAAAGCCCTCAAAGGTTTTGCAGATCTCGATCTGAAATGGGAGACAAAAGCGACGACACAAGTTGTATTAGACACTCGCGACCTGATCATTCACCGTGCGTTAGCTAAATCAAGTGATGGGAAATGGTACGAAATTAAATTTAACTTAGCGCCACGTGACGATGTTATGGGTGCGAAGTTAACGGTCAAGCCGAGCTTCCAAGCGCAAACCATTCGTGTCTATTACGAATCTACCGATAAGGCATCAGGGCTACAGTGGCTAACACCAGCGCAAACAGCCGGTAAAAAGCTGCCATTTATGTTTAGCCAAAATCAAGCTATTCACGCTCGCAGCTGGATCCCTATTCAAGACACACCAAGCGTTCGCATGACTTATAGCGCGCGTATTTATACAGATGAATCGGTATTAGCAGTAATGAGTGCTAATAACGAACCAACAACCGCACGTGATGGCGACTACTTTTTCGAGATGCCACAAGCAATTCCGCCATACTTAATTGCCATTGCCGTTGGCGATTTAGAATTCAAAGCGATGAGCGATATTACAGGTGTTTATGCCGAGCCGAGTATACTCAATGCAGCGGTCGCTGAGTTTGACGATACCCAAGCAATGATCGATGCCACCGAAAAATTATTTGGTCCATATCGCTGGGGTCGTTACGACTTACTTATTCTTCCACCAAGCTTCCCGTTTGGCGGCATGGAAAACCCTCGCCTATCTTTTATCACGCCAACAGTGATTGCAGGTGACAAAAGCTTAGTCAACCTCATTGCCCACGAACTTGCCCATTCTTGGTCTGGTAACTTGGTAACCAACGAAAGCTGGCGTGACCTGTGGTTAAATGAAGGTTTCACATCGTATGTTGAAAATCGCATTATGGAGGAAGTGTTTGGTCGTAAGCGAGCAGTAATGGAACAAGCTCTTGATGCGCAGAATCTTCGCGCATTGGTTCAACGCATGCCTGCCAATGACACCGTGTTGTATGTTGACTTGCAAGGTCGCGATCCCGATGCGGCATTCTCAAGTGTTCCTTACACCAAGGGTCAACTATTCTTAGTTTATCTTGAACAAAAATTAGGCCGTGAAGTCTTTGACAGTTTCATTAAAAATTACTTTAACGAGCACGCATTCGAAAGTATTGGCACTAATGCATTCTACGAGTACTTCACAGAAAACTTACTGCAAAAATACCCAAATGTATTAGACAAAGCAGAAATTGAAGAATGGATTTTTGCTGAAGGGCTACCAACGTTTACGCCAGCGCCAACATCACCTGTTTTCGATATTATCGATCAACAAATAGCGCAAATTAACTCAGGTAAGCTAGCAGTTAATAAGCTAAATACCAGTGATTGGACAGTTCATCAGTGGCTACATTTTATTAATAACTTACCACGCGATTTAAGTGTTGATTTAATGACCGAGCTCGATAGCCAATTCAAATTAACCACTAGCAGCAACAACGAAATTGCTCATGCATGGTATTTGTTAGCGCTTGGGAATGGGTACAAAGCAATTTATGATGAGCTCGATGATTACCTAATCGAAATTGGTCGTCGTAAATTAATTGTTCCGTTATACAAGCAACTAGCGACCACCAAAGAAGGCAAAGCGTGGGCATTAAAAGTTTACCAAAAAGCGCGCCCAGGTTATCACCCGCTCGCCCAAGGAACAGTAGATGCAATATTTGAAAAATAGCAAAACTAGCAAAATCTGCATATTTTTTTAATTTTTCTACTACATTAAACTTAGTCAGAATAGATATAAGGCACTTTCCTACCAAGAACGTGCCTTATATTTTTGCTAAAATTAATGCTATATTACTAACTAACGTGGTAAATGGACAGCAAGCATATGATTAAGCAAAAGGGGGTCACCCTCATTGAACTCATTGTTGCCATGACGATTATTGTCATTACCTTATTCATAGGTATTCCCAATTTACATCAATTGGTTAAAAACAATGAGCTAATAAACCAGTCAAATACGGTGGCTAGTTTACTTGCATTTGCTCGAAGTGAAGCGACCAAGCGTAAATCAGACGTTAGACTATGCCGTGGAAATGTTGAAGGTGATAATGCAACCTGCGCAGCCGATGGCAATCGACTGATTATTCTTAACAATGCCGACGCACTTATTCGCACCACCGAAATCAGCGGGAATGTTTCAGTTTATTTCCAGAACTTAACCTCAACAAGTATTACCTTTAACGCTTTAGGCTCACCAGATGACATTGGTGAAATCGTATTTTGCGACGATCGCGGGGCAGCGCATGCGAAAGGCGTTGCACTTAATATGGGTGGTCAGGTACGCTCATTAGTTGAATCAGAAATAAATAATATCTCTTGCTCATGAATACTTTTAGTAAAAAACGCGGTTTTACATTATTAGAAGTGATGATTGCTATCGCGATATTAGCAATAGGAATGCTTGGAATTGCAGGTTTGCACATGGTGTCGATGGAGCAAAATCACGCAGCTTATTTACGCTCTCAAGCTATCAATATTAGCCAAGATATTATCGAGCGTATGCGAAATAACCCTGAAGCAGTTGCCGCAGGGGAATTTAACGATGTAAAAAGTGTCGGACAAACTATGCCATCGTCAGATTGCTTAACCGCAGATGAAGGATGCAGTACAACACAACTTGCAAAAATTGATATCGCCCAATGGGCGCAATTGATTAATAACGTAAATAACGACAATGCACGTCAGCAGTTGCCAGGTGCCAGTGCAACAGTAAAAGCAGGCGTCAATAATCTATTTACCGTTCGAGTTGAATGGGATACTAAAAACTGGCAACAAAATGCAGGCGGCCAAACGACGCGTCAGCGTGCGAAAACTGATTACGAAATTCAGGTCATTATAAATTAACCGTTGAAGAAACACTGAAATAAACATGCGTATTTCCAACCACAGCCAACAAGGTTTTAGTATCGTCGAACTTCTTATTGCATTAGTGATAAGCGTGGCGACTATTGGTGGTTTGTTTTCGATTTACCTCAACACAAGAACAGCTCAAGAAGTGACAGAAGCAAGTTCTCGTGTCCAGGAGAGTGGCAGATTTGCGATGGAATATCTAAAGCGAGACATTAGGATGATTGGTTATCGCGGTTGCGTCAGTAACAACACTCCCCTGACAACAATAAATTCCAAAGGCATTCCCGCGGGTTACGATCCTATTGACAGCGAATTAATTGCATATACCATCGACGATGGCTGGGAGACGGGTACCCAGTTCGAAGGAAAAACTGGCATCACCTCGATTATTAAAAAAGGCACAGATGCTATTTATATCGCCAGAATGTCTTCAGTTAGCGCGCAACTTAGTGAAAATCAGTCGGATAGTTCAGCAAACATAAAAGTGAATCAATCATCCGGTGTCACTTTTAAAAAAGATGAGGTTATTTACATTTCTGATTGTGTTACTGCTGACATTTTCACCGTTACCAATAGCCCAAATACCAAAGATGGCGTAATTACCCTTACTCACGCGCAAGGCACCAATAAAACAAATAACCTCAGCAAAGCCTATCAAAACAATGCCAATATCGCGCGTTATCAAGCTACATTATATTTCATTGGTGATACAGGTCGAAAAAACCGACAAGGTGCACCTATTTATGCATTGCACCAAACGGTAGTTGATTATGGTGGAGCAACTGCGTCTTATTCGACTCAAGAGTTAATCGAAGGCGTCGAGAATATGAAAATTCTCTACGGCGAAGTATTGGCAAGCGGTAATATCAAATATGTACGTCACGACAAAACAACGAATACCCCCAATATGCAAGAGGTTTCAGCCATTCAATTGGGGCTAATTATTAGTAGCCAAGACGAAGTTCGAACCACTGCTGATACGCAAACCTATTACATAGCACAGCAAGAGATCACTCCTCAAACACAAGGGGCTGTAAACGATAAACGTTTACGCCACTCGTTTAATACCACCGTAAAAATTCGAAACAGGCGATTATAGATGACTTCGTTATTCAGCAAACAACGTGGCGCAATATTGGTAGTAAGTTTAGTAGTACTTACAACGGTAACCCTCATTTCAGTAACCGAACTTAGTAAAGCCGGGGAACAGTCGCGCATGACGTCTAATTTCCAACAACAAACCACAACGTTCAATCTCGCTGAAAGTGCGATGTCACATTCTATGAAGATGATTAGCGAACAAGCAGCTTCTAATGAAGAAAATATGGTGGCAATGGGCAATGCGATGACGGCTGACGAAGGTGTTGAAATGACCATTAATAATACGCAACTTAGCACTGAGAAAATGAAGGTGGCTGTTTCTTATAAAACAGAAACAGTCAACGCTTTGCGCGCTGGAATTTCACTAGACTCCAGTCAAAATGACTTTATGATCCGAAAAGTTAACTTCACTGCGACAAGCACAGCAACTGACCAAAACTCCGGAGCTACGTCAACAATAGTACAAGGATTTACCTATGAATAAGCTACGTGGTTTTACGCTAATAGAGCTAATGATTGTTGTGGCAATTATTGGCATTTTAGCGAGTATTACTTATCCAAATTATCGCGATTACGTCGTACGTTCAGAAGATGCTTTAGCTCAGGCAGCAGTCGTTGAAATTAGCGTATCACTAGAGCGCTATTACATTGACAACAACAGCTATGCCAACGCTGATACTGCGATGGTTTACCCTAAAAAAGCACCACTAGACGGTAGTTCTGCTACCCATAACTTGGCGGTGACTCCAGAACATAACGGCGCAGGGTATACTATTACTGCGACTCGCATCGACGATACTAACGTGGTGTATAGCTTAGATGAAACAGGCCTCAAAAAAACCGGTAGTGCTATCGGTTGGGAGCATTAACCATGAAACGTTTTAGCCAGTTGTGTACCTACTTTTTTATTGGTTTATGCCTCCCTCTGGCTAGTGTTTCACCATCACACGCCGACGACACTGAAATTTTTTACCTTGGTGATACGGTAACCCCCAAAGTCATGATGGTGTTAGATACTTCAGGTTCAATGGCTTTTCACGTTTCAAATAAAAGAAACCGCATCACAGTAATGAAAGATGCATTGACCCAGTTTATCAATGAAGCAAACGGTATAAATGTTGGTTTGATGCGCACAAATCAGCGCACCAGTTCCGTTGTTTACCCTGTTTCTAGTCTAGAAACATCGATCCAAGAAACTGTAGAGCGCTTTGACAGGCCTATCACTGACGATCGTAACAATGCCTATCAAACAAGCTCAGCTGTTTATGTGAGAACATCATCTGATAGCAGCTCATACGACACGATTAGCTTTAGAGATACGAGATATATTGGACTTAGATTTGAGAATGTCATCATTCCTCAGGGTCATAAAGTTGAAGAGGTGTTTCTGCAAATCTTCCCCAATCGCAGTTGTAACGGCTCGAACTGTGGCAACTTTAGCCTTAATATTCGCGGTGAAAAGAGTCCCAATTCCCAGCAGTTTGATCACAACGATAACGACAACATTAGTTCACGCCCAAGAACGTCTGCCTCTGTAACACCTTTTATAACGGATTGGGAAGATACGACAAGTACTGAACCTTATAAACTATTAAACATTGCTCCCATCGTCCAAGAAATCGTTAATCAAAGCGATTGGAAGAGTGGTAATGCGCTAACGTTAATCTTTGATACGAGTTCACTCAATCAAAGCTGGCACAGCTATTTAGGTGGTTTCAGGAGTACTCGTTCGCTCTACTTTAGTCCGACGTTGTTTGTGCGTGTTGCGCCTTATAATCGCACAATTAGCACGCGCCAAAAGTTGATTGAAGAAATGAATAATCAACGACTCACCAACTACACTCCGACAGTTCCTGCACTTTACGAGGCGGTAAAATACATGACTGGGGCACTGGTGAAGTCAGCCCATAACTCAACGCTTAACACAACCCGAAATGGCGGCAATACAAACTATATATACAACCAACTGTTTGAACGGGTTCCTCATGCTGAAAGTTATCAAAATGGCCAATTAAATTTACCAGCTAGCTGTAATGAAAACTGGCTTAATGATGAGGCCTGCCGTCAAATATCTATAACTCAAAGTGGCGGGACACTTCGTTATAAAACGCCTTTAACAGATACCTGTGGCGACAATGCAGGGCAAATCGTACTACTGACTGATGGCGAAGCGACTCACGGTTCTGGTGCATACGATAATAATCAATGGTGGCGCAATATGACCTACGATATTAGCCAAACCATTAATAGTACTAACAGCGCTTGTACTCAAGCAGGGCCATCAAATCGCGGTTATGCGCAAACCTGTGGCACAACGCTAGCGACCAAAATTAAAAATGGCATTAGTGTAAATGGCTTAACAGATAAGCAAAAAATTAAACTCTATACCATCGGGTTTAACAACGAAGATACCTGGCTACAATCAATGGCTAATCATGGTGGCGGTCAATATAAAACAGCAACTGGTACATCAGACCTTTTACAAGTATTTAAAGAAATACAAGCCGATATTATTAAAGAAGCGGTAACCTTTTCCAACACGTCGATAACACTCAACAGTGCCAATCAACTAAATCACAATGATAATCTATATTATGCCCTATTCACCCCTAACGAGCTATCATCGTGGCGCGGTAACTTAAAACATTACAAATTGAGTAAAAGTGGTAATGTCGTTGATGTAAATCGTAATGTCGCGACGAATCCAACAACTGGTTTATTTTTAGATTCTGCGCAAAGTTTTTGGAGCGCAACAGCTGATGGCGCGCAGGTAACTGCAGGTGGCGCAGCTGAGCGCCTACAAACCGTTAGCCGCAATATTTATACAAATATTGGCTCTGGCGCAGCGCTTACAAAATTAGTTGAAGGTACTAATAGTACGATTACAGCCGATGATTTTGGTTTGAGCTCAGCCACAGACAAAGAAGATCACATCACCTGGATGCTAAACAGTAAAAACATAGCCGACCCACTCCATTCTGCACCAATAGAAATGGGTTATGGCGACGCAGGCTCTGTCATTTTCTTTGGAGACAATCAAGGCTACATTCACGCGATTGAGGCAACAACAGGCAACGAATTATGGGCGTTCATTCCCAAAGAGCTTTTAGCAAAGCAATCAGCTATTCGTATCAATGCCAAATCATCAAATCATATTTATGGTATGGATGGAAAAATCGTAAAATGGACAGAAGGCGGAAGAAAATACATCGCCAGCGGTATGCGACGCGGAGGACGAGGTTACTACGCGTTAGATGTCACCGACCGAAACACGCCAACACTGCAATGGAAAATAACCTCAGACAGCAGTGGTTTTTCGGAGTTGGGCCAAACTTGGTCAACCCCAATTAAGACGCGAATCAAAAAAGGGTCTGGTGAAAAAAGCGTTTTAATTTTTGGTGGCGGCTATGACACCAAGCAAGATTCAGTTACAACTCGCACCGGTGATGATGTGGGCGATGGCATTTATATTATCGATGCCGTCGCTGGCACCATCGAACTCTCAACGAAAGACCTCGGATATTCGATCCCCTCAGATATAAAAACTATTGATATTGACGGCGACGGCACAACTGACCAACTCTATGTCGGCGATATGGGGGGCCGCGTGTTACGTGCAGATCTCGATGGCAGTAACAAACTTACAGTCGATACCATTGCCGAGATTTCTGGAACAACTCAGTCGACTAATCGACGTTTTTTTCATGCACCAGACGTATCAGTAATTGAAGGAACTGGTGGCTCTACATTGGCTGTAGCTATTGGTAGCGGCTACCACGCACATCCAAACAACACAGCGATTCAAGATAACTTTTATATGTTCAAGCAACCGCTAGCGCCAGAAACCAAGCCGACTAAGATTACCAATTCGGATCTGTTGCCAGCGACATTGACTATCGACAATGAATTATTAGCCGCAAAAAAAGGGTGGTATCTTCCACTACACAGCGGTGGTGAAAAAGTCCTTGCTTCAAGCCTTACCTTTGAAAGCGCGGTATGGTTTACAACCTTCCAACCTTCAATTGGCACCAATCGCTGTGTGGTTAAACGGGGCACATCGCGTCTTTATCGCGTCAATATTTCCAATGGAACCCCAAATTACAAAGATGCTATTCCGGATCTGATTTACGAGAATGACAATGAAAATGGGGAAAACAAAGGGAAACGGATAATCGATCAAAGCAAATCGTGTGAAAATACAACCTGCGATGAATCCGATCGTTATGTCGAACTACAAAACGGTTCAATTCCACCAAGCCCAGTGCTAATTCATGTTAATGATCCTAAAGATGTCTCAGTAGGCAGTGGTAGTGTGGTTTGTATCGGTACCTATTGTAAAGAACTGCCAAGTCGTAAAAGCCGGATGAATTTTTGGCGCGAAGGGCCTTAAAGCAATACAAAAAACCTATAAAAGCTAAGACTTACACCCTAAAGAATTGTAAAGTTTACATTACAATGATGCTATATAACCATATGATTATAAAAAGATAATTATATGGTTAATCTTTTCTAATAAGCATCCAAAACTCTCCTATACTTACACCAACTTGTAACTCATCGTAATTCACTCATCCAAAACTACCATCTGAGTGAGTTTTTAAATATTCGACATTGAGGTTGGTATGAGATCTTTTTTCAAGTCACAACGCGGCGCAGTTTTAGTCGTTAGCTTAGTGATATTGCTTGTTATGACATTAATCTCAACATCCGAACTTAGCAACGCACACAATCAAACCCGTATGGTCAATAATGCTCAACAGGCTAACCTTACATTCAATTCTGCGGAAAGCGCACTAATTCAAGCCTTAGAATCAATTGCCGCCCCAAGCCCTGAATCCACGAATAATATCGATGCAATGAACAATTCAACCGCGGGCAGTGTTGCAACAAATATCGTCATCAATGCCTTCAATGTTGAAGGGCTAACTATTAAATTGACGTATCAATCTACTCCTAAGAATACCTTACGACCTGGTGTTTCACTCGATGCAAGTAACGACGATAATATTATTCGAGATGTTAATTTCGAGCTGACAAGCACTGCGACCATAGATAGCTCAGGAGCTAACGCCACGTTGATTCGAGGCTTCACTTATGAATAATAAGTTATTCGCTAGCTTGTGTTTCGCGATATGCGCATCACTTATTTTCTTCCCCTACACTACCAATGCGGACGATACAGAAATTTTCATCGTGTCTCAAAAACCTAATCCCAAAGTCATGATGCTCCTCGATACTTCCCGCTCCATGAAAAATGAGGTTGGTATAACCGACAAGAGCAGACTGACGACAATGCAAGAAGCGATGGCTGAGTTTATAAAAGATTCCGAAGGTGTTGATATTGGCCTTTCTCGCATGAATGAAAACACAGGCGCAATTATTTACCCTATTGTAAATCTGAAGGAAAGCTTGACCGAAAAATTCGAACGATTTAATCGCGTTGCTAGTGCGTATTCTGATATGGCGGGTGAAAACGCATCAAAAGAAGTAACGATAGGTAAAATAAAAGAGTTCATGTTTAGTGATAACAAGTACATTGCTTTGCGATTTGACCGAATTCCTTTGAGCAAAGATCACAATGTGCTAGAGGCATACATTGAACTCACACCAGCAGCTGTGAATTGCGAAGGCACCACACCTAATAAATGCCCGACTTTTGAGCTATCTATAAAAGGTGAAAAAGCAGGTAACTCAGAACCGTTTTCAGCCTCACAAAGCAATCTATCCCAACGGGTATTAACTGATGCAGGAAAAACCATAACGCTTAATCCTCCAGGTAATAGTCTGAGTTGGTTTAAGAGACTTAGTAGCGGCTTTTCCAGTACTCGACAGCCCGTTCAAAAATTGGGGGATATGTCCAATGTTATTAATGAGATACTTGATGAATCAGACTGGCAGCAAGGTAATGCGATGACCTTAATGCTTAACGTATCAAATATCGACAATTCAGATTTAGGTGGTGTCGCAGGAATCTTATCTGGGCTCAACCCAGTTTTATTTATTCGCACAGAAAAAGCAATTGAACGTACTATCACTGGCCGAGAAAAGCTTATCGAAGAGCTCTATAACCAGCGACTGACTTTTATGACCCCAACGGTCCCGGCCTTTTTTGAAACCCTTAAGTATCTATCTGGAGAGCAATTAACATCAAATGCTAACGCAGGGTTCAGTACATCTAGAACAGCGACTCGGCATGGACAATATTGGCGCTACTATGAACGCCTATCACACCCTCTGTCTTATCGAAATGGCAAAGTTAACTATCCAGACGACTGTTTTAAAGGCTGGGAAAACAGCGTAGCCTGCAGAGACATTGCGATCGAACCCACTGGCTCAGATCCCATCCAATATATTAGTCCATTAACAGATGCCTGCGAAGAAACGGCTACCATAGTGGTTTTAACTGATGGGTTCGCTGTACATAGCCCCAATTCCCATGAAACAAACCATTGGTGGTACAACACTATCAATGAGATTAGATCATTTCCAGATACCAATTTGTCATGCAGCGATAGCACCCGAGGACCAAAAAATAAACGCTATCCTCATACATGTAGCCAAGAGTTAGTACGTGCTATTAACAAAGGAATTTCGGTTCAAGACTCCATTGCAACGAAATTATTTAACGTGCATACCATAGGCTTTGACGTAGAAGATCCATGGCTAGAAACAATCGCACGAATCGGTCAAGGACAGTACTTTCTTGCCAATGATCACCAAGGCTTAAAAGACGCGTTTGAGCGTATTCAAAGTAGTGTATTATCAAAACCCACCACTTTTTCCAGTTCCCCAGTCGCTATTGATAGCACCAACAGGCTTAATCACAATAATGATCTCTACTTCACCCTGTTTCAACCGACAGAAAAAATGAGCTGGCAAGGAAATCTCAAGCGTTACAAAATAGGCGCCGATGGCAATATCCTCGACAATAATAAGCATATTGCCTTTGACAAAACCAACAATGAGTTCCTCTCATCTGCAGTAAGCTATTGGAGCAGTTCAGCTGATGGCAACAACATTCTACAAGGTGGAGCGAAAGAGCACTTACCTTCAAGCAGAACTATCTATGTGAATAAAGAGGATAATTCACTTATAGAACTCCAAGATTCTGAGGCCTTTAAAGAAGAGTTTAGTGCTGCTGATTTTGGTGTGCCAACCGACGAAAAACGTGATGACATCATTAAGTCAATGATAACGATACGAGCAATTGCCGATCCGCTTCATTCCAATCCGGTTGTAGTATCCTATCCCAAGAAAGGTGGTCAATCACAAAATTCTATCGTCTTTTTTGGCGATAACCAGGGCTATATTCACGCGATAGATGCAGAAACTGGCGAAGAAATTTACGCGTTTATACCGAAAGAGCTACTGCCTAATCAACAAAAAATAATTGATCAAACACAAGGCACTAATCACATCTATGGCATGGACGGAAAAATAAGTGCCTGGAAGCATGGCAGTAACTCATACATTACCGTCGGTATGCGCCGCGGCGGTAAAAGCTACTACACACTAAATGTAACAAATCGCCAAGAGCCCAAATTGGCTTATGTCATTTCCCCTCAACGCACGGGATTTGAAAAGCTTGGGCAAACATGGTCCGCCCCAAAAGTTGTCAACGTGCTCGTCAGTGGGACCAAAACAAAAGCGCTTATATTTGGTGGCGGATATGACGACGACCAAGATGATGCGAGAGTGCGCCAAACAGATGATGTAGGCAATGGAATATACATAGTAAAAGCCATTGATGGCAGTATTTTAAGTAGCAAAACAAATTTAGGTTATAGCATTCCCTCAGACGTTAAGGCCATTGATCTCGATGGCGATAACCTCATCGATCAAGTATACGTTGGCGATATGGGTGGCCGCTTACTGCGCTTTAACATCAGTAGCGGTCATGAGCTTCCACAAGCACAAGTTATTGCCGATATCGCTAACAATACTATTAGCGGCAACCGTCGTTTTTATAACGCGCCAGACGTCTCTATTTTAAAAGGCAGTAATGGCATCGAGCTAGCCATAGCCATTGGCAGTGGTTTTCGAGCACACCCAAGAAATAACAGTATTCAGGACGAGTTTTATTTATTTAAGCAATCTGTAACCCCTGAAGTTAATCCAACGGCAACCACCCACGCACGGCTACTCGAGTCCGTTGACGAAGTGGCCACAGACTTATTGGATTCCTACGAAGGATGGTATTTTAAACTGGCTAAGTCCGCTGGTGAAAAAATACTATCATCAAGCACTACTGCCGATAACGCTATCTGGTTCACGTCATTCGAACCGACTTTAGACAGTGCTGGTTGCAGCATTGGCGGTGGTAAATCTCATCTGTACCGAGTTAATGTGAGTAACGGGCTTGCTAACTACAAAAACACGCTACCAGTGATGGAAAAAGGTCAAGTGAAAGTGGATAACAGCTGCAATAAAACCAGTTGTGAACTCAGCGATCGTTCTGTTGAACTTGCCAGTACAACAATACCACCAACACCAGTGCTAATACATGTACCACGTACATCAAAAGAAGAAAGTGGCACTATGCTCTGTGTCGGCACTATGTGTCATGCTTTAGCACCAAGAGAGATAAAACCAACATTTTGGCGTGAAGGGCCCTAAGGCTAAGGTGTATAAGTCGGTCGGCGCCAAAGATAGATACTGACACAAGTAGCAATGGCGAGGAGTAATCCTTTCACCCAAATTATCGGTACGAAAAAAGTCACACTAGCACCAATAGAAAGCCAAATCAGAAAAATGGTACTGATTTTCGCTTTGAAGGTCATGCCACGCCCACTTTGAAAATTGCGAATATAATCGCCAAACCAGGGATGGTTAAGCAGCCAATCATGAAAACGCTGTGAGCTTTTGGAAAAACAAAATGCAGCGAGTAACAGAAAAGGTGTGGTTGGTAACAACGGCAGAACAATGCCAATAATGGCTAAAATTACTGAAATCCATCCAGCAATGATCAGTAGCCAACGTTGCATCATTCTGCGCATTAGAATTAAGCGTCCTTACCTATCACATGCACTTGCATTAGCTCACCTGCATATTCAACTTCATCAAGATGATAAACCTTTTTGCGTTTGCGGGTTTCCACCAATCCATTGAGCATTACTTCGCCATTTGCAATACGAATTTTTGCTTCGCCACCACCTTCAACAAGGTTTTCAATTTTTAAGATTTTATAGAGCTCAATGGGCTCTTCTCGTACTTCAACAATAGTAGCGTGAGGCGCTTGAACTTCAATTTTAGGCTTTTTTCTGCGGCCAATAACCATGCCGATCTCTCTTACATGAAATAGTGGCCGCTAGCATAACGATTTTAGAGACGTTTGTAACTTACAACGTGAAGAAATTCGTCATCACTTTATACAGCTCTGTGCCCTGATTCACACTCGCCGAGGCAAAATGCAATACTGGGATGCAAGGCTCTGGCACTGTCACTTGAGTCACGCAGCGTTCTTCGCCATAACGTTCGATATTTAGCATTTGCACTAGAGGCTTTCCTTCTTCAAGGATCTCGCCAAACGGTGCTAAATATTCAACCAAGCCACTTTGCGGTGCATAAAATGCCCGATAGTCCTTAAGCATACAGGCATAACGAGTCATTTCTTTTGGCTGAAATATTAATGAGTCGATAGCTCCTCGTGCCTGTAAGTAGCTCAATACGCTATTTGAATCTTCCCTTGCAGCATCAAGAGAGAGCCATTCTTGAGAGCCGAGCTCAAGGGTAAAGGCATCCACCATCACATCAATCTCTCTTCCCTGCGCTTGATAGGCTTGTTGCAACTGCCACCAAGGACAAAAACTCGCTTCATCCATCGCACCATCAAAATCACTAGGAATAAACAGCACGTGTGGAATATCAAATAATGTCGCTTTGTCTTTTGCGTACTCAGGACAGTACAAATGGCGTGAAGATATCGGTCCAGTGTGGAGATCCAGCACAATATCGGCATCAAATGCCATGCGTTGTAACTGAGCACAAAGCAGCTGGCAGGTTTTTGCACCGTATGGGTTATTGAGCTTGCTTAACTCTAAATCGTCGATAATCGCACGGCGAAATTCAGATTTTATTTCCTCGGCACTCAGATCTGGATTAGCCTTTGCAAACTCAACTGGCAGCTGAGCATTAAAATGATAACCGCGATTCCAGTTCTCGCCAGTAATAGGGTCGAAACGGCCAAGGGTAAACTCTCCGCTTTTTTGATTACTACCAATAGGGTTTGCCAAAGGAACTAAGGTAATATCCCCCAAGCAAGTTAGCGATTTAAGCTGTTCTAATAATTGGTAGATTACCGCATTGCCTTGCACTTCAGCGCCATGCATATTCGCTTGAATATATACGTTAGGGCCACTTCCACAACCGCGAATTTTATACACAGGAACCGATAATGCTTGGCCATTTGCCACCACGGCAACCTCTAGTAATGAACGCTCTATCGTTGTCATCTTTACTCTCATTAAATCTAATACAAATAGCTGGATGCTGGTAATGCCGGACGAATAACGCTAACTTTTCCATTATTAATAATTACCTCAGCAGGTAATTCATGACACAAGAAAAACGGCATTGATTCAGTAAAACCATAGGCACCACATTGCGAAAACACCAAATAATCATCGACAGCCAAATCACTTGGCAAGGCTAACGTACCTAACTTATCAAGACTGGTACAAAGTGGGCCATGGATATGGAAAGACTTTTGCTGTGCATTTGAACTGCGAAGTAAAGTCACAGGAAACGGTTGATTGGTGATTGCAGGGCGCAATAAATGGTTAATTCCCCCTTGCATCACCGCCAAGTCTTGTTGGTAATTGTGTTTAATATCTACCACGCGATTAACATAATAACCGAATTCAGCCACGGCAAAGCGGCCTAGTTCAAGCCATAGTTCCTCAACCCCAGCGGTTCGCTTTATTGCTACCAGCGCCGCTTTCAACGCAGGCCAAGACAAGGTTCGATCATCGCCATCATAAGGCACCCCTAAACCGCCACCTAAATCCAATACCTTAAGTTCAAACCCTAAGGTATCGGCAAGGGCTTTTAATGGCGAGACCATCGCTTGCCACAACGAAATCAATTGCTGCGCTTCAAGCATATTGCCCCATTGAAAAATATGCAGTCCAATTACGTCAACATTGCTATAGTCAGTTAATTCAATCGCTTGCCACTCAGCAGCACCCAACCCAAAAGGTGTCAGTTCATTGCCGCCAAGCGGGTTATCGCTACTTTGCTCAAAACGAAGTTGAACACGCAATAACACAGAAACTCGCACATCGTTTTCTTTGGCTAATTCGTCAATCAACGCCAGTTGATTAACGCTTTCAGCGACAAAAATGTTTACGCCATTAGTGAGAAAGTGCTGTATTTGCGTTCGTGATTTTGCTGGTCCAGTATTTAAAATATGGGCAGGGTTCACTCCCTGCGCCAATACTTGTGTTAATTCACCAGAGCTAGCAACATCAAATTGCATGCCTTGATTCGCGAGGGTTTTAATAACACTCGACAGCGGATTAGCCTTAACCGCAAACCACAACTTAATATCATCGTTAACCAACTCGCTAATATGCGCTGTTAAACCATCGATATCATAAGCGTAAAAAGGCACTTGTTGAGTTTGCGCAAACTCTTCAATTAATGACTGATGTTGCGCAATAAACTGTTGCTGATGACTC
The DNA here is from genome assembly GCA_049607155.1 of Psychrobium sp. Lineage (GTDB taxonomy): Bacteria > Pseudomonadota > Gammaproteobacteria > Enterobacterales > Psychrobiaceae > Psychrobium. The sequence goes on from JBMYWG010000006.1 coordinate 22,747, forward strand.
ATTAACGAAGCGCCTGCTCTAGCTCTAATGCGGCATCGCTTTGACTGTCGCGATATTTAACGATAATCGGACATTGCATCGACAACCCTTGCTCCTGTCCCCATTGCGAACTTACTGGGCGCGTGCCAGGAACCACAATAGCGTTTTCAGGAATTGGAGCGCCTTTCTCGAGTAGTGTTTCGTTTACTGCGTCATACACGGGAACTGACGCCGACAACGTGACATTCGGTGCCAACACAGCGCCTTCTTTGACCACCACGCCTTCAACTAAAATGCAACCAGCCGAGATAAACGCGTTATCTTCTACCACCACAGGTGATGCGCCAATTGGCTCTAACACACCACCAATTTGTACCCCAGCAGACAAGTGAACATTTTTGCCAATTTGCGCACAAGAGCCAACTAGCGCGTGAGAATCCACCATGGTGCCACTATCAACATAAGCACCGATATTGATGTAAGCCGGTGGCATAATAATAACGCCAGAGGCAACATGCGCGCCGCGGCGTACCGAAGAACCACCAGGTACTAATCTAACATTATCGTCGCTACTAAATTGACGTGGCGCTAAGTTATCTTTATCGACAAACCCCGCATAGGCACCGTCATAACCAACATTTTCACCCGCTTTAAAAGAGGCTAAAATTGCTTGTTTAACGTCGACATTCGCCTGCCAAACACCATTTTCATCTTTGTTTGCACTGCGCACTTCGCCACTTTCTAATTGCTCTAAAACTACTTGCCAATTCATTTCTTAAAAACCTTAACTATTTACTACATTATTTAACTGAGTTTGATGCCACTGAGAAATTTGATAATGGGCATCGGTGATTGCGCTATGATCTGCTAATTCCTCATGAGTTAGAGGCGCTCGCAACAACGGACTCTTGAGTTGTCCAAGTTGATGCATTAGCACTTTTAACGGGATGGGATTTGCGACACTAAAGAGACTGTTAATGGCATCTCGCCATAAATTAAATCCGCTATTTTGCGGCTGTGTTAGACAAACTTGCACATATTGTTGTGTCGCTTGTGGCCAAACATTGGCACAAACTGATACCAAGCCACTGGCACCTAGCAAGCTAAATTCAGGCATCAACGCATCATCCCCGCTGTATAGCGCGATAGTAGAGAGTGCTTTTTTAAATTCGCTGAATTTAACCGTGCTGCCGCTGGCTTCTTTAACCGACCAAAAGTTAGGTTCATCAACTAATTGAGCTAGCGCTTGCGGTGATAACTCAACACCAGTGCGCGATGGCACGTTATAAATCATGCACGGCTTATCACTTGCTTGTAACAAGGTTCTAAACCACTGGGTTTGTCCTACTGGTCCTGGCTTTGCGTAAAGCGGCGCGGTTAACAAATAGGCATCGATAGGTAATTGATTACAGGTCTCTATCCATTGACGTTGGGCAGCTAAGTCAAAACCACCAACACCCACCATCAGCGGCGTATTCGGCACTAGCTCACAAACATAGTGAATAACTGATAACTGCTCATCTTGCGTTAGGGCTAAACCTTCTCCGGTGCTACCAACGAGTAAAATGCCATTGCCTGCACTTACCTGCTGCTCTACGAGGAACTTGAGATTATCAAAGTCAATCACACCTTGTTCAGTAAACGGCGTTACCAACGCTGTCCACAGCGCATAATCAGATACGTCAAAATTACGCTGGCTCATTAGGCAACTCCTTGTGCATTTTGCTCGAACATCGCGCAATGCAATCGGCTAATGACATCTGTCGCTTGCTCGCCATCGACTAAGAAACACAAATTATGCGAGCTTGCACCCTGACAGATCATTCTTACGTTGACGTCATTGAGGGTTGAAAATAGACGTGTACCCACGCCATAACTGGTATCAATAGCATTACCAATCAGCGCAACTAACGCTAAATCTTGCTCGACTTTCACCTGACAAATCGCTTTTAGCTCGTCAAGCATCAGCGGACTAATCTGCGTTTCACCGCTAGAGTTTGACCCTGTATTATCAAGAGTAATAGCAACACTGACCTCAGAAGTGGTCACAAGATCAACACTGAGATTGTATTTTGCCAATATGGTAAACACGCGTGCTAGAAAGCCCGGCGCGTGTAACATATCCATGCTAGTTACCGTCAACAGCGTTTGTTCACGTCGCAATGCGATAGCACGATAAACGGGCTTTGACTCAGTTTCATTGCGCACCAAGGTGCCACCAGCCTGAGGATCACGAGAAGAGCCCACAAACACAGGAATATTCTGGCGCATCGCAGGGACTAATGTTGAAGGATGAAGAACCTTGGCACCAAAAGTCGCCATTTCAGCCGCTTCATTGAAACTAATTTCTTCGAGTGCATAGGCTTGCGACGTAATACGCGGATCCGTGGTGAAAATACCAGTCACATCGGTCCAAATATCAATTTGACTACAACGAGTCGCCTCGCCAAGTATCGCCGCAGAGTAGTCACTACCGCCGCGACCTAAGGTCGTTGTTTGGCCATGTTCATCGCTGCCAATAAAGCCTTGCGTCACAATTACGCCGTCATCACCGCAATTGTCTAATACAGGTTGTAAGCGTTCAGCAGAAAGTCTAGCGATGATCTCCACATCGACAACAGCTTTGCCAAAATCACTCGATGTTCGCATCACATCACGCACATCAAACCACAGCGCTTGTGCGCCGCGCTGCGCTAATACTTGCGTAAATAATGTCGATGATAATTGTTCGCCGCAACTGAGTAACTCGTCAGTTAATTGCGATTTTACCAAGGTAAGATCGGTTTCTAGCTCAGCTATTGACGTCGAAATAGTAGCTACTTTGTTCAGCAACGCATCGATCTGATTGCGCACAGTATCCGACAATGTTAAATGGGCAATGATATTTGATTGAATATCGCTGATCTTAGCAATAGCATTTGTGCGCTGCGCAGCATCTAGACTGCCTTTACTCAGTTCGACAAGAAGGTTGGTCACGCCACTGCTCGCGCTAACGACCACTAACTTTGTAGCTTTCGACGCCAACACTATATCGGCACAACGACTCATAGCTTCAAAATTAGCTAAACTGGTTCCGCCAAATTTGGCGACTCTATAACTCATAATACACTCCGTTAATACCAATTTGATTTAATAAGTGATCAATTTTGTAGCGAGGGTAAATGGATTAGAACAAGGCATTTATTTTGATAAATAGTTCTCCTATTTGAAAAATAAATAACGCCGTTATCATTCATTTAGACCGTGAAAAATGATCAAGGATTTAATGCAATTGGTATAAAATTAATTAATTGATGAAAAATTAAATAAACGGGGTTTATGGCCAGCACTAACGCAGGAGGCAAACTTGCCTAACCAAAAGCGAATGCTTAGCCAGCACGAGTTAAAATTTAAAATGTAAGGATTTAACATGTATCTCTCGAACTGTTGTTAGTTCGGAGAACTCAAGGAATTTGACAAACCGCGACTGCAAAAAGCCACGGTTTATACAAAGACCAGAAGCTCTCCACCAATAAAAATAGGTGACAGTCACTAAGGATTCAGCCTTAATGCCCGAAACAACTATTGTCCAAATCAATAATCGTCTCTCGGCGCTAGACCCCATCACTACACATCATTAAGGTTTGGACCTCTCAATGTAGCTACCTGGCTAACGCTCCTCTTCTGGCCTTTCTTCGCGCCGTTTTTTTAAACCACGCGGAAAAAGAAAGGTTGCGCGCATTTAACCACCACACGACACACTTCGTCAACCGCTTATTTATGTCATTTGACTATTGGCTAATACGAAAAAGACTTGTCGAGGATTGGGGAATAATTTTGATGGTGCTATGCTCTGACACTATCTTTTTGTAATAACGCCAATAATTCATGTTAGCCATTAATCAAATTTTACTTCCATTAGATAACGATCAAAATCTCGAGATCAGTAACTTAACTCTAGATACTGCAACATCACTGTTGATTTGTGGCGACAATGCATGCGGCAAATCACTATTGGGCCGCCTTATCCACGGCGACATTCCTATTGAATTTAGCGATAAAGGCGTGATTAACATCGATAAACCACAACAAACAGAGCTGGTAAGTTTTGATGTTGAAGAAACAATATTGGCAGTGGACAGATATTTTGATGACAGTGAGAACATTGAAGGCGGAATCGATTGGGGGCGCACCGCTGGTGAGCTAATAGGCGACAGTGAGTATTCACATAACATTATCGAAAGTTTGGGAATTGCCCATTTAACCAACAAGCCCTTCAAAGTGCTCTCAACAGGACAAGTGCGCAAGGTGCTACTCGCTAGAGCGATAGCAGCTAAGCCACAATTACTGATCCTTGATGAGCCTTATGCGGGCTTAGATATTGCGTCACAGCATCTACTATCACAGACGCTTACTCAACTCATTGACGATGGCCAGCGCATTATAATTATCGATTTTTACCACAACGATCTGCCTGGCAATCTCGACAAAATTTTATTAATGGACGCAGGAAAGGTGGCCATTTTCGGCGATAAAGACAGTGTGTTAAACAGCGAACTATGGCACCAACACAATTCTATTGACGTCAATTTGCCCCACCACCTCCCCGATTGTCATCACTATGATCACTTAGATCCACAGCAAGCATTTGCGTCATTAAAAAATGTCAGAGTGAGCTTCGAGGACAACATCGTTTTTGAAAACCTCGACTGGCAATTTAAACCTGGGCAACATTGGCGTTTAGTGGGACCAAATGGTTGCGGTAAATCAACATTATTAAGCCTTATCAATGGCGATAGTCCCAAAGCCTACGGTCAAGATATCACGCTATTCGGCCGCAAACGCGGCAGCGGGGAAACCATTTGGGATATTAAACGCCACTACGGCGTTGTAAGCGCCCAATTTCATCGCGATTATCGCGCGAGTACCAGTGTGTTAGGCGCGATAGTGTCAGGCTTTTTTGACACCATCGGCTTGTATGACACCCCCAGTGATACACAAATAGACATCGCTAAGCAGTGGCTTGAACTGCTTGGTCTCACCGCACTTGAAAAACAACCTTTTTCACAGTTATCTTATGGAGAGCAGCGCTTAGTATTGATCGCCCGTGCGGTGGTGAAACTGCCATTAATCTTGATCTTGGACGAACCTTGTCTTGGACTTGATAATCAGCACCGAGCGCAGGTATTAGCCCTGGTTGATTACATTACGCGACACAGTAATACGCATGTGTTATTTGTAAGCCATGACAGTCGAGATAAGTTAGCTTGTTTAACTCACCAGCTGGAGTTTGTTGAAAGCGACAACGGTTATGAGATAAAGCAACATTCTTTTTAGAATAATCTTTAAATTGATGGAGGTTGCACCATGAACGACAAGTCCCCCAACTTTTGGCAAGTACTTGTCAGCGTCTGTGCAGCTATGTTTGGTGTGCAAAATGACAACAATCGCATCAGAGACTTTTCCAGTGGCAACTTCATTTACTTTGCGATAGTCGGTGTTGTTTTAGTGACTCTTTTCGTGCTAGCTTTAGTATTAATTGTTAGATATATAACTACAAATTAGATACTTAGTTAATACAGCACGGAAGTATTATGTCACAGGCTTTTGAAGATTTACCGCAGGATGAAGCAATCGAAAAACTCGTCAAACGATTCTATCAACACGTTTTAATTGACCCTGTTTTAACGCCTTTTTTCACAGGTCACGATATCGACAAACTGCTTCGTCATCAGGAACAATTTTTTAAGTATTTATTATTTAGTTGTCCTACAACCCAAAGTTTTAAACTCGATGATATTCACAAACCCCTAGTCGATAAAATGGGACTCGGTGAGGAGCATTTCGCGCGTGTCGTCAAACATCTGACTAAAGCCCTTACTCAACTTAATGCCAAACCTGAAACCATGGCCGGAGCACTTGCCTTGGTAGAGTCGACGAAAAAGAAAGTATTGTGTGAGTCTGCTACAGACTGACAATTTCTTTAAAAGAATTGGCCATTTGTTTCATATCAACCGTTGGCACTTCGCCAGCGATATTCTGTGGTTTAAATTGCGCTACATAGCGCCCTTGAGGGTTGATTAGCGCGATAGATGCGCTGTGATTCACCGCGTAATCATCACTTTTTTTCACCGCGACAATGCCGTAAGGAAGATAGAGGTTTTGCGCGAAGGGAAAGAGTTTATCGTGAGTTGTTGTTAGCCCAAGAAAACGCGCGTCAAAGTAGTTAACATATTGATGTAATCGCTCTGGCGTGTCGCGCAATGGATCAGCAGATACAAAAGCAATTTGTACGTCCGCAGTCGCTTCTAAATCATCAATCACCGATTTTACACGAGTTAGTGTCGTTGGGCAGACATCTGGACAATAGGTGTAACCAAAAATCACAAAGGTCCATTTGCCAGTCAAATCGTTATTCGTAAAATCGCCATTTTGCGTAGCTAACACAAAGTCATTGACGGGTTTTGCAGGCGAAAATAAGCGGTAATCTCCTTTATCAATAACCTTCGCTTGTGTGTTAGATACCGTGTTTTCTTCAACAATATATAACTTGGTTATCACCCCTAAAACAACTAATGTCGTTGCTGCTATCGCAAATATAATTTTCTTCACGTTGCCTAATACCTTGGTTACATCACATAATGATCTAATAAAATAATGACAAACAATAACATAAGATGGGTTATCGAGTATCTAAAAACCGACATCGGCGAGCGTTTTTTAGGTGTAAATTTGAGTTGCCAAGCGACATAAAAGAATCCAAAGTTAAGCGCACTAGCCCCCACAAAGTACAGCAATCCCGACATACCCATGAGATATGGCAATAATCCCACCGCCATCAACAGAACGGTGTAGAGTAAAATCATGGTTTTGGTAAATTCAACCCCGTGAGTCACAGGCAACATCGGCAATCCTGTTTTGCGATAATCCTCCACTCTATCCACCGCTAACGCCCAAAAATGCGGCGGCGTCCATGTGAAGATAATCATCACTAATAGCAAACTGTTACCGTCAATGCTTCCAGTAATCGATGTCCAGCCAAGTAGTGGCGGCGCCGCACCTGCAATGCCACCTATCACGATGTTTTGCGGTGTCGCGCGCTTGAGCCAAAGCGTATAAACAACGGCATAACCAAGCATACTAACAAAAGTAAGAATGGCTGTGAGTGGGTTAACCAGCCACCATAAAACAAGACTACCTAACACGGTAATTAACACGCCAAAAGCAATTGCATGATTAAGGGAAACCTTGCCCGTTGGCAATGGGCGACGGTGGGTGCGCGCCATTTTAATATCGAGATTACGATCGATACAGTGGTTAAACACCGCGCCAGCGCTCGACAACAACCCGATACCAACACAGCCCCAAAGCATTAGCCATAAGTCAGGCAAACCATCAACACTTAAACACATACCGACAAGGGCCGTCAGTAGCAGCAACATAATGACCCTTGGCTTGGTGAGTTCGTAAAACGCACGCCAATGGCTGATTAAGCTCCAAACAAAACTATGCTCACCACTAATAGTATCTGTCGCGACACTAGTTTTTGCCATAATTGACTCCTTAGCCGATACGAGAGAGTTTTAATAAGCGTTTAATATCTAATAACATGTCATGTGATTTTTCTAAGCGTTGCTGTTTAGTGCCGTTTAGCTGGTAACGCATCACAAAATTTCCCAATGGATCAACAATCACCACGCTATCTTCAAGTGTTTCCAGCGGCGCTTTTAGCAGTTGCTGCTTAAAATCGATACCCTGTAAATTTTCAGTGTCTGAATTAATGCTATCTAGCGTTAATGAACCAACGTTTACCCGCTCTTGTAGGCGCCCCAAGGCGCGATAAGTCTGCGTCACATAGTACAATTGCTGCTGGCAGTGTTCATCACAGGCTTGATTAGTCAAATAGAGTAATTGCCACTTTTTAGCCTCAGTAGGTGATTTTGCGATCTGCTCAAAGGTGGATGTCATATTTAACAGCTCACCACCATTGGTTTTAACGTCCCCTTTATAATTAGACGCCAACAGGATTTTGGCAGCAATCACCGGTATCAAAAACGCTAATATCATCAGTATTAGCTGACTATTTTTACGTTTACTCGCTTGTTGCTTCATTGCACTCTCCCGATAATTCACTGCGGCGTTGATTGCTAGCCGACATCATTTGTCGCCAAATAAACACACCGCTTAACACCAGCAAAGTCAAGGCTAATGCAAACCACTGAAACGCATAACCACGATGCTTTTCTGGTGTCATGCGATTAACCCACTGCCAATTCTTGTGATAACCAAAATTACTGTCTTTAGAAAGCCTGATCATCGCTGGATATATTGTCCGTCCATAAATATGTTCAACGGCTTTCAGGTCAAACTGCGCAACAACTTGCGGAAAACTCATTTGCTCGTATCCTGAATTAACAACAAAAGGATTCAATTGCGGCATATAGAGATAACCAACTATTTGCTTTTTATTGGGCCATCTTGTGAGTTGTGGTAATTGCTGTCGCGAACTGCCAGCTGCAACCCATCCCAAATTAACCATTACCCACTGCTTTACATCGTTTTTGCCTTTAACCTGCTCAATCTGTGGCGTTAGAGATTCATTCATCAAAAACGGAACTAGCACTTCATAACCGACTTTACCGTCAACAATTTTATTATCCAATAACAGCGTTTTATCAAAATCCAATCTTCCTTGAATAACCACCCTTTGTGATTGTTGTAATTCACTATCGAAAGCTTGAGGCAATGCGTGAATCGGTTTGGCCATTGCAGTCTGACGCAGTGTCATCGAATATTCTTTAGATTCCGCTTTATTTAGTTGCCAAAATCCCAAACGCATCAACACAATAAATAGCAAGATTAGACCTACAATTGCCACTGTGTTAATTGCAATACGTGTGATTGCCAAGCGTCTGGTTGTCATATAGATTGGTATTACCCTCTATTTGCTAGGAAGCATCATAAATGTGGCCCGTAAAACTACTGTTTGTCGCGATATTTATCTTTATTTTACTTAGCTTATTTCAAGCGCTTTCCATTATGCGTAACCCACAAGCGGACATTTCAATGAGTAAATTTATCGGCCGCCGTCTGATTTACTCTGCGCTATTACTCATATTAATTATTCTCGCCATGGCATTTGGGTTAATAACCCCAAATCCGCGCCCCTATTAGTTCTTTAAATGACATAAACAAAGAAGAACAAACCTAACCACACGACATCGACAAAATGCCAATACCAACTAGTCGCCTGAAAGGCAAAATGACGGTCTGGTGAAAAATGCCCTTTTACTACACGCACTAACATCACGAATAACATCAAAGTACCAATGGTGACGTGTAAGCCGTGAAACCCAGTGAGTAAAAAGAAGGTGTTGCCGTAAGTGCCAGCACTTAAGGTCAGTCCCATTTCACGATAGGCATGCACATACTCTTCTGCTTGTAAAAACAGAAAAACCACACCCAAAATCACGGTTGCCAGTAGAAACCATGTCAATTGCTTACGCTTGCCTTGCTCAAGACCCACGTGGGCAAAGTGAAGTGTGATTGAAGAGGCCAAAAGAATTATGGTGTTGTACAACGGTAGACCTTGCCACCCCATTGCTTGTGTGGTGTCGCCGGCGGGTGTTGTGGTTAATGGCCACATCGCTTCAAAGTTTGGCCATAATACTTGTCCGGTCATTTCGTTATTTGATGCACCGCCAAGCCAAGGAATGGCGATAAATCGAATGTAAAACAATGCGCCAAAAAAGGCGGCAAAAAACATTACCTCCGAAAAAATAAACCAACTCATGCCTTGCCTAAATGAGCGATCCATCTGCGCACTATACAACCCCGCGTCTGACTCTTTGATCACATCGTTAAACCAGCCGAACATCATATATAAAATAATCACGATGCCTATCGTCAATAACCAGCCGCCACTTGTCGCCTCACTCGTCATTTGCTGCACTGTCATGCCCGCGCCAATAGCAATGAAAAGCAAACCAATAGCACCAACAATAGGCCAGTGACTTTGGGCAGGTACATAGTAATTTGTCGTTTGTTGTTCCATGTTCACACCTTTAAGGTTTATAACGCCGCCTGTAAATCGGTCGCTTTCACTGAGTCGGGATCAGTCACATTAAATAGCGTATATGACAGGGTTAACGTTTTGATGTCTTGTGGGATTTCTGTAGATACGAAAAACACGAGTCCCATATCCACCGATTCACCGGATTTTAAATTTTGTTGCTGAAAACAAAAACACTCGGTTTTATTTAAATACAAGGATGCGACGCCGGGCGACACAGAAGGGATCGCTTGCCCAGTAATGAGCTCACCACTTTGGTTACTCGCCAAAAACTTAACGACCTTACTCTCCCCTGGATGGACATCGATATAATTCACGTGTGGCTTAAATTGCCACGGCATCCCCGGAGCCACTGAGGTGGTAAATTGCAAACGTACAACTCTGCTTTTATCCACCAACGTTGCTTGCTCACGGTTATTATTAACTAATCGGCCGTTAATTCCGGTTATTTCACAAAACACGTCATACAGCGGTACTAGCGCAAAGCCAAACCCAAACATCAACACAATTGCGACGCCGAGCTTAACGACTAACCGCTTGTTTTTAGATTTAATATCAGCAGGTTCAAGATTATCACTCATAACATTACTTCACTTGTGGTGGTGTAGTGTGACTGTGATAAGGCGCGGGTGATGGCATATCCCACTCTAAGCCCTCAGCGCCTTCCCAAGGCTTAGCAGGCGCTTTTTCACCGCCGCGAGCACACTTAATAACCACGACTAAGAAAATTAACTGAGATAAACCAAAGGCAAAGCCGCCTAAACTTACTAACTGATTAAAATCAGCAAATTGCAGTGCATAATCAGGTACCCGTCGCGGCATACCTGCGAGCCCTAAGAAATGCATTGGGAAAAACAGCACATTGACGGAAATCAGCGATGCCCAGAAATGAAGCTTACCGAGTTTTTCGTCATACATATGTCCAGTCCATTTAGGCAGCCAGTAGTAGGCCGCCGCCATAATGGAGAAGATAGCGCCAGTCACTAGCACATAGTGAAAATGAGCCACCACAAAATAGGTATCGTGATATTGGAAATCCGCGGGGGTTATTGCCAACATTAGCCCCGAGAAGCCGCCAATGGTAAACAGCACAATAAAGGCGATGGCAAAGAGCATCGGCGTTTCAAAAGTAAGGGAGCCTCGCCACATAGTCGCTACCCAGTTAAAGACTTTCACCCCCGTTGGCACCGAAATCAGCATGGTGCAGTACATGAAAAACAGCTCTGCAGCTACCGGCATCCCCGTGGTAAACATGTGATGCGCCCACACGATAAAAGATAACAATGCTATGGATGCGGTGGCGTAAACCATCGACGAATAACCAAAGAGTTTCTTACGAGAAAACGCTGGAACTATGGCAGAAATAATACCGAAAGACGGCAAGATCATGATGTAAACTTCAGGATGCCCAAAGAACCAAAAGATGTGTTGGAACAACACTGGGTCACCACCACCAGCAGCAGAGAAGAAACTGGTACCAAAGTACTTATCTGTCAGTACCATGGTGACAGTAGCGGCAAGCACTGGCATTACAGCGATTAACAAAAACGCCGTAATGAGCCACGTCCAAACAAAAAGCGGCATTTTCATGTACGTCATGCCCGGCGCACGCATATTTACTATGGTGACCACTACATTAATCGCACCAAGGATTGATGATATCCCCATAATGTGCACCGAGAACACAAAGAGTGCAGTGCTATCTGGCGCATAGGTGGTGGACAACGGAGCATAAAATGTCCAGCCAAAATTAGGACCGCCCCCTTCCATAAACAGCGACGACAACAAAATGGCAAACGCCATCGGCAAAATCCAAAAACTCCAGTTATTCATGCGTGGCAAAGCCATATCTGGCGCGCCAATCATCATCGGAATTAGCCAATTAGCAAGACCAGTAAACGCCGGCATAACAGCACCAAAAACCATGATTAGGCCGTGTACTGTGGTCATTTGATTGAAAAAATTCGGATCGACAATTTGCAATCCCGGTTGATAGAGCTCAGCTCGGATCACCATCGCCATAGCACCGCCAATCAAAAACATCGCGAAACTGAAAATCAAATACATGCTGCCAATGTCTTTGTGATTGGTGGTCAGTATCCAGCGCATCATGCCTTTTGGCTTGTGATCGTGATGTTCGTCGTGTTGCTCTGTTGCTGATAATGTACTCATTATTTCGCCCCCTTAACGGCATCAACTTCACTGACCTGAATAACTTCACCCGTGTTATTGCCCCATGCATTACGCTCATAGGTGATAACTGCCGCCAATTCTTTTGCCGTCAGTTGATTCGCAAACGCTTGCATCGCCGTACCGGCCCGTCCATTGACCACCATATCAATATGAGCAGCCTTATCATTAAGCACCATAGGACTATTTTTAAGTGCAGGGAAAACGCTTGGGATCCCCATTCCATTGGGTTGATGACAAGCAGCACAACGGCTGATATAAATTTGCTCACCGATTTTCATCGACTCTTCCATGGTCAATGTTGACGCCAGCGCCTTCTCTGCATCGAGTTTAGCTTGTGCGACTTGTTGTTTTTGCTGCGCAATCCATACGTCGTATTCATCTTGCGTAACGGCTTTAACGACCACCGGCATATAACCATGATCCTTGCCACAAAGTTCAGCACATTGACCGCGATAGATCCCAGGTTCATTGATAATGGTCCACGCTTCATTGATAAAACCGGGGTTGGCATCTTGTTTTACCGCAAAGGCAGGCACCCACCAGCTATGAATGACATCATCAGCGGTAACCAGAAACCTAACTTTCTTACCGATGGGTAATACCAGAGGTTTGTCGACCTCTAGCAAATAGTGCTCGCCCTTCTCGACATCGAGATTTTTACCGTCACGGTTGTCAAATTGCTCAGGCGGTGTCGCCAATAAACTGTAGAAACCGAAATCGTGATCGAAGTACTCATAGTGCCATTTCCACTGTGAGCCGGTTATTTTAATAGTGATGTCTGAATTGGAATTATCTTCCATTTCGATAAGTGTTTTCGTGGCGGGAATAGCCATACCAATGAGGATCAAAAACGGAATCACCGTCCAGATAATCTCGACTTTGGTACTTTCGTGAAATTGCGCGGCAACCGCGCCTTTGGACTTGCGATGCTTGATAATGGCGTAAAACATTACCCCAAAAACAACTACCCCGATTACGCAACAGATAATTAGAATCGTCATGTGTAAGTCATACACACGCTGACTAATATCTGTTACTCCCCTTGTCATATTGACATTGCTTGGTGTCGCAGATGCATAGCTAGCCATCAGCCCTAGCACTGCGCTTATTATTATTCTATTTTGCACAAACTCACCCTAATTTCATTGATTAAACAACGGGTAACATGAGTTGCACTTCACCTAACAATAATAAACTCTCGTCACCACAGGATAGTCTTACATGCCGCATTGGCTTTTTTTAATATGACTGATTTTTCGATTTACGCAACCCCAATTGAATATTTTTTCAACAATAAATTTCTATAAAAAACAAAGATGTCAATAATTAATTGGTTTGTATGCGACTAAAGACTTGCATTTGATCGATATTTATTCGATAAATAAATGTAATTAATATTTTTGAGAAGCAACAACGTTTTATGAATTAGGTAACAGCAACAAGCGGCAGATTGAAAAGAAACCGCCAAAATAAAAAAGGTGACACTATGATTTTATCGCATATCTGGGGCATTTACACACATCCTAAACAAGAATGGAAACTCATTGCTGATAGGCATGAATCCTTTATAAACTCTCTTTCTCACACACTCTTTATCGCACTCATTCCCGCTATTTGCGGCTATTATTCTTCAGTCTATATTGGATGGAGTATAGGCGCAGGCAATCCCATATTTCTCACCCATGAATCCGCATTAGCCATGGCAATTCTGATGTATGGCGGATTGGTTGGTGGCGTTTTAGCGCTGGGATTAATGGCTCACTGGATGGCCCATAGTTTCGGTGCTAATCCATCCCACGTTCAGGCCATCGAAGTATCTGCATATACAGCAACACCGCTTTATATGGTCGGATTTGCCACGCTCTATCCTGAGTTATGGTTTGTAATGTGTGTCGGGTTAGCGGGCATCGCCTATTCGGTATACATGCTGTACACAGGCGTACCTATAGTGATGGGAATTCATGAAGACCGCGGTTTTATTTACGCCAGTAGTTTAGTCACCGTCGGCCTTGTATTTATGGTGAGTATGTTAGGACTAACAGTATTTGCATGGAGCTCAGGCATAGGACCCGCATTCATCCACTAACCTCTATTGAGTTATACCCTTAAGTGCGCTAGCAATAGCGCACTTTATTTTTCTCTAGAGTCTCTCTCTTGCTCTCATGGCTGCCTCTTTTCTGATCCTATCAGGCAGCCCTTTTTTCATCCCCAAATTTCATCCCCAAATTTTCAACTCGTTCGATAATAGGTATCGGTTCAGGAAAGCACAAAAACCTCTATCGCAACTACACATTTCCATCGCTTAGTCCTATCCTGAGATTTTGTCTTTCTCATAATTTGGATGCACTCGCCAATTAATCCAAACGACACATGCAAGCAGTAAAGCGCCAAAGAGATTGTGTGCAACGGCGTTATAAAGCGGTAGATGTAGCCACACATTTAAGATCCCAAGGCTGACTTGAACAACGAGTAATGCCAGCAAAGCAATAGCGTGGTTGCGTAACTGTCCGCGCCAAAGCATCACTATGAGTGCCATAATACACAGTGTTGCTATTAACGCCCCGATTCGGTGAGCCATATGTATAGCAATGCGCGCGCCGCCGTCGAGTTGTCCGCCGAGATAATTGGGACCGATTTTTTGTAAAATATTAAACCCCATTGCGACATCATTGCTCGATAACGAAGATAGATTACAAAGTGGTAATTGCGTACAAGCAAGCGCCGCATAATTAGAGGTGACCCAGCCACCAAGGGCTATTTGTACGAATACGATTACCAATGTCGTAGCAGCAAGAGGTCGTAAACATCGAGATAGTTCTATTTCAAACCTATTCCTAAAACCTCGGAGATATAACAACAATAGTAAACACAAAGTGGTGAATCCTCCCAGCAGATGCAGAGTTACAACTTGTGGCCACAACTTGAGAGTAACCGTCCACATGCCGAATAAACCTTGTAAAATAACAAAACATAATAAAAAGAGGCTGTGTTTAATTGGAAATGAAGGCAGTTGACGACGAACTTTAAATCCCATCACCACAATAACAATACATAGTAAGCCAAGACTACTGGCCAAATAGCGGTGGGTCATTTCAGGCCATGTTTTGGTGAGATCGACTGGAATTTCGGGAAAGGCCAGATTGGCGCGATTAATTTCTTCACCAGATGATGGTGCCCAAGCATAGCCATAACACAGAGGCCAATCGGGGCATCCAAGCCCAGCATGAACTAACCTAGTATAGGCGCCAAGCGCAATAACTAACAAAGAAAAGCAGGTGGCAATTACAATAATGCGTTTTAGCACCAATTGGGTGTTCATTCACAATACCTCACTCGCGGTTAGATAACTCCAAGTTAGCAAATACTTTATTATTTTCAAATAATAATCTTGTTCGCCTCAATTAGGAGTGCTACTTTATTGCCTCAAATTTAAGCTGATGGACAATAACAATGACAATAAAAATCCCCCTCCTATTAGCTGGTTTGGCAACCGCAATTAGCGCCAATGCACAAGCCTCACAAGAACTTATTCAAAAACATCTAGGGGCCGAAAAATCGCCACGCTTACAATCGCTTTCTATCGCCAACAATGGCAATGTCTGGGCCAGTGGCACGAAAGGACTCGTCGTTGTTAGTAGCGATAATGGCAGCACTTGGCAAACCAAACCTGTTCCAAATAGTGACGATTTACAATTTCGCGATATTTGGGCTCAAGACGATACTGTTTATTTACTGGCAGCTGGCGAAGGCGAAAAATCCCAGCTTTATCGCAGTAACGACAATGGCGACAGTTGGCAATTGCAATACACCATGAAAAACCCTAAAGGGTTTATTAACTGTTTTGATTTCTGGTCAAAAGATCACGGCATCGTGTTTGGCGATAGCATTGACGATAAAGTCTTTATGCTAGAGACCAAAGACGGCGGTAAAAACTGGAACCAGATGCAATCGGTGCCACTCGCCCAAGAAGGCGGCGAAGGTGGTTTTTCAGCGAGTGGTAGTTGTGTGCGCATTGGCAGTGACAATGAAGTTTGGGTATCAACCGGGGCAACTAAGCACGCCAGATTATTGCGCTCATCAGATTATGGCCAAACATGGAATAGCACACCACTACCCTACCCTGATGGAAAAACTGCAGGCCTATTCTCAGCAATTCCAAACTCAAAATGGACCTTTGGCGGCCGTATGAATACGCCTGTTGTAACTGGCTACAAGCTCAATGAAGGACAATGGCAACCGACTAAAAACATCGGATTAAAAGGCGCTATCTACGGCAGCGACAGCTATGGCGACAATGTAATCGTTGTTAACCCTGATGGCGCGGCATTATCTACCGACAATGGTAAAAATTGGCAGCGTATTAGCGATAAGTCATTTTGGGTAGTAGAATTTGATAAACAAGGTACGGCATGGCTTGCTGGACCGCAAGGCCGTATTAGTAGCATTAGCTTTAACAACTAAGGATTTAACATGTTAAAAGGCGCAGGTGGAACCTCAGGCGGGTTCGGTTTATTTTTCATTGGCTTGATCATGATGTGCGGTGGCTTTTATATGCTACTTAACGCCATAACGGTTACTTCATCATTTGGTATGGGCATGCGCCTTTACGGATTTTCCGCAATGGGAAGTTCATTTAATATTACGACCGGAATGATTATGATCCCCTTTATGTTTGGCGTAGGTTTAATATTTTATAACGGACGAAATATTTTAGGCTGGATCTTAACGCTGGGCTCTATTACTGCATTAATTTTTGGCGTGATTAGCTCAATAAGATTTTCGATGCGTACTATGACGTCTTTCGATTTAATCGTAATTTTGGTGCTTGCAATCGGCGGTTTAGGTTTATTTCTTCGCTCACTAAAAGCACTCGATAAAGCGCTACCAGATGAACCTGAAGAAAAACTCATCAATAAAAAATAGCTCAACCTCCCTATCCAAAATATTCAGCCTCAATATTGAGGCTGTTGTTACTTCCTTTCCACCTGCTCTAACTTGGTTTGCAACAAGGTAATACGATCGTTAAGTTTTTTATAAGTATAAGCGCCATAGGCAAACAACAGAAAAAACGCGATAAGTCCAGAACATGCCACAGCAAATAACGGTTCAAGGAAAATAATTAGTGCTAAAACAATTACCGAGAAAAGCATTGATAACAGCATAAAATGATTGCTACCAAAGCCTTTTCTATTGCGCTGTTCAGCTTGTTTTAGGTGAGTATCTATGTCCATTGTTAATTCCCTTTCACAATCAAATTAGTCGCTATTTATCTTTATCCTTTGGCTGCCACATTGAGGCATTTTGTTCCATCATTTTAGTGAACATATTCATCGGGCTCGCATCGACAAGGTTTTTCATCATGCCTTGCATCGACTCTTGCTGCTCAAGGAACCTTGCCATGCTTTGTTCTAAATACTGTCTTACGAATACCTGCATATCGCTATCGTAAAAGCGAATTAATTGCTTGAGCAGCGCATCGGTTAGCAACGATTGACTATCATTGGTTTCTGATTCACTAATAATTTGCAGCAATACCGTTTTCGTTAAATTGCTACCATCTTTAGAACTAACAATCTCAAACTCGGTGTGATTCATCACTAGCTGATGAATGTAATCCAAATTTACGTATTGGCTAGTCGACGTGTCATACAAACGGCGATTTGGATATTTTTTAATAGTAATCAAAGGGAAACCTCAATATTTCATTGTGTTGCTATCATATACCCAAGCCACCTAAAGATGCCAGTCTTGTGCAAGGAGTAACAGCGCTTTATTTGCCATCTAACCTTACTCTGACATAGCGTCCTGGCGCATCTTCAATTGCAGGAAAAGCTTTGCTGCGCCCGACTGTTCTCGCTTTAACTTGTGAACTCGACTTGTCGCTTAGCCACTGCTGCCAGTGAGGCCACCAAGAACCATCGTGTTTTGTTGCACCAGCAAACCATTGCTGTGCATCTTCTTTTAATTCTTCACTTGTCCAATGCGGATATTTCCCGCCATCCGCTGGATTAATAACACCTGCTAAATGCCCCGAACCCGCAAGTACAAAAGTCGTATCGCCAGAGACTAACTGTGTGCCTTTGTAAGAGCCTTGCCAAGGTACAATGTGATCAGCAATTGTCGATAAGAAATAGCACGGCACATCTATTTTAGCTAAATCGATGGCCACACCATCAATAGTAACGCCACCCGCTTCTTTTAACCGATTACTGACATAAGTGCTCGATAGATATTGCTTAAACGCCGCTGCTGGAAAATTGGTTGGATCACTATTCCAATACAATAAATCAAAAGGCGCGGGATCTTTGCCCTTGAGATAATTATTAACAAAGTATGACCAAAAAAGGTTATTTTCCCGCAACATACTAAAACCTAATCCTAGGATTCGGCCGTCAAAGTAACCCTTCTCTTCTGCCGCTTGCTCGATGGCTGGCATATTATTGTCGGAAAGATATACCCCCACTTCACCCGGCTCAGAAAAATCGAGCAAGGTAGTGAAAAGCGTGAGAGAGTTAACCCGTTCATCGCCTTTGGCACGTAAGTAAGCAACGGCAGTCGTTAGCAAGGTGCCGCCAACACACCAGCCCACCATATTCACTTTGTTGGTCTTAGTGATCTTTTCCACCACGTCCAGCGCGGCAATAGGACCACGTTTCATATAATCACCAAAATCTTTATCTCGGTAACTTGCATCGGGGTTTATCCAAGAAATAATAAATACGGTGTAGCCTTGAGCCACTAACCAGCGCACCAGCGACTTTCGCTCGTTTAAATCCAAAATGTAATATTTATTGATAAAAGGAGGAGTAATTAAAATCGGTTGCTTATGGACTTTATCGGTGGTTGCATTGTATTGAATTAGCTGAATAAATTCGTTTTCATAAACCACCTTGCCCGGTGTCGTCGCCAAATCTTTACCTAAGGTAAACGCATCAGCGTCAGTTTGAGTCACGCTAAAAGCGTCAATTGGGCTACGCTGGAGATCTTCCATAAAATTATCGAGACCACGAGTAAGATTATCACCTTTGGTTTCAACGATTTCTCGACAAACTTCAGGGTTAGTTAAAATACTATTGGTTGGCGATACGGCATTGATATATTGGCGGGTGTAAAAAGCCACTTGTTCAGCGACTTTAGGATCTGCAAACTGCATCGACTCAAGCGTATTATTGAGCAGCTGAGAGTTGAGTAGATAGGCCTGCTTAATATAGCTATAGACTGGATTGGACGACCATTGCTCATCAACAAATCGTTGATCGCCCTTTTCTTCGGCGACAACAGGCTCAGCGCTCTCTCCTAGCATTGATTTAGTCGCACTTTGCCACAGCTGTATTTGCTGCTCCATAAACGCCATCTGATTATTGATTAATTTAGCGCTGTCGACATTGGCGCTATTTAACCACTCGTTAAACTGATTAGCATCGTAATCACCAGTACCAAGCTGCTCACTTCCATGCATCGTTTTATTTAATACTTGCTGAAACTTTTGATTAAATACTTCGCTAAACTGCTCTATGTATTCCAATACATTCACGTCTGTGGTTTGTTTCACAATCCCTCTCCCAATCAAAAAACCAATTTTTATTGCGCTGCAACATATTATATGTTGACGAAAAAATAATCCACTGCTTATAATTCAAGCAACAATGCTGCAACGCAACACAAATATCATTAACATCGCACTCGAAAGGAGTCACATCATGAGTTTCACACAACAACAAACACTGGAAGATTGTTTCTCATCATTTAACAATCATCTGGCGATAAACATCGACTTTTTTAAACAGTTGGGGCAATTGCAACAACAGCTAGCAAGTCAACTAATATCAAAACAACAAACCTTTATAACAGGCCTCTCCAAGCCTGACGACTTGGCGAGTATCAACGAAAAAACACAGGCTTTTACTGGCGAAGTTAGCAAAAGTGTTGTCGAATGTTTCAATCAAGTCGTTGACTCAACCAACGCGCTATATCGCGATAGCATTGCAGTCTATGGCCAGTCGACTCTAGAGACCAAAGCAGGTAGTTCTGACACAAGTAATACATCACAGGCGCCTGTAAAAAAATTAGCAAAAGCCACGACAAAATCTGCAACACCAGCCGCCACAAAACGTAAGTCTCCGGCTAAAGCAAACACAACTAAAGCGAACGCCAATAAGCAAAATGCAGTCTCTACAAAAACAAAAGTAGCAACGAAAGCTGAATCAAACACGGTGAAACAAATCGCCAAGAAAACGTCTACGCCATTAAAAAAACCAGCAACCAAAACAGCTAAAACAACTGAGACAACATCAGCTGCATCTAAGCCGCCTGTTGCTAGCAAAGCTACTGCTAAGCCAGCAACAGCCCAAAAATCATTGGCTAAATCACTGGTTAATGCGGCGAAAGAAAAATAATTTGCTGCGTCGCAACAAAAATACTTGACGCTCGTTTTTTAAGCGGATAATATTCAAACAACTTCCATGCTGCATAGCAGCAAAACTAATTTAGGACGCACTGACATGTTAGATAAAATGAATGAACAACTTCAAAGCTCAATGAAACCAGTAACAGATTTAGCAACACTTAACGCAAAAGCATTTGAGCAATTAGCAACACAGCAAAGCAGCTTATTTTCAACGCTAATGTCTGGCGGCATTGCATTTGCACAAAACTCAGCAGAGCAAAAAGATGTTACTGCAATGCTAGAAGCACAAAAATCTTACGCACAAGACGTACAAGAAACGGTGCTAAAAGCAGCGAAAGAAAGTTACGCGCTGATCTCTGAAACTCAAGAGAAGTCTGGTGAGTTAATCAAAAAAGCAATGGAAGAAGCACAAACTTCTGTTGCTCAAGCGGCACAAGCGGCTAAATAGGTATACCTGCCTCTCTCCTTCCCCCCTTTTTGGAGAGAGGCTTTTTTATCCCACCGCGGCAATAAGTATCACAACTTTCTAAAGCAGTACTTTCGCCAATTGCCTAGATAAGAAAAACAGAAACACAAGGTCATAGCATGCGATATCAAAGTTACGATTATTTCTCTCGCAGCGCGCAACTATTTCACGATGGATTCAGCGCTATTCACGACGTTAGTTGTCATCCACTCAATCCGTTTTCCTATACGCCGATTGGGCGATTAACCAATGCCGTATTGGAATCGAGCATGCGACTAACAAGGCGCTATGACAAACTCGACTTCTCCATCGACAGCATCACTATTGGTGACAATCAAGTAAAGATTGTTGAAGAAATTGTCGAGAATAAAGTGTTTTGCGATCTCTTAAAGTTCTCGGCACAAGATAACATTGTGCGGGATAAAGTATTGCTAGTGGCACCGCTCTCAGGCCACCATGCAACCCTACTAAAAGGCACTGTTGAAGCCTTACTTGTTGATCACGATGTTTATATTACTGACTGGCAGGATGCCCGTGATATTCCTCTGAGCAATGGTCCTTTTAGCTTTGATTGCTATGTTACCTATCTGATCGAATTTCTAGAGTTTTTAGGCGACGATGTTCACATGGTGGCAATCTGTCAGCCTACTGTACAATCACTCATTGCAACAGCCGTTTTAGCCGAGCGAAATAGCACAGCAACACCAAAATCGCTAACGTTAATGGCTGGCCCGATCGATGTATCAAAATCAGTCACTCGTGTTAATGAACTCGCCCATCAAAAACCGCTAGATTGGTTTAAAAACAATGCGATTATGACAGTACCTCCAGGTTACGCAGGTGTAGGGCGCAAAGTCTATCCCGGCTTTTTACAGCTCGGTGGATTCCTATCGATGAACCCAGAAGCTCATGCTAAAAAACACATGCAGTTCTTCCAAAATATATTGTTTGGTGAACGAGAAGATGCCGAGCGCTTTCGTGCATTCTACGACGAGTACATGGCAGTATTAGACATGCCAGCAGAGTTCTATTTAGAGACTATCGAGCGCGTTTTCCAAGGCAACGAATTGGCCAATGGTAAAATTACTTACCGCGGTGAACCAGTGGATTTTAGCGCTGTAAAAGACACTGCTTTACTGACTGTAGAAGGCGAAATGGATGATATTGTTGGCATCGGCCAAACCCGCGCTGCACAAGATATTTGTGTAAATATTCCACAAGACAAACGCCAGCATCACGAACAAGAAGGCGCTGGTCACTATGGTATATTTAGCGGCTCAAAGTTTAGAAAATATGTCCGTCCGATGATGACTGAATTCATCAAAAAATATAGCTAAGCTAAACTTTACAAAGGCTAAGAAACTAAAAAGCTAGCTCGATTCGCATCGAGCTAGCTTTTTCTTTAACGTACCAAACACCAATTAATACATGTGTTGGCCGCCATTAATTGACAAGGTTGAACCAGTAATAAAACCACCGTTATCACTCACCAAAAACTCAACGGTGCGAGCGATATCTTCTGGTGTCCCTAAACGGCCCACAGGAATAGTCGCAATAATCTTCTCTAATACTTCTGGCGGTACCGCGCGCACCATATCTGTATCAACATAACCTGGTGCAACAGCATTCACTGTAATACCTTTGGCAGCGTTTTCTTGTGCCAGCGCCTTAGTAAAACCATGAATACCAGATTTAGCAGCGGCGTAGTTTACTTGACCGTACTGACCAGCTTGACCGTTAATTGAACCGATATTAACAATACGTCCGAAGCCATTTTTACGCATATTATCGATAACAGCACGACACGTATTAAAACAAGATGCTAAGTTGGTTTGAATAACTGCATCCCACTGTTCAAAGTCCATACGGTGCATAGTACCATCGCGCGTAATACCCGCATTATTCACTAACACTTCGATTGGACCGAAATCAGATTCAATTTGCGCAATAGCACTTGCCGTTGCTTCAAAATCTGATACATCAAATTTAGCTGTCGGAATTCCAGTGCGCTCAGTAAACGCCTTGGCCGACTGTTCATTACCAGCGTAACTAGCAATCACCTCATAACCTTTTAACTTTAGTTTTGTGCTGATCGCTTCACCAATACCACGTGTACCACCAGTAACTAATGCAACTCTACCCATTTCAACCTTCCCTTTTCGATTAATAGTTTCAATTATTGACGACTGCGTCCTGTCTCATTACGCAGTGTAATTTTGAAATATGACTTTTTAATGTCAGCACTCATCAAACCTAAGTTCAAAGTGTAATATTCGTACTAAAATCAACCAAAAATGATTAATTAACAAACAAAAGTGCAATCAAAAGGGTAGCAGTAAAGTTTTAAATCGCTATTAGACGATTGTTGACTGATTAAAAAAACAGCGGTTTAGATCAAATAATGGAAATAGGTAGCCTGAATACCGGTTAACTCGGGCTAACGGGACTTATGATGGGAAATTCGTTGAATGACCATAACGATTAATGCCAAGGCGCACCAACCGACAACGAAAATTGCGATAACCAAGGGAAAAGGTAACGAAGAAAACACTAACAATGCAAGGCAAATAATAGTGAAAACTAAAAACACATAATGAGAAACAGGACGCTTCATGCTGTTTTATACCAACGGCCAGAAATAATGAATCGCCTGTAAAGAAATTGCCGCAAACACGCCAGCTAACACATCGTCAATCATGATGCCAAAACCGCCCTTAACATGGCGATCGAGTAGTTTAATGGGCCAAGGTTTTACGATGTCAAAAAAGCGGAATAATACAAAACCAACTACCAAAGGCAACAAGCCAACAGGTGCGGCAATCATGGTAATTAACATCCCTGCGACTTCATCCCACACAATGGCGCCGTGATCATGCACTTCCATATCTTTTGCAGCTACGTCACAAATCCAAAAGCCTGCAATAGTCACTATCGCAGTCACGACCAAAAAGACTGGCCACGACAGATTCATCATTAGAAAATATAGAGGTAATGCTGCAAGCGTGCCGAAGGTTCCGGGTGCTTTAGGTGCGAGACCAGTGCCAAAACCCAATGCAAGAAAGTGAATAGGATTTTTTAAAGATAATTTAGCTAAGGCTGGATCGGCGTGTTTCAAAAGTGTTCAAAGCCTTTAAATTGATGATCTAACGTCTGATTATCGCGCTGGAAGTTAACTCCTTCGCCACTTTGCATCTGGCCAATACAAGCAAAAGGAGTATTGGTGTGCATCAAGGCACTTTCAACACTACCGAGCGCCGCCGGCGATACCGTAAAGCACAGCTCGTAATCTTCACCGCCAGAAAGGGCTAAGCGCAGCGCTTCATCGCTAGAAACATTGTTTGTTAATAGTTCAGATAGCGGCAAAGCATCAACGTCAACCACAGCCATACAGCCTGATTGCTTAGCAATGTGCCCTAAATCAGACACTAGGCCATCAGAAATATCAATGGCAGAGCTGGCGATAGTACGCAGTGCGTGTCCCGCTAATAAACGCGGTGTTGGATAATAGTGTTTCTTAACTGCGGCAGTGCTATCTGACTCAGACAATTGCACATTCCCCAACAAGGCCTGCAGTCCCAGCGCTGAATCGCCAAGATTACCCGTGACACAAATCCAATCGCCGATGCGGGCGTTACTGCGTAGCATTTGCTGATCTTTGTTGACCTGACCTTGCACAGTAATGGTGACACTTAGCGGCCCTTTTGACATATCGCCACCAATGAGCTCAATGCCGTAATAATCGGCGGCTTTGAAAAAGCCATCACTAAAATCACTGACCCAAGCTTCATCGATTTGTGGCAGCGTTAAGGCAAGAGATACCCAAGCTGGATTAGCCCCCATCGCCGCTAAGTCACTCAGATTGGCAGCGAGGGCTTTAAAGCCTAATGCGTGAGCAGGAATATCTTCAAAAAAGTGCACACCGCTGACCAAGGTATCGGTGGATACCGCGAGTAACTGTTCAGGATTGGCTTGCACCAATGCGCAATCGTCGCCAATGCTTTTAATCACATCGCGACGCTTAGTTTGACGCTCGGTAAAATAGCGTTGAATTAATTCAAACTCACCACAGGCCATGGCAAAAACCTATTTGATATTGCGCAGGCGAGCTACAGTTTTATCTAACACACCGTTGACGAATTTGTGGCTATCATCCGCAGCAAAGGCTTTCGCCAATTCGATTGCTTCGTTAATAATCACTTTGTAAGGCGTGTCATTTTGGAATTTCAATTCGTAGGTAGCAAGACGCAATACAGCGCGGTCAATATGATCAACGTCTTCTGCGTTACGTGCTAAATAAGGGCGGTATGCATCATCAATGTCGTCAGTTGAAGCAATAACGCCAGTTAGTAGCGCTCTAAAGTACTCAACATCAACCCCTTTGATATCTTGATTCGTTAAAAATTCTAACTCAATTTCACTAGCGCTATTGCCAGATAATTGCCAAGAATAAATCGCTTGCAGCGCAAGACGACGGGCTTTACGACGCTCTGATGGTTTCATATCTATTTAATTTCCTGTGGAGTATTACGGTGATGCAACGGTGCGGCAGCAGTTAGCTACCGCCAACCAATGATTAAGCGTCTAGCGCTCGCATCACATTGATCATTTCTAATGCGCTCAGTGCAGCTTCGCCGCCCTTGTTGCCCATTTTAGTACCAGCACGCTCAATAGCTTGCTCGATAGAATCAGTAGTCAATACACCAAAAGTTACTGGTACATTGTACTGCATAGCTACTTGAGAAAGGCCTTTGTTACACTCACCGGCAACAAAATCAAAGTGTGGTGTACCACCACGGATCACAGCACCTAAGGTAATAATGGCGTCGAACTCACCTTTTGAAGCAACTTTTTGAGTTGCTAATGGCAATTCAACAGCACCTGGAACGCGAACAATAGTGATATCTTCATCGCTCATGCCACCAGTGCGTTTTAATACATCTAAAGCACCTTCAACGAGTGAATCAACAATAAAGCTGTTGAAACGAGAAACTACGATTGCCACTTTTGCATTAGTGACGCTTAGGTTACCTTCAATAATGTTCATCTTATTACCTTATTAAGAATAGGATTTGAGGGCCTCTCAAAAACGAGGCGCAATGATAACACAAGCGCAGTGCGCTGCGCATTATCAATCTTTTGCATGGGATCACTTAATCGCAATCCCATTAAATTAGTTATCTCTAACTTGTGATTACTCGCAAATATAATCTACAACTTCTAAGCCGAAGCCAGAAAGCGCATGATAGCGTTTCACAGAGCTAAGTAGGTTCATCTTGTGGATACCTAAATCAGCCAAGATTTGTGAACCGACACCAACACGGCGTGACGTGCCCTGCCATTTTGCAGTCACTGGTTTTTCGCCTTTATCTTCAAGATCAAATGCGCGTACCTGAGCGATTAATGAATCGTTTGATTCGTTATTGGCTAACAAGACAAGTACGCCGCCTTCATCACTAATGCGCTGCATGGCTTTATCAAGTGGCCAGCTGCGGTTTTGCGCGCGCTCACTGCCAAGCAAATCGTTAAAAGTATTTTGTAAGTGAACGCGAACATTGGTTACGCCGTCACTATCAACATCACCTTTTACCATCGCGTAATGTAATTCATCATCGATAGTGTCACGGTAAGTGACTAAGTTAAACTCGCCGTATTTTGTTGGCAGTTTACACTGCGCTTCACGAACAATAGTGGTTTCGTTAGCATTGCGGTATTCGATTAAATCAGCAATGGTGCCAATTTTAATGTCATGCTCTTTGGCGAAGATTTCAAGATCTGGACGGCGCGCCATAGTCCCGTCTTCTTTAAGAATTTCAACAATAACAGACGCTGGTTCAAAACCTGACAAACGCGCTAAATCACAACCCGCTTCAGTGTGACCAGCTCGCGTTAAAACGCCGCCATCTTGAGCCATCAATGGGAATATATGTCCCGGCTGAACAATATCACTGGCTACAGCGTTTTGCGCTACAGCAGCTTGTACGGTGCGTGAACGATCTGCAGCAGAAATGCCCGTTGTTACACCTTCAGCGGCTTCAATAGCAACGGTGAAGTTAGTCGCAAACTGCGCTTTATTGGCATCGACCATCAGTGGTAGATTCAAACGCTCACAACGTTCTTTGGTTAAGGTTAAGCAAATTAAACCACGGCCATGAGTCGCCATAAAGTTAATTGCTTGCGGAGAAATCTTATCTGCTGCAATGATCAAGTCGCCTTCGTTTTCGCGATCTTCATCATCCATCAAGATAACCATCTTGCCCTGTTTGAAGTCTTCTAAAATTTCTTCAATTGTATTTAATGCCATGATCTAGCCTTAACCTTAGTAGCTACCGAAATGTCGGCGCAGATTATACATGCGTTTAATGATTGAACCAATGAAATTAGTCTAGGTGTTACTTTAAAAAACCACTACGGGCCAATAAATCCATATCGATATTACTCGACTTTTCATCACTCGCTGAAACCTGCATCAAGCGCTCTAAATAGCGCGCGATTTGATCGACTTCGACATTGACCTTAGTGCCAACCTCAAAGTGTTTAATCGTAGTTTCATCACTCGTATGAGGCACTATAGTCAGGCGGAACTTATCGCCGTCTAAACCATTAACCGTCAAACTAATGCCATCGATAGTAATGGAGCCTTTTAAGGCGATATAACGCATTAGTTGATGCGGCGCATTGACCCAATAATCCATTGATGAACCATTATTGCTAATCGACTCAATAGTGCCTATGCCATCGACATGGCCGCTCACCATGTGCCCACCTAAACGCGTCGTTGGTGTCACCGCTTTTTCAAGATTAATGACTTGTCCTAACTGATAATTAGCGAACCCTGTTAGCGATACAGTTTCTCCCGATACATCAGCCACAAAGCTATCACCGTTTAAAGCAACGACGGTTAAACATACTCCGTTGCTGGCGATGCTATCACCGAGTTTGACATCGGATAAATCTAATTTACCCGTTTTAATTTCAACGCGATAACCGTCGCCTTGCGCACTCATTTGACTGAGGGTGCCGACGCTTTCGATAATTCCAGTAAACATAATTTGCCTGTTTAGTCTTCGAGGGTAGCGCGAATACGGATATCACGCCCTAGCATGCGAATATCTGAGATAGATAGTTCACGTAGCTTATTCATGTGGTCAATGGCGGGTAAATTCAAGAGGCCTTTGTTATTTGTGCCCATTAATTTTGGCGCTTGATAGATAATTAGCTCATCGCATAAATTCGCTTCTACCAGCGCGCCAGCCAGTGTCGCTCCGGCTTCAACCCAGACACTGTTAATTTCACGAGCGCCGAGATGTTCCATCACTTGCTGTAAATCGATTTTACCTTCACCTTCAAGCACTAACTGCTCGACATGTTCAGGCCAATCACAATCGTCTTTGGCACGACGAATAAGCAGAATTGGCGACTCGATTGCCACCATTTTATGGTTAGGTGTCACGCGATTTTGACTATCGATGACGACGCGCAGCGGCTGTCGTAATTGCTGCGCTGATAATTCATTTTTCAGTGAACCTAGCTCATCGTAGCGCAAGTTTAAACTAGGGTCGTCCACTAACACCGTATTAGCACCAGTAACAATAGCGCAGCTTTGGGCGCGAAACTTTTGCACATCAACCCGCGCATCACTGCTGGTAATCCATTTACTGGTGCCATCATTTAGCGCCGTGCCACCATCAAGGGTTGCGGCCATTTTAATGGTCACAAAGGGACGTTTTCTTTCCATGCGGCTCAAAAAACCAGGATTTAACGCGCGAGCTTGTTGCTCTAGCACACCACTTATGGTTTCAATGCCCGCTTCTTCTAATATGGCAATACCGCGTCCCGCCACTTTAGGATTTGGATCCACCATCGCAATAACTACGCGCTTAACACCAGCAGTTACTAATGCCACCGCACAAGGCGGCGTGCGCCCGTAGTGACTACAAGGCTCTAAGGTGACGTAAGCGGTTGCGCCTTGGGCACTTTGTCCTGCTTGCACTAGCGCATTGACTTCTGCGTGCCCTTCTCCGGCTTTTTGGTGATAACCTTCGCCAACAATAGCCTCATTTTTTACCAACACACAGCCAACATTAGGGTTGGGCGTCGTCGTAAAACGGCCTCTCTTTGCTAGATTAATAGCACGCTGCATATAACCAATATCGGCAACACTGGCAGATTGGGACATGAAAATTTTCCGAATACTTAATTTAGGAATACATAAAAAGAGGGATTACTCTGATTTACCGAGCTTAGCGATTTCCTTACCAAACTCCTCAACATCTTCAAACGCGCGATATACTGACGCGAATCGGATATAGGCAACTTTATCTAAACGCTTTAACTCGTCCATAACCAAGTTACCAACAAAGGTCGATTGCACTTCACGCTCACCAGTGGCGCGTAACTTCGACTTAATCACGTGCAGTGAGTTTTCTATTGCTTCAACCCCCACAGGACGACGTTCTAAAGCGCGTGCCATACCACTGCGCAGTTTTTCATCATCAAATGGCTCGCGAGAACCTGTTGTTTTAATGATTTTTGGCATCACAAGTTCGGCTTGCTCAAAAGTGGTAAAGCGTTCCTGACACCCCGTACACTGGCGACGACGTCTTACTTGATATCCATCGG
This sequence comes from Psychrobium sp., assembly GCA_049607155.1. Lineage (GTDB taxonomy): Bacteria > Pseudomonadota > Gammaproteobacteria > Enterobacterales > Psychrobiaceae > Psychrobium. Next base: position 52,462 of record JBMYWG010000006.1, read on the forward strand.
ATACCAGTCGCGAGTCAATTACTTTGGTATCGCTAGTGCGGCAAAAGGGACAATGCATACTTTTTACTCATAAATATTAATCAGGCAAACTGACTTGTTATTATTATTATTGAAATCAACTTACCTGATCACACTCATAAATCAATGACTATTTTATGATTGCCTAGATACAAAAACGGCCGCAAAGAGCGGCCGATTATACCTAATCAACACGGCGCGTCTAACTCAACGCCGTGCAAGCGATCAAATATTATGCGTAAACTGGTAAACGCTTACAGATTTCAAGTACTTTAGTACGTACCTCATCGATAACAGCTTCGTTGTTGATGTCATCTAAGATATCACAAATCCAACCTGTTAGTGCTTTAGTATCAGCAACTTGGAAACCACGACGAGTGATTGAAGGCGTACCTAAACGAAGACCTGAAGTAACAAACGGCGAACGTGGATCGTTTGGCACAGAGTTTTTGTTTACTGTGATAAACGCACGGCCTAATGCAGCATCTGCATCTTTACCAGTGTACTCTTTACCGATTAAGTCTAGTAGTAATAAGTGGTTATCAGTACCGTTAGATACCACTTTGTAACCGCGCTCTTGAAGCACTTCTACCATCGCATTAGCGTTGTCTAATACTGCTTGTTGGTATGCTTTAAATTCTGGTTGCAATGCTTCTTTAAACGCTACCGCTTTTGCAGCGATAATGTGCATTAGTGGACCACCTTGGCCGCCAGGGAATACCGCTGAGTTTAACTTTTTCTCAACTTCTTCGTTTTCACGTGCAACGATTAAACCGCCACGTGGACCCGCTAGAGTTTTGTGAGTTGTCGTCGTAACAACGTCAGCAAATGGCACAGGGTTTGGATATAGACCTGCAGCTACAAGACCAGCTACGTGAGCCATATCAACGAATAAGTAAGCGCCAACTTTATCAGCGATTTCACGGAAACGCGCCCAATCAACAACACCAGAGAATGCTGAGAAACCAGCGATAATCATTTTTGGTTTGTGAGCTAATGCTTTTTCTTCAACTTCTGCATAGTTGATATCACCGTTTTCATCTAAACCGTATTGCTCAGCGTGGTAAAGTTTACCAGAGAAGTTTACGTGAGAACCGTGAGTTAAGTGACCACCGTGCGCTAAGCTCATGCCTAAAACAGTATCGCCGTGGTTTAATAATGCTAAGAATACAGCAGAGTTTGCTTGTGAACCTGAGTGTGGTTGAACGTTAGCGTAATGTGCGCCAAATAGCTCTTTAGCACGCTCAATCGCTAATACTTCAGCTTTATCAACATACTCACAGCCGCCGTAGTAACGCTTACCTGGGTAACCTTCTGCATATTTGTTCGTTAATTGTGAGCCTTGAGCTTCTAAAACGCGCGGGCTACAGTAGTTTTCCGAAGCGATTAGTTCGATGTGCTCTTCTTGGCGAGTCGTTTCTTGGCTAATTGCTTCAAATAATTCTGGATCAAAATCCGCAATATTCATATCACGTTTAAGCATCTAAGTACTCCAATGTAAAATCGGTTAATAAAAATTTGCCCGTATTCTACCTATCCCCGTCGCTAAATCCTAGTGAAAGTGTGACTTTTATCAAACAAATTTCACAGCTCAAACCAGCGGTCATGTCGATGCTTAGTCATCAAAAAATACGGTCATTTTTAGATAAATATCAAAGCAATAAATGTGTATTTTGAGTGTGGTTGTTATTTAACTGGCATCAACCCTCCTAAAAAAAGACCATCAAACCAATTGAATATGCACAAATTTAAATATACAATATTTCACATATTCAATTTTATCGAGTTTTAACATGGGTATTTTCGAACGCTATTTATCACTGTGGGTTAGTTTAGCTATCGGGCTAGGCGTTGTATTAGGTTTATTGATGCCATCGACATTTGGCTACATTGCCGAACTTGAGATTGCCAAAGTAAACGTCTTAATTGCCGTGCTCATATGGCTAATGATTTTTCCGATGATGCTGCAAATTGATTTCAGCGCAATTAAGGATGTTAAGAATCAACCACAGGGCTTGCTATTAACCTTAGTGATCAACTGGTTAGTCAAGCCGTTTTCAATGGCGCTATTGGGTTGGCTATTCTTCGAAGGTATTTTCGCTAGCTGGGTCGACCCGCAGTCGGCGAAGGAATATATAGCAGGCATGATTTTACTCGGTGTCGCACCTTGTACAGCAATGGTCTTTGTGTGGTCACATCTCACCAATGGCAATGCGAATTACACCTTGGTACAAGTATCCTTAAACGACATCATTATGATTTTTGCGTTTGCGCCTATAACTGCATTTTTATTGGGCATTAGCGACATCATTATTCCATGGCAAACTCTACTGGTATCTGTTGTGTTATACGTAATATTGCCACTTGCTGCAGGTGTATTCATTCGCGCACAGCTCAATAGAAAACATCAAACAGCTGCAATCGAACAGCTAATTGCCAAACTAAAACCATGGTCAATCATCGGCCTATTGGCAACCGTCACTTTGTTGTTTGGTTTTCAAGCCGACACCATTGTCAGCCAACCACTAACAATAGGTTTAATTGCAATCCCGTTAGTGATTCAAACCTACGGAATTTTCTTTGTCGCCTATTTTGCTGCCCGTTGGTTTAAATTACCTCACAACGTGGCTGGCCCTGCCAGTATGATAGGTACATCTAACTTTTTTGAACTCGCTGTCGCCGTAGCCATTTCGCTATTTGGTCTTCACTCGGGTGCAGCACTTGCTACTGTTGTTGGTGTACTGGTGGAAGTGCCAGTCATGCTCTCATTGGTCGCCTTCGTCAATAAAACAACCCATTGGTTTAAGACACCAGCTCAAGCATAGGAGAAGTAATATGCCAACCCATCCATTTGATACTTTGCAATTAGCCAATGGCGCTAAGTTGATTTTTACCCCATGTCCAGGAACAAAAGACGCTTCTTTAGAACAAGCCGTAGCGACGCTAAAAGAAGCAGGTGTATCACACATTATTTCTGTGATGTTTGATGCAGAGTTGGAAAAACTCAATGCTTTAACGCTACCAAACGCCGCCAAAGCGCAAGCAATAAATTGGTTACAATGGCCTGTTTCAGATGAAGCAGGTCCAGAGATCGCTTTTGAAGAGGCCTACAATGCATCAATTGCTCAGGTGTTAGAGGCGCTGGCCAACAAAGAAACCATTGCCGTACATTGTAAAGGAGGCTCTGGTCGCACAGGACTGGCGATTGCCTTAATATTAAAAGCAATGGGAATGGCCAATGAAGAAATCATTAGCAAAGTAAAGGCGCTGCGTCCAAAAGCCTTAAAACATCCAGTGCAGTTGGCCTATTTTGAATCATTTGTTCCTTACAGTCAGTAATCATAATCTCCGCTTGCTATTGCAAGCGGATCCTCACTCCTTAATCGCCTAAAACCATTTTCTAAACACCACCAATAAAGCAATAATAAAGAACTACAAAATCAAAACTAATTAGTCTTAATTGACAGGATAACGGCAAAATATACTGATATTTTCGTAAAAAATAGGTATGGTGACTATAATCAGAATATAGTTAGTAAGTGCTTGATGATATTAATATTTACTTCGTAAAATTTTCTTAATACCTTAGCGCTTTGATGTCTTTCTTTCTAATGATTTTGTATTATCTATTTCGATGTTTTTTGGAGTGAGGCATGAGGCTAAAATTATTAGCGTTCATTTTTTTATTATTGGGGATAGTGCCTAATTTAATTGCTAACGAAAACTTATCCGCTAACGAAAGTGCACCCGCTAGTGAGAAATTAGCGCTGTCTGATCCCTACACCCGAATCTCACTCGATTCTTATGTTTCTTTCATTAACGTTAGCAATCCTTCCGCCGACAAACTCAATTATCAACAACTCGGTAGCTTAAAGTGGCAGCAAGAAGATGGCGCGTTTAACGTCGGCTACAGCAAAGACGTTTGGTGGCTAAAGGTCGATGTTTCCACCCAAGTCACGAATACCAGTGTTTATTTGTTAGAAATCAGCTATCCCGTTTTGGATTTTCTCGATGTTTATATCGTCGACCACCAAAATCAATCTATTAAGCTTGTTGAACAACTAGGCGACAAGCTCCCCTATTTTGAGCGCCAAGTTAATACCACTAACTTTCTCCTGCCATTACACTTTAATGTTGGCAAAGACTACTCCATATTGCTAAAAGTTCATGGCAGTAGCTCCTTGCAAGTCCCCATGACGTTGTGGCATCCCATTAGTTATCACGAACACAACCAATCACTGTCCATTGCCAATGGCGTTATTTGGGGCGCTTTATTAGTGATGGTGTTCTATAACTTAGTTATATTTTTCCGCACCCGCGATAAAAGCTACCTCTATTACGTTTTATACGTATTTTCAATGGTTATGTTTTTGTTTTCCCTCAAAGGCTACTCTTTCCAATATTTATGGCCGGAACAAACCTATTGGAACGACCGTATCATAGTGCTCTTTCTCAGTGGCATTGTTCTTTTTGCAGGGCTCTTTACCGAGAGTTTTTTACAGATCAAAGAGCGAATGCCAAAATTTTATTACGTGGTCGTAGCCATCTATATCGGCTCTTTTATTTCGATGCTAATCGCACCTTTTGTCGAGTTTAGAACCAGTGTAATTTACGCAATATCCCTATCTATCTTTGGCTGTTCTTGTGGGTTGTTTATCGGTACCTATTTATGGCGCCAAGGAGTAAAGGCCGCCAAGTACTACACTATCAGTTGGTGGGCAATGTTGTGTGGCGGCATCGTATTAGCACTAAATAAGTGGCAAATCATCCCAGTAAATATGCTCACCGAAAACTTTATTTTAATAGGTTCAGTATTCGAAGCCTTTCTCCTAAGTTTCGCTCTGTCGGAGAAATACAACGAAGAAAAGCAATTACGTCTTGAAGCGGAACATGCTTACGCCGTCGCTCAAGAGAACATCAATGCTCAACTTAACGTCAAAGTGAAAGAGCGCACAGCGCAACTTGAAGATGCATTGCAAAAACTCAAGCTTATTAGCGAAACAGACGCACTAACAGGGCTTAATAATCGACGCTGCATCGACGATTTAATTGAACAACGCTTTGAATACTGTATCGAAAATCAAACCTATATCGCTATTGTGATGCTCGATATCGATTTCTTTAAGAGCTTTAACGATAAATACGGCCACCAAACTGGTGACGATTGTTTGATCCACGTTGCAGGATTATTGAAAAAAGTCGCCGCAGAAAATGAGTGTGTTTGTGGCCGCCTTGGTGGTGAAGAATTTAGCTTAATCATCGAAGACAGCGACAAGCACACCTGTCGCGATATCGCACAGCAAGTGGTCGATATTATCGAACAATCTAAGTTTATGTTTGAAGACAAGATCTTAAAGGTCACCATCAGTGCTGGTATTTCTTTAATGGTGCCGCGTGATAAAGCCCAAATCCCTGAGTTGTTTTCACAAGCTGACCAAGCGCTGTATAAAGCGAAAAACAATGGTCGTAATCGAGTAGAAATGTACAAGCAGGAACACCAAGTGCCGCCATCGCAACAAAATAGCGACCATTTACCCCTTGGTAATGTTAATTCGAATTTAGCGAATCCTTAATTTACAGTAGCTAACGCATATAACTCAGTGTGCTATCCACCATGACATGTAGCTGAATTGAAACAAAGAACTTGCAGCGCCGACTACTCCCGTTGTTTAGCGTCTTAAATTAGAAATTGACCAATGAAAAAATCAGGTATGATTTTTGATTCGTACATTCCATGTACTCACCTCTTCGAGGCCAGCTAAAGCTGTCTGAAACCATTCCTGATGATTTTTCTTTTGGCTACTTTTCTTAGTAAGTCTCGTCCTGAGACTTATCACTACGCGACCTGCTAAAGCAGTCCTAGAATATTCCAGACATTCTAGTGGCGATGCACAAACTTGTATGGAACAAGTTTGAATAGCCGTAGGCTACCCGCAGGGTGAAATACATGGAGGTATTTCATTTAAAAAAGTAACTGGTGTGCTATCACTTTATCTAAAATGAACAAACAAACCTAATAAGCACACCAAATCACTCCGAACTTTCAAAATTTACGCTCATTTGGCCAGCCTGATTAGCAAGGCTGTCAAAAAGCTAGCTCAGACTAACTTAATCCTAATACTACTTTTTCAGAACGCAGTGAGCGAGCTAATAATAGTGTCATCGCCACAGCTACTGCCAGTGTTGAAATATTGGTAAACGCAAATGCAGCAATATCCAAACTTTCCCCTTTATACAAATCACCCATGATGATGTTTTGTCCCGCAAGTGGCACGTAATCTAACCATGCAGGCTTATGCGGCATAATAGTCACCGCCATTGGCACCAACATCGGTAATAACAAAATCATCGATAGATAAGATTGTGCTTCTTTAAAGCTCTTGGCTTGATAAGCAAAAAACAGCTGTGCGATCCCCGCTAAATACGCTAGCGGAATAATCATCAAGGTAATGTAAATCATAGTAACTGGGTCGATAATGATAGATATACCCAGTTTTTCCATCGGCAACATCGACATGGTAAAGCTCATGGTAAACATGGTGAGAATTGACGCAATACCGCCATACACGCTCACACACGCCACTTTCGACAATACGACTTTTACCGTCGATACAGGTTGACACAAAATTAGCTCTAGCGAATGGCGTTCACGTTCACCTGCACTAGTGTCGATAGAGGCCGTCATCGATGCCGTAAATAGCGCCATCATGATAAACATACCTACTAAGCCCATCAGTAATCCACTGGTTGATTCCGGCGTAGCAGTGCTTTGCACGTTAATCGTAATCGGCTGAGTAATTCGTGGATCGATACCGCGCATTAACAATCTAGCAGTGCCCATTTGACTACTATAGGCATTAATGGTCGCCTCAATTCTTTCAAGCGTTGTACGCAGATTTTTATCGCTGTAATCGGCTTTAATCGTTATCTTAGCCGGTTTACCAGCGTTTAAGCGCTCGGCAAAATCATCGCTAATGGTTAATACAATTTCGCGCTCTTTCCATTTCGCCGCTTCACTCTCTGGCACTTCTGCAATAGGTTTAAACTGCTGTGCTTTGAGATAGTTAATCAATTCTGGGGCGTTTTCTTCGCCCACGAATTCAACATAGCTATCTTTAACCGACAATTGCTCATCAAGCTGAAACATCAATACAGCGGCCATAATAATTGGCCCAGTTACAATGGCAAATAGCGCCGCCATAATGGCGCGCTTGTCGCGAAATGCTTCGCGAAATTCTTTGACTACCAGTCCTTTAAAAATACTCATTACGCGGCAACTCCTTCGTCAGTACCAATAATCGCAACAAAGGCGTCTTCTAAATGTTCTTTGCCAGCAAGCTCACACAACTCTTGCGGAGAGCCTTGTGCGACAACTTTACCTTTAGCCACAACGATTACGCGATCACACAGCGCAGCGACCTCTTGCATCACATGGCTTGAGAATAAAATACAATGGCCATCAGCTTTGAGTTTCAGTAATTGCTCGCGCAGAAGGCGTGTACTCATTACATCAAGGCCACGGGTTGGTTCATCAAGTACCAAGTTTTGCGGACGATGCACTAACGCCTGAGCTAAGGTTACTTTCATGCGCTGACCTTGGGAAAAGCCTTCGGTTTTGCGATCGCTAATATCCTGCATATCTAAATCGCTAATCACCCGATCTAATGCCTCATCCAGTGCTTTGCCCGTTAATCCATGCATTTGCGCAAAGTATTCAATCTGTTCACGAGCGGTCAGGCGCTCGCTCATGCCAAATTGATCAGGGAAAATACCTAATGATCTGCGTGCGTCGAGCGGCGACTTGGCCACATCAATATCATTAATAAACGCCTGACCAGTATTAGCCTTAAGCAGGCCGTATAAAATGCGCAGCGTCGTGGTTTTTCCGGCGCCATTTGGCCCAAGAATACCTGTAATTTCACCGTCTTTAGCTTCAAAAGATACCGATTCAACGGCGGTAAAATCGCCAAAGGTTTTTGACAAGTTATCTACTTTTAACATGGCTATTTCGCCTCCTTCACTGAGTCTTTTGCAGGCACAGCCATATTGCTGTTGTTGTTTAACAAGAAGCCCGGCAGTGGCTGCTTATCTAAACACGCACTATTTACATCATCAAAATTAAGGTTCTCTAAATATTCACTAATCATGTTAGCCGCGCAGCTTTGAGTAATAAGTCCGTGGCCTGCATTTTTGGCAATGTAATGTTTGCTATTACTTAAACCTTCAGCAGCCAATGAGCCCCAAGCTGGCGGTGTTACAGGATCTAACTCGCCTGATAACAACATGGTAGGAATGTTTGATGTAACTTTATCACCGAAGTTTTCTGGCGCATCGAAAGTTGGCCAGTGCTCACAAATGCTACTGAATACTTCAAATGTATGCGCACCAGAGAAGCGATTAGCACTGTCTTTGGCTAACAGGTCGCGACTCGCACGAGGAATATCTTCATTACACAGAATATTAAAGGTCAGGCCAACATACATACCGCCGGTTGAATCTTCACTTTGCGACATCATGCCAACAAAAGGCTTGTAATTACCTTTGCTAAATTCACTCACTACATAAGGAACTAGCTCGCGCATTCCTACGCTGTAGAACATGTTGCGAATTTGATTGATAAACTTTTTGCTATCGATGTTTAACGCGATTGGCTTGTCGGTAACAGGATGATCAATCATCGTTTTAATCGGCGCCTGTTCTAGTTGAGCGCGGATTTTTTGATAATCGCCAAGGAAATTAGGAAACTGCTTAGCACAGGCCTCACTTTGACTACACTGCTCAATCATAATATCGAATGCACGCTCGGCTTCGATGCCCATAGGACCAACAACAACTTGCGGCGGCACTACACCATCTAAGATCACTGAACGCAATGCAGCTGGTTTTTCACGCATATACACCATGGCGGCGCGTGAACCATAAGAGATCCCATAAAGATTAATTTGTTGATAGCCCAATGCTTCACGCACTGCATCAAAATCTAAAATGGCATTATTGGTATTGTATTGCGATAAATCGACATCAAACGAGGCAATACACTTTTTAACATCATCAGCGTTAAAGTCACTGCTGAGCACTTCGTAAATATCACCATCTTCTTCATCACACACTAACGCGCTTGATTTACCGGTGCCACGTTGGTCGATGAAAACCAAATCGCGATCTTCGCGCACACTGCGAAAGATTTTTAACAAGCCAGCCACCAGCTCTGAGCTCGCTTGCCCTGGGCCGCCCATTAATAAAAACAGTGGATCGCTTTTTGGCGATTGAGAAACCGCATTGGCAACAATCACGTTAAGATCGAGTGTTTTATCACTCGGCGCTTGCCAGTTCTCTGGCACTGCCAATGTGCCACACTGCAACTGTTTAGTAACACCAGCAACGAAACAACTGTCGAGTTTCAAGGTGGGAGTCGCCCCTTGCGCGGCAACGGCGGAATGTGACATCACAGAAGTCGCTAACGCGCCTGTAAACATGGCGCTAGACAACAAGGTGCCAGTAAGCAAAGAATGTAATCGCTTCAAACCATATCCTTATTCATTATTATTAAAGTTAACGGAGTGTAGCCTACTCTAATGTCAAAAAGCGAGCATCATTTGACATTTTATGTCATAGATACTCGCCTTAATTTGTAAATTTTTATGTTAAGTAACAGGTGCTAACGAACCCGAGTTCAGGTTAACCAACCTTATAAGCAGCCACCGCGTCATTAAGGTGCAGCGCATGTTTCGCTAGCTCATCACTGAGCGCCGCATTGTTATTTGAATGCTGCGCCGTTTTATCCACTTGCTGACGAATAGATTCAACCCCAGTGTTCACCTCCATCACGCCTTGACTCTGGTGATCGATAGCATCGGCAATCGAGGTAGTCATAGATAAAATGCTAGCCATATTTTCGGTAATTTCAGATAGCATATCGCCTGCTGCAGCGGCCTTATTAGCGCTTTCTACACCTTGCTGCTGACAGTCGGTGATCAGGGCCATCATATTCTTACTACGTTGTTGCAAGGTGTCGACAATGCTCTCGATTTCTTGGGTCGAATCTTGAGTTCGGCTTGCCAGCGTTCTGACTTCATCTGCGACGACAGCGAAACCACGGCCTTGCTCACCTGCCCGCGCCGCCTCAATCGCCGCATTAAGTGCCAGCAAGTTAGTTTGTTCGGCAATACCGCGGATCACATCCATCACCGTTGTGATATGTTCGCTATCATTCACCAGTTTTTTAGCTTCGGTATGTGATTGTTCAAGATTATGCGACAACTGCTGAATTTGCGTGATGGTTGCTTGCACCCCTTCATTGCCATCGAGCGCGTTTTTGTTAGTCAGCTGAGCTTTTGACGCAGCGTCTGTCGTATTAACCACAATGCCATCGATAGTGGCGGTTAGGTTTTCCATCGCGCTAGTCACTGTTTGCGCCTGATGAAGCTGTGAGTCGATGCTTTGCTGATTATCGCCAACGCTATGCGACAAGTCATCGGTAGCGTCATTAAGTGTTTTTACGCTGTGATTAACATCGACGATAATACTTTCAAACTTTTTGAGCAGCTGATTGAGATGAAACGCCATTTCCGCAATTTCATCTTTGCCAACATCATTGGCTCGCTTGGTTAAATCATTGGTTTGTTCAACATCAATCATTAAGTTACGCAAGCGACCAACGGCGTGCAAAATGCGATTACTGTTAACAAGATTAACCACCAATGCCAATGCACTAATCGCCGCAAATGCGCTATAAAGGATCCACGACATCAAAGTATTGGCGGCACTGATTTCTTTTTTACTGTGAGTAATTAAGGCACTAAGCATTTCTTCTGTGGTATGAATTGTTGACCGCATGGTGCCTTGAATACCCAGCTTTGGCGTCAAACCCATAGTTTCATTGGCTTGGGTGAGCTGAATAAACTTATCGTAATAGTTATGTAGCACGTCGATATTACCGTAACTCTGACGCTTCATTAATTGCTCTAGCTTATAGAAGTTACCCGTAAATTTATCGACGTACTTGGTATCTAAGCGCAGCATAAAATCTTTCTCATTGCGGCGCAGTTGCAGCAACATTATGGTCAGCGATGGATCGCCGCCTTTAACTTGCTCTTCGATCTGATGGGCCGCATCTCTAAGTTCACCATAAAACCCGTCTTTAGGATGATAACCAATGCGTTTTTGTTGAGTCACTAACGCCATAAAATGATCGCGGTATTTGGCTGTTGCGTTGGCTAAGCCATCGATTTCATTGGTGGTTAAACCGTATTGCGCAAAGAGCGCTTTTAACTCAGCAATGTCTGCGGATAATTTTTGATATCTGTTGTTGTATTTGTCGACATATTTGTCGTCCTTGCGCGCCAAAAAATCCTTTTCGTTACGGCGCAACTCAAGAATGTCACTCTTAATAGTTCCCGTTACTTCTAATCCATGACTGAGATCGCCAACGGTCTTTTCGGTGTAGGTTGTTACTGAGATGACCACTAACAAACTCAAAATGAGTAAGGCGGTATTGAACATTAAGCGGTACTTGATAAGCATCTTATTCCCCTTGCAATCAATATGTTGAATGTGGGAATAACGCATTGAGATGGTAAGGAGAATGAACAAAGTCCTTGTGTTATGCAGTAATCCCGAGACTCACTGCTAACATCTAACGTCTTTTGGCTAGATAGTTCGTCCTTAATAAACCATTCAACGCTATCGGAAAGGCACTGTCAACGAATCCATCACAAATTGTATAAAATTTGTGTAACTGATTTTCTCAACCTTTCTGGATATTACATTAGATAAAACTAATAAACACTTTACATTAGAAAAAACTAATATAAACTATCTGACATTGTACTATTTTTGAACATGCTCTCATGAACACACTGTCTTTTAATCAACGGTTAGCGCAAATGGTTACCCACTGGGCAATCCATTGGCCAAAGACCATTTACGCTGTTGTCGCCATTATTGCCATAGCCTTGCTGACGCAAGTTCCGCGAATCAACATAGATACCGATCCGCAAAATATGCTAAGCCAAGACAATCCGGCTCGCGTCTTCCACAATGAAGTGAAAAAAGAGTTTAATCTTTACGACGCTATCGTGTTGGGTGTGGTTAACAAGCAAGGAATTTATACCCCACAAAATCTTACTACTATTAAAAGCATCAGCGATTTTGTGGTGGGTATCGACGGTGTTATCGCCAATGAAGTGATGGCGCCCAGCCTAGTCGACAATATAAAAAATGAATCGCAGGGAGCGCTGCGTTTTAGTTGGCTAATGCCCAACGCACCGCAAACCCAAATACAAGCGGATGTAGTGAAAGAAGCAATTAATCGCTTGCCAATGCTCAAAAACACGCTAGCGTCTAACGATCATCAAGCCATTGCTATTTATATTCCCATCGAAAGCAGCGATGTTAGTTACGCCATCGCCGAGCAGATTCGTGAATTTATCGCGACTCAAGATCAAAGTAATGAGTATTTCATTACGGGCCTACCGATTGCTGAGAACCAATTTGGCAATGAAATGTTTGTGCAAATGGCGATTAGTGCACCATTAGCTGGTTTAATGATCTTTACCATGTTGTGGCTATTTTTACGCAAAGCCATTGTCACCATGGGCGCAATGCTCGTGGCCATGAGCACTGTAGTTATTACGATGGGCAGTTTAATTGCGCTTGGTTTCTCGGTGCATATTCTATCGTCAATGATTGCCATCTTCTTAATGCCAATTGCCGTGGTAGACGCTATTCACGTGTTATCCGAGTTTAAAGAAAAACTGCAACACAACCGCGCTCATAACATTGAACAATCCACCGAAGATGCCATTAGTGATGTCATCGGTCACTTATTTCAACCGATGCTATTTACTACCTTAACCTCTGCCATTGGTTTTTATTCGCTAATGCTTACGCCCATTCCACCGGTGAAAGTCTTCGGCGGTTTCGTTGGCAGCGGTATTATTGTCGCCTTTATCTTAACGATGACCTTATTACCTGCGTATTTATCACGTTTAAATCCACAAACCATTAGCGATTTATCACAAAGCGATGACGAAAAGCCAACGATTCTCGTGCGCGGATTAATCGCCCTATCTCGCTTCACACTCAAAGCCAACAAAACCATTATTGTGTCGTTAATTGCTATTACTGCGATTGGTATTGTTGGAATTAGTCATATCGTGATTAACGATAATCCGGTGCGCTGGTTTAAATCAGATCACCAAATCAGCGTCAGTGATCGCGTGCTAAATCATCACTTTTCAGGTACCTACAACGCTTATCTTGTGTTGAATTACGATAAAAATCATCAACAAAATGGCCTTGTCGACAGTTTACTCGGTCAAGCTAATAGCCATGATTTAACCCTGCCACAGTGGATAGCTAAACCTTCACTAGCGCAATTAGCACAAGCCTTTGACGATATCAGTTTTGAAGGCGAGCTTAGTGAAAAACAAAGTGCTTTCGTTGACCGATCATTAGAAATCATGACTAATGCGCTGCGCTCACACCAAGACTTTTATCATCCATCGGCGCTTAATGTTATAGAAAACCTTGCCACTCACCTGCGCGCAAACCAATACGTTGGCAAGGTTAATTCGCTAAGCGATATCACTAAAACCGTTAACCGTGAATTACTCAGTGGTCAAGACAGTGATTACAAGCTGCCGAATAGCAGTGACGCAGTTGCTCAAGTATTATTGCAATACCAATCGTCACACCGTCCAGGCGATCTCAATCACTTTGTGACGCCAAGCAAAGACAAAACCTTGCTCTGGTTACAACTAAACAGTGGTGACAATCAGGCGATGATGGAAGTCATTGATAGCGTAAATACCTATTTAGCGGATAATCCGCTGCCGCAAGGTATGAACATTAATTGGGCGGGCAAAGCTTACATCAATGTAATTTGGCAACAAGCAATGGTTGAAGGCATGCTCGAATCATTATTAAGTGCCTTTGTGCTGGTATTATTGATGATGGTAGCCCTGTTTCGCTCTATTCGCTACGGCCTGCTCGCCATGCTGCCACTATCGATTACCATTATTTCAATCTACGGTGTTATTGGCTGGATTGGTAAAGACTACGATATGCCCATTGCCGTGCTGTCATCGCTAACCCTTGGTCTATCGGTGGACTTTGCCATCCACTTTATTGAGCGTTACCGCACCTTCCGTAAACAAGGCCAAAGTGCCATTGCAGCTATAGAAGCGATGTTTAGAGAGCCAGCGCGAGCAATTTCCCGTAATGCCATTGTTATTGCACTAGGATTTACCCCGCTGCTTTTCGCACCATTAGTGCCTTATGTCACTGTAGGGTTGTTCTTAGCAAGCATCATGCTGTTATCAGCGTTTGTCACACTTACCCTTATTCCGGCGGTGCTATCCGTCACTGATAAGTCAAATGCTTAGGAGTTAACTATGAAACTACTTACTTCATTATTTATTGCGGCACTAGCCACAACCTCAATCAATGCGAACGAACTTTCAGTGGACGAAATCATTAAACGCGCTAATCACGCCGCATTTTATCAAGGGGATGATGGCTCAAGTGCCGCGCGCATGAAAATAATCGACGAGCAAGGCCGCGTGCAAATGCGCCAATTTAATGTGCTGCGTCGTGACATAAAAGATGGCGGCGATCAGCAATTTCTTATCGCCTTTTCACGCCCGTCTGATGTTAAAGGCATGATGTTTCGAGTTGAAAAGCACATTACAACCGATGATGATCGCTGGCTATTTTTACCTGCGCTTGATTTGGTGAAACGTATTTCCGCCAGTGACAAACGCACCAGTTTTGTGGGATCGCATTTCTACTATGAAGATATCTCTGGGCGAAATACCTCGTTAGACAACTTTGAGCTTATTGAGCAAACGCCAACCCATTACGTTATAAAAGCAGTGCCAAAAGATCCAAGTGTGGTGGAGTTTGCTAGCTATGTGGTAGAAATCAAAAAAGATGTGATGCTGCCGACTAAAATCAGCTACACCAATAGCAGTGGCGATGTCTATCGCGTCATTGAAGCAAAGAAGATCAAAGTCATCGACGGTTATCCAACGGTCGTTAGCTCTCAAGTGAGTTTACCGCTCACCGGTGCCAAAACCTTAATGCAATTTAAGGGCGTGAAATACAACAAAGGCATTCCGCAAACTGTATTTTCCGAGCGCAGCTTGCGCAATCCCCCTAAACGCTGGTTGAAATAGCTCATGAGTCGCTTTTCATCGCAAAGATTACTGCCAGCGTTATTAGTTTCAGCGTCTCTACTGATGAGCGCAACAGATGTACACGCCAATGACGACGAATGGGATGATTGGCAAGAAACACCAAGCTCTCCTTGGAGCTATAACGGTTTTGTACAAGGCAAGTTAGGTCGTTTTCTGTCAACTCAATCGCAGTCTACGAATTTCAGCGCCAAAGATCTTACCGTACGCCTTGAATCCCAATATGAAGGCGAACTTTTCCAAGCGCAGTTTAAAGCTGATAGCCAATACTTGCTGCTTAAAAGCGATTGGCAACATCAAGTGCGAGAGCTGGCACTCAGTGTCGACTTAGCCAATAGTGATAATGAGACAATCAGCGACTCAGCGCTAGCAAGCCTGTCGTTTAAAGTCGGTAGGCAAAACCTCAGTTGGGGTTTAGGGGAATTTATTTTTCTTAACGATCTCTTCGCTAAAGACTGGCAATCATTTTTTAACGGCGATGATATTAGCTACCTTAAAAAGCCAAATGACGCCTTGAAACTGAGTTACTTCTTCGGTGAATCGAGTCTCGATGTTGTATATCAACCACAGCACAGTATCGATGATTTGTATCAGCCCATTAGCGGTATAACATCACCAAGCGAAAGCAGTATTCACGCGCGATATTACTTTAGCAGCGAGCAAACAGACTACGCTTTTTACGCCAGCGACGGCATTAGCAACACACCGCAATTTATCGCTGTAAAGTTTGAATATCAGTCGCTAAAGAGCATCGGCGCTAGCATGGTTAAGCCGCTGGCGGGTGGTTTATTCAAAGCAGAGTTTTCCAATTATTGGCTCGATAACTCGCACGCACAAAGTAGTAAACAGCAGCGCTATTTAATTGGCTTTGAGCGCGAAATAATGCCGCGCCTTAATCTATCGCTACAAGCGTACTTAGAGCAAGACAGCAATCCATACGCCTCTCATACACTAGACAACCGTCAGCTAATAACCACCAGCTTTAACTATCGCTCTAGTGATGACAATTGGCATAGCCAACTGATGTTATTTCACTCGCCAAACCATCACGACAACTATTTACGTATTAGCAGCAGCTATCGCTATAGCGATCAAATCATTTTGAGTGGCCACATTAATAACCTTAATGGTCACAGCGACACCTTCTTTGGCCAATTAAAAGCCATTGATAACGCAGCACTGCGCATTACCTTTTATTTTTAGCCCTTAACTAAATTTTTGAATCAGGAGAACCTTATGACATATCAACGCGCAACCTTTATGTTTGCTGGCATTATGATTATTCTGTCAGTTGTTTTAACCCAAATGGTACACCCAAATTTCGTGTACTTTACCCTGTTTATTGGTCTTAATATGATGCAATTTTCCATCAGCAAGTTTTGCCCTGCATCATGGCTGTTTAAGCGCCTTGGCATGAAATCGGATTGTGATAATGTTGCAGCTAAATAAAAGAAAGGAACCCAACATGAAACAAATGCTATTAGTGTTAACCACAGTAATGACCCTATTAGTCAGCGTTAATAACGCCAGTGCCGAGCAAGTATCTCGCGAAAAAGTCGCGTGGCAGGATATTAATAAGGGCGTATTAGTGATCGACGTGCGCAGTGCCACAGAGTTTGCTAGCGGCCACATTAAGAACGCTCTAAATATTCCACACGATATTGCCTTAAAACAATTTACCGCACTAGGCATCAATAAAGATCGCCGTGTCGTATTGTACTGTCGCAGCGGTAACCGCTCAGGTAAAGCTATTGCAGCGTTAACAAAAGCTGGTTACACCAATCTTCATAACGGCGGTGGGTACAAAGGACTCATGACACAAAAACAGTAAAACCCCACTACATTAGACGTGAAATAGCAGTCAAAGCCATTTTTGACTGCTATAATCCGGCGTCATTTTTCCAACATGTAACTTCAATGATTTCAGATCCGCAAATTTTAGAGCGCCTCGATAAGAGTCAATCACGCATCACCAAAGCCGTTTTCCCATTTACCACTAATCACCACGACACGCTATTTGGCGGTCAAGCACTGGCTTGGATGGATGAAGCAGCCTTTATCGCCGCCACCCGTTTCTGTCGCAAACGTTTAGTTACCGTATCGTCGGATAAGATCGACTTTAAACACCCTATTCCCGGTGGCAGCTTGGTAGAACTAATCGGCCAAGTTATTCACGTGGGGAACACCAGTATTAAAGTGGAAGTGAATATTTACGTCGAAGACATGTATCATGACCATCGCGAGAAAGCCATTACAGGTACTTTTAGTTTTGTGGCTGTTGATGAAAGTGGTAAACCTACTCCAGTTTTACCTGTTGAATAGACGAAAAACTCGCGCATTTGATACAAAATTCGCGAGTTGTCCACTTAGAACGGTGGGTTTGCAATGCTATCGTGAAACTTGCGCGATGTAGGATCAAGATACTTCAAAAACTCATCACGCAATACACCTCGTCGGTGTTTGAGCAATATTGGATTAATCGCCTCAATTATCTGTTTACCCAATGGTGTTTTCGAGCAACCAACATGGCCAATTGGTTTTTCCGGCTGTTGTTTTATAAAGAAGTAACGCATTGGTTGCGACTTAATGCCATTAGTCATTAAATAATATTGAGTTTCAGGTGGATAACCAATTACGCCGTCGATGACTTTGCGTTTCAATAATATATTGAACATATCTTCTTGGCGTGAAGCTCCGCCAATAATTCGAACATTCTTTCGAGACGCATAACGCGCAATCAGCGGATCAAGCGCCACACCATAGGGACGCTCTTTCGCGGCGCCTAATCGAAACGAAGACTGAGTAATCAGCGCTTCAAGATCGACAGTATCGCCATCAATAAACTGTTCAAACTTACTCACATCTTCCTTACGCAGCGATATGCCAATCGGCGCACCATAAATCCATGGCACAGATAAATGAAGTGCTTGCTCAATACCAGGACGGCTAAGTACAGTCATATTACACACGTTATCAAAACGTGCTAAATCAGTATAAATTCGTTTGAAGTTTCCAGTTTTGATCGTATGTTTGAACTGAGGCATATCCTCTATCAGTAACTTTTGAGCGAGCTGAGCTACCCCCTTTCCTTTATTTGCGCCAGTGGTAATAGCATACGGAGCCAAATGCATTTCATACCATTTAATTGCTGGTGCTTTAGCAAATAATGGTGAGGCAAAAGAAAGTAAAACAGACAAAAGAAAAGCTGTTACAAACTTCATGGAAACATCCTTATAAATATCAATTCATAGCGTTCATTACATTGTAAAAAAGTAACAGTTTGCTATATCAACCTCAAGTTGTAATGCTTAAAAATTATACTCAAGTACAACCAGTTACGCGATCTCCTACTAAGGGGTTGGATGCGCGCTCTTTGCCAAATGTGGAATTTGGCCCATGACCACAAATAAATTCCACCTCGTTGCCTAGCGGCCATAACTTATTGCAAATCGAATCGATAAGTTGCTGATGGTTGCCTTGTGGAAAATCAGTACGGCCAATCGAACCAGCAAAAATCACATCGCCAACCCAAGCGCGATTGCTTGCCTGATGAAAAAACACCACATGACCAGGAGTATGGCCTGGGCAATGCACAACACTAAGTGACTGCTTACCAACCTCTACCACATCACCATCATTAAGCCATGTTGTCGGCGTGAAATTATTCGGGGTAGAAAAACCAAACATTTGCGCTTGCTGCGCGAGATTATCAATCCAGAACGCATCGCCTTGATGTGGACCAATCACTGGCACGTTATAAGCGCTGGCAACATCAGCAGTGGCACCAACATGATCAAGATGACCATGCGTTAACAACACCTGCTTAACATGAAGTTGTCGCTGATTGATAAACTCCACTAATTTCTCGATATCACCGCCGGGATCGACAATCGCCGCTTCCTTAGTTTCGTCACACCACAAAATACTGCAATTTTGCGCAAACGAAGTCACTGGAATAACCTGATGCTTCAACATATTTTTTGCTCACTATAATTTTTTTCGCCTATTATCCTGCGCTCCGTGTCATTAATCCAGCGTCAATCTATAAAACTTTAAGCTGATAACGTTCCCAAATTCAAAGAATTATCATATGCTTAAATTAGCCGACAAGGAGTCCTATACATTGCGCAGCGGTATACTTATCATTTCTTTATTATTTGCAGCTCCCGCATTTGCCGCCACAGCAAAGGATGAACAGCGCGCCAAAACTCTTTCAACCGTAAAGCAGCAGTGCCAATGGCACTTAAAAGTGCCAGTGCCAGATAGTGAATTTCAAACGCCTCCTATCGATATGCCAAAATTTCTCGACGGCAAAAAGATTGGCGACATTCAATACACCCGCTACAACGTGTTTAGTGATGATGACTCCGTCTCTCTAAACTGGCTCTATCAATGGCTTAATGGCATTCACACCGTCACAAAAGAAAAAGTGATTGAGCAGGAATTGTCATTTAAACGCAGTGACTCGTTCAGTGACGTCAAAATACGAGAGTCTGAGCGCTTGTTACGCAATCAAAAATTCCTCTACGATGCCCGTATCGAGCCAATTTCATTATGTAATGACACCGTAGACTTACGCATTGCCACCCGAGATACTTGGTCAATTACGCCTGCCTTTAACGTCTCTCACAATGGCGATGAAACCAAAACTCGCGCATCTATTACAGAATCAAACTTTTTAGGCACGGGAAAACTGATATCGATTGCGCGCTCAAAAGACGATCAACGCAGTGAATTCGCGTTTATTTATCGCGATCCCAATGTTGGTGGTACACACATTCAAAATGAATTAGAAATTAGCGATAACAGCGATGGTCACCGTCATTTTGTGGGCATTCACAAACCTTTTTATTCTTTCGCTAGTGTCGATAGTTATGGCGTAAGCTATCTCAACGAAAAACGCGAAGATCCACTTTATTTGAACAAAGATAAACTCACCGATATTGGTCACGAGCTCAAACACTATTCAGCCTATTGGGGTCATTCAAATGGTTATCACAAAGACAAAACAACTCGCTGGCGTTACGGCGTCAGTTTTGTCGAAGACACTTTTTGGAAAACCGAAAACACCACGCAATTAAAGCCGCTTAATTCACGCAAAAGCATCTATCCGTGGATTGAATTTAACCTATTGCAAGATCACTACACCACCCTAACCAACTTTCATTCAATAAAGCGCACCGAAGACATCAATCTTGGCCGCAACTTCTCCGCTAGTCTTGGTTATAGCCCATCATCGTGGAGCGATGACGAGTCGCGTTACATCTTCCATGTGCGCTCTGAAAATGCCTTTAAATTTGATAAAGAGTTAGTTGCAGTATCAGGCAGTATAAGCGGTCACTACCTCAAAGACAGAAGTACGACCAAAAATCTCAGTGCCAACTTTAACGGCGAGTATTATCACTTTTCCACCTCAGATCGCGTGTTCTTTGCTGGCGTTAACTACAACTTGCTGAAAAATCCATATATCGAAAATCAGCTATTTCTCGGCGGTGATACCGGCATGCGTGGTTATCCAGTACGCTTTCAAACTGGCGATAGAAACGCCGTGTTGAAACTAGAACAGCGCTACTACACCGATCAATATTGGTGGAAACTGATCCGCGTCGCCGGAGCCGTATTTACCGACATTGGCCGTAGTTGGGGCAAACAAAGTCCATTAGCCAATGCGACTTCGCAAAAAACACCATGGCTAGCGAATATTGGTGCAGGCCTGCGCTTAACACCAAGCCGCGCCGATGCTAATCACGTTATTCACATTGATTTGGCCGTCCCCCTCACCGAGCGAGAACACGCCGATAGCGTGCGCTTTATGGTCAGTGTTAAAAACTCGTTTTAGCGTTGATTTAGGATAGATTTAGAAGGTAGAGAATTTGTCTGATAAACTAGCGCCATTATTAGCATGACTCAGGCCAGCGCTTTGCCACAACGCACCATTGAACAACATCACATCGACATTTACCTCGTCGAGCCACAAAGCTTATCTAGTGATATACTTTCCCAGTACCAGCAAATAATCAGCCGTGAAGAAAGTGACAAAGCGCAAAAAAAGTATAGCGATAATGGCAAGCGCGACGCGCTAATTACCCGTGGTCTTGTGCGCAGCGTATTGTCGCAGTATGCGGATATTAATGCGACCGACTGGCAGTTTGACAAAGGCTGGAACGGTAAACCTTTCATTCAAGAGGTTAATAGCCAACCAACTGAGCTTGAATTTAATCTTTCCCACGCCCACCAGCTAATTGCATTAGCAATCACTAAAAGTACACCTGTCGGCATTGATGTCGAATACACCAAACGTAAAAGCGACACCAAAAAGCTCGCGCCACGTTATTTTAGCGCCGCTGAAACAGCAGCCTTACAGTCACTGCCAGATGATGAGCAACAAAGTGGATTTTACGATTATTGGACACTCAAAGAGTCATACATCAAAGCCTGTGGCGATGGCTTAGCAGCCCCACTGCATCAATTTAGTTTCGATGTAAGTGATAAAGAAAATATAGTCTTGAGCATCGATGAAGCCCGTGATGACAATAGCGACCATTGGCACAGCAAGCTTTACACAGTGAGCGATGACCACAAAATGGCATTAACGGTTAACACCTCACCTCAAACGCCGCTTAATGTGCGACTATTCAAACTCAATGAAAACGGTGTTGCAATTGAATGTCAGCTACCTTTTTAAGCATGGCGAATACATTAAAGTAAATGACGCTTTTCAATCGGCGCATATTCATCCGCAGCTTCAATCAACGCACCAGCAGTAAGATCTAACACGCCAAATACCTGACTAGACACTTGATGAGTATCGCGCAGCTCATCAAGCAAAATGGCAAAATCACCATCACCTGATAGTAGTATCACCTCATCGACATCAGGCGCGTGTTTAAGCACATCAATGGTAATTCCAACGTCCCAATCACCCTTGGCACTGCCATCACGGCGCTGAATAAACGGCTTTAATTTAACGTTAAAACCAATATGACGCAGCGCACTTTGAAACTTCTGTTGTGACACATCATCTTTATCAATGGCATAGGCATAAGCCGCCACAATGTCATACTCTTGTTCTATCGCAAACCAAAACTGACGATAATTAAACGGCCTGCCGTATGTATCTCTAGTGGTGTAATAGATGTTTTGGACATCAACGAAGATAGCGACTTTTTTCACAGAAAAACCTTAAATTAACAATAGACTGCACACTATACAGCAGATGACTGAACTATCACGGTGTTTTGCTATATACTACGCGCCAATTTCATCAAGCCAAAGGCCATCACTGTGCAATCAACTAGCTTTTCTCAATTGCCTCTCAACGCATCGCTGCTAGAGAACTTAAAAACGTTGTCATATAACGAGATGACGCCAATTCAAGCACAAAGTCTGCCGCCGATTTTGGAAGGCAAAGACGTGATTGCCCAAGGTAAAACAGGCTCAGGTAAAACTGCAGCCTTTGGTCTTGGCTTATTAAACAATCTCGATGTTAAAAAGTTTCGTGTTCAGTCACTCATCTTATGTCCTACTCGTGAGCTAGCTGACCAAGTCGCTAAAGAAATTCGTAAACTGGCGCGCGCTATTCACAACATTAAAGTATTAACCCTTTGTGGTGGCACACCGATGGGGCCGCAAATTGGTTCACTCGAGCACGGCGCACACATCCTCGTTGGCACACCGGGACGTATCGAAGATCACCTACGCAAAGGCCGCATCGATTTACAACATCTCAACACCCTAGTACTTGATGAAGCGGATCGCATGCTAGAAATGGGGTTTGTTGACGCACTAGATTTAATTTTTTCACTCTGTCCACCAAAGCGTCAAAACCTGTTGTTTTCAGCAACGTTCCCAGATGGCGTGAAGCCGATAGCTAAAAAATTAATGACAGATCCAGTATCGATTGAAGTCGCGGCAACGCACGATGAAAGCTCAATCAATCAAACGTTCTACAAAGTCGACGACAACCGCCACCGTGCTCACGCTGTACGTTTGTTATTGCAAGACACCCAGAGTGAATCAACCGTTATTTTCTGTACGACAAAACGCGATGTGCAAGATCTCGCCTTGGACTTAAAAGACTTTGGTTTTAGCGTTTTAGCGCTACATGGCGATTTAGAGCAACGCGACCGCGACCAAACACTGACCCGTTTTGCCAACAAAAGTGCATCAGTACTCGTAGCGACAGACGTCGCCGCCCGTGGCTTAGATATCGACAGCCTTGATACCGTGATTAATTATCACATCTCAAGCGATCCGGAAGTTCACGTCCACCGCATTGGCCGCAGTGGCCGAGCAGGTGCTAAAGGACGCGCGCTATCACTATTCGCAGAAAAAGAATTCAATAAAATTGGCCGCTTAGAAGAGTTTCTAAACATTACCGTTGAACCAACTCCACTGCCAGACAACAGCGTACTCGACAAACCGTTATTGAAACCAGCGATGGCAACGCTACAAATCGATGGTGGTAAAAAGCAAAAGGTCCGCGCTGGCGATATCCTCGGCGCACTAACCAGCAAAGGCGGCATTGCCGGTAGAGATGTTGGAAAAATCCAACTCGCCGATAACTGGGCGTATGTCGCCGTAGCCGCCAGCAAAGCGCAAGTCGCACTTCGTAAGATTAGTGAAGGGAAACTTAAGGGACGCAGTTTTAGAGTACGTAAGATTAAATAGCGATACGTTTGAGACATGCAAACAATCTAGAAAAGCGAGCACATTGATGCTCGTTTTTTTGTAGTTACAACGCCATAAATCAATGATTGATCTTCAGTTCTAGGTTTTTTCATAGGCAGCAAATAGGCTCATGGCTTTCTTTAGAGCCGTTGACTACTATATTTTTTGATATAAAATCAAGCTATTAGTGGATTTAGGCAGAAGTCTGGAGTTCGATTCTCCAGCTCGGCACTCTGGACATAATAACTTTACTCGCATTTGTAGTTATCACTTTAAATTACATGAGCAATCGTTTGGTTTCACATACAACGAATAAAAGAGGAGGTTTTATGAAAAGATTAAAACAAAACGTAAAAAGTATTACTGTTTCAATAATAAATGGAGCGAGTGCGTTTTGTTCAAGTGTTGTAGCAACTGGGTTGACAGCAGGGTTGAGTTCAGAGGGCCTACGCTCTTTGGGCTTCTACCTAAATCCATTAACTTCTTCGAATTACTATTCACAAAATAAACAATAACTCACAATCAGCTAACTAATATTGTTGTGTTTTACACCCCCACAACTTTACGAATGGAACAGGATAAACTGCTTATCTTTTTAGAAATAAGCACCTACGAAAACGTAATTCAATCACGCCAAGGAATCATCAATTGAATATTACTATAAGAAAAGAACATCCAAACGACATTCAAGCGATTCATGACGCAACTGTTGCTGCGTTCCTAAACGCACCACACACAGGCCATACTGAGCAACTTATTGTAAAAGCACTACGTGAAGCTGGTGTTCTTTCAATCTCGCTTGTTGCAGAATTCGAGAGCCAAATTGTTGGTCACATTGCCCTCTCCCCTGTAACGATTTCAGACGGTTCATCAGATTGGTATGGACTAGGTCCGATATCCGTTATTCCTGAAAATCAAGGTAAAGGCGTTGGCTCAGCATTAATGAATGAAGCAATTTCAGCGTTAAAAGCCCTTAATGCTAACGGCTGCGTATTACTTGGCGATCCCAACTATTATCAACGCTTTGGCTTTGCCCCTAAAGACGGATTAATTTTGCCAGAGGTGCCAGCAGAATATTTTCAAGCATTGCTATTGCAAGGTGCATTGCCGCAAGGAAATGTTGCGTACCACGATGCATTTTTAGCAACAGCTTAGAATCGGATAATGATGCTGCGGGCTCAAATTAATCGCTAACTTATACCGACTCTAAAATCCCTAAACGAAAACTCGTTTAGGGATGTACACCACCCCACCAATAGATAATGACAAGCAACTTTCGATTGATAAGCGTCGACTGAGCGTTGCAGAGAGTCAAATACTTCTTCGATTTCAGTTGGTGTTTTGACTTGAAACACCATGATCTTATATTCCGAATCAGCCTGTAATAGTTTATTGAAATCATAGCGAAAGTGATAATCCGACACTTCGATTTCCATAGTAAGGACAACGCGCTTTAAGTTATTTTCGTCATCAAATTCACGCCATACAAAGTCATAAAGCCATTCACCAGCATTAGTTAAGTGGGACGGTCTTGCTTTAAATCCTCGCGCATCGCCTTCATTGGCAAATCGCGTTTTGATATCCTTATTCTTTTGTGGACTTGCCCAAATTTCGTGTCGCCATTTCGATTCATCACCTTTAGCTCGCGCTTTTTGCTTCTTGGTGTCTATCGCCTGCTGGCGGGTTTCTAAAAACCATTGTTTAAATGTTTCAATCATCGATTACTTACTCTAGGTTTTGTCAGACAAAACGTCACCGACGCTATCGAAATGCAAACCTTGAACCTTCAATTCAGCACCTACATGAATCACGGTTTTACGCGCACCAGCTCCGGCGCATAGCTCTTGATAGGCTCTATGTTCAACATTTGTAATTCCACCCTCTATTTTATCCATCGGATGAAAAATAACGCGTGGTGCAGGCTTTAGTTGTCGGGAATTGTGTATTTCTCTAACTGCGTGCTGCAATAGTTTTTCTGCAACATAAAAATCGGACAATAACGTACGAGGGTGTGAGAAAGGATTTATTATTTGGTATTGGTTACTATCTAACTCACTGCAACTTCTTCCAATACCCGCGATAATATCCACACCAGAGGCATTAGTCTGTATTGCAACCAATGGAACATCATCGTAAACACACGAGCTACCAATGCAGCTAATTTTGATTCTATTTTCCCAAATTTGAATATATAGGTCGTTCGAAAACCGTCCTAAAAACCAACTAAAGATACTCACTTTTCAATTTGCTTCTAACATGCAATGTAGATTGAACACAGTATCTCATTGATTTAATTAAATACAACAGTGAATTCTAGTAACAAAAAAGCGCTTATCATTGATAAGCGCTTTTCGTTTTTGCCTAACTAAACTCGATAGTTAAGTAGTTTCTTTATCGCTAATGCGCATGAACACCGAATAGAGCACAGGGATAAGCAACAGAGTTAACAGCGTGGCGAATGTTAGGCCAAATACCAATACCACAGCCATCGACTGGAAGAATGCGTCGAAAAACAATGGGATAACGCCAAGCACTGTGGTTAGTGTGCCCATCATTACTGGACGTACACGGCTCGTTGCTGAATCGATAACTGCATCGAAACGCGCCTTGCCATCGGCAATTTCAATATCCATTTGATCCACCAACACAATAGCGTTTTTGATCAACAGACCTGAGAGTGATAACACACCCAAGATGCCCATAAATTCAAGTGGAATGCCAGTAACTACTAGGCCAAATACTACGCCGATAAACGACAGTGGTACTACTAACCAGATCACAACCGGCTGACGTAATTTGCCAAACAGTATTACAACAACTAGCACCATCGCCAATAAGCCTAGTGGAATGGTCGACATTAAATCATTTGACGATTCTGACGAGTTACCTGCTTCACCGTCCCACGTTAAGGTATAACCGTCAGGTAGTTCAATCGCTTCGATCTGCGATTGAATACGCGCTTGTAACACCGATGCTGGTACGCCAGCGATGGGATCACATTGTGCGGTGATGGTAAAGACACGATCTTCACGGCGAATGATGCCATCACGCCAAATGGTTCTAAAGCCATTTGTCACTTGCGCAATAGGCACTGAGCGGCCAGTTGCAGAACTTAACACTTGGATGTTGTAAATATCGTCAATCGTCGCATTTTGCGAGTCAGGCACACGAGAGATAATCGGAATTAAATCTTCGTTTTCACGATAAACACCCACGGTTTTACCCGAGTAATAATCTGCCAACGCATTGGCTAAATCTTGACGAGAAATACCAGCACGACGACCTTTAGACTCTGAATAAATCGGTTCGATAACGGCAACAGGCTGACGCCAATCGTCTTTTACCGACAAGCTTTCGCTGTCGCTGGCCATAATGTCTTTCGCTTGATTAGCCAATTGACGCAGAATTTTTGGATCGTTTCCTTTAAACACCGCTTCAATTTTTGAACCGCCACCAGGGCCTAATACAAAGCGCCATGCTTTTGCTTGCGCCGTTGGGAAGTTCTTGGCGATATAATCCTGCACTTGCGGCAGCATGCCATTGATTTCATTGTAATCATCAACACGCACCAACAATTGACCGTAAGCACCATTGGCTGGCTCTGAGCCATAAGTCAGCATAAAGCGTAAACCGCCGCTACCGATCAGCGTTTGCACGGCATTAACACCGTCCATTTTACTGACATACTGCTCAATCACCTTCATGTCTTCGGCAGTCTTCTCGATTTTAGTGCCTTCAGGCAACCAATAATCAATCACCATTTGCGGCGTGGTCGATTGCGGGAAGAAGCCTTGAGTCATGTATTTAGCGCCCCACACTGACGCGCCAAATAAAGCAATTGAGACAAAGATTACTGGCCATCTAAAGCGCAAGATGGTGCGCATAAAGCCTTTGTATTTTACGGCCAAAGTACTTGGCTTATTGGCTGCTTCATCATCGCTGTTTTGTGGCAATAACCAGTAACACGCTAGTGGCGTAAGGGTGATAGCGAAAATCCAGCTAAACATCAGTGAAATCATTACCACCCAGAACAAGTCGCCAGTGTATTCCGCCGTTTCACCCGGTGCAAAACCGATAGGTGCAAAGGCAATAATGCCAACTAGCGTACCGCCTAGTAGCGGCCATTTAGTTTGACTAACAATGTCTTTGGCAATTTGCAGCTTCTTGGCACCATTTTTTAGGCCAACCAAAATGCCTTCAGTAACAACGATGGCGTTATCAACCATCATCCCCAAAGCAATAATAAGCGCGCCAAGCGAGATGCGGTGCATCGGAATATTAATCATATTCATAGTGGCAAGTGTCGCGCCAATCGTCAGCAGCAAGATGAAGCCAATAACCACGGCACTACGAATGCCCATGAATAAGAAAATAGTGACAATAACGATAGCTAGCGCTGCAATAACGTTCCACACGAAATTATCAACTGACGCTTCGACAATGCTGCCTTGGTGGTAATATTCGTGAACTTCCATGCCAATTGGACGACGGCTAATTGACTCTGCTAGCTTGGCATTTACCGCCTCGCCCATCACCACAACATTACCGCCAGCAACATTACTGACACCTAATGCGATAGCCTCTTGCTGGTTGTAGCGAATATATTGGCTAGTAGGTGTTTTGTAACCGCGATACACCTTGGCGATATCTTTAAGATAAGTAATCTTGCCGTCGGCACTGGTTGAAACAAGTAGGTTTTTAATCGATTCAATCGAGTCGATGCCACCAGATGGGTCGATAATCAACCGTTGATCACCAATGGCCACATTACCCGCCGCAACCACTTCGTTTTGCGCCCCTAAAATCTCATACAACTTAGAAATAGAGACACCTAACACAGCTGCAGTATCACGAGAAATCTCGACAAAAATGGCTTCTTGTTGCTCACCTGCTAACGCTACTTTGGCAACGCCTTTAATTTGCAATAACTCTTTTTGCAGTGACTTAGCGTATGTACGTAGCTCTGCAGCTGAATAATCAGGGCCAGTGATGAAGTAATACAAACCGTAGACATCACCAAAGTCGTCATTAACAATTGGTGTAGATGCTTGTGATGGCAGTGAGCGCTGAGCATCTTTTATTTTGTTACGGATCTTGGTCCAAATAACCTGCAGGTCTTCTTTGTTTTTCGAAAACTCGTATTTCACATCGACATTGATTTCAGAAACACCCGCCGACGATTTAGAGCGCACTTCCTTCACTTCTTGCAATTGTTGCAAGGCCGTTTCAAGTGGTTCGGTGACTTCACGCGCCACCTGTTCAGGGCTGCCACCGGGATACTGGGTGAAAATAACTGCGGTGCGAATAGTAAATTCGGGATCTTCAAAACGCGCCATATTCTGATAGGCCTGCCAGCCACCAGCTAACGACAGCAAGATAATGATGACACTTAAGATCTGATTTTTAATGGAAAACTCTGCAATATTCATAGCACGCTCTCACAATTGGATAAGTAAAATGAAGGTGAAGTCATTAGTCTTTCACCCACGCGCGTACTTTAGTGCCCTGCACTAATGAGTCGATGCCAGCAGCGACTATGGTTTCGCCTTTAGCTAAGCCGCTAACTACTTCTAAATTCGCGCCAACGCCCGGTTTTAGCACCACATCGCGTTTGCTCACCGCCATGGTTTTCTCATCGACAACCCACACAAAGGTTGCGTCACCATTTGAACCAATTGCCGTTAATGGCACAGCGATATTACTCGATTTTTTAGCTTGAGTCGGCGGCTCTAACCACAGCGTCGCGCTCATTCCCGGCAGGATATTGAGATCGTTAATGGCGTCGAAGCCAAATACCACTTCATAGGTTTGCGAGTTCAAATCAGCTTCTAAATTTAACTCTTTAAACGAGGCATCAATCTTTAAGTTTGGCGCAGCGTCTAACACAATATAGGCACGTGGTGCTTCAGACTCTTCTTTTGGCGCGCGCAGAATGATGTTCGACGGGATGTTAATTTTTGCTTCCAGCTTAGCAAGCGACAACAAGGTCACTACCGTTTGTCCCGCTTGAATGGTTTCTTGTGGCTCGATCAGCACATTAGCCACGTTGCCAGTAAATGGCGCTCTTAACGTGGTGTCATCAAGTGCCTTTTGTGCACTGACCATTTGCGATTGCGTCACTTCATAATCAGTTTTCTTACGGGCTAGTTCACTCTTAGAAATAACCTTGGTGTCCATTAACTGTTTCGCGCGCTCGTATTCTGCTTTCGAGTTTTCAAACTGGGCTTTAGCAACATTGAGCTTCGATTGATAATCGCGTTTATCAAGCTGTGCTAGTACATCACCTTGTTTAACTTCATCAGAATCCCGCACCGCTAAATTATCCACCTTACCGCTCACTTGAAACGCCAATTGCGACGATTGACTCACTTCGATAACAGCTGGGAAATTCAGGAAATGACTGGTTTGTACCTGACCGATTTTGATGAGTTTGGCTGGACGAATAATTTCTTTAGCATCTTTTACTGTTGCCTTGGTGTCGTCTTGGCAACCGCCAATCAATGGCAAGGTGATAATAAGTGACATCACCATGGCGAGTTTGGTTAATTTCATAGTTCCTCCGTAGGAGCTGATATGGACTGATATTTGGGTAAATTAACAAGGGCATAACCCATTGCTGTGTAAATCGTTTTTTCTATTTCGTCTCGAGCGCCTGATTTGAAAGACGCAATTAAACGTTCAATTCCTGTGTCGGTATCAACGAACCATTTTGCATTTTCGATGGCTTGTCTAAACTGGTGATTGGATTCAATCGCACTAACCCAAGAATCATAAAAGGCTTGAGGGTTATCAAAACACAGCTCACGTCGAATGATTGTCGAGATATAGGGATGTAATTCAGCGAGTAAATCGTTTTTCTTTTTAAAATGAGCATTAACGCTAGAACGCCCGATAGCGGCTTTGTTAGCAAGATTGGTAAAAGTCAGAGCAGTTACTCCTTGAGATAATAAAATCTCCAGCGCACAGTCGATAATTCGCTGACGTGTTAACTGCGCTTGTTGTTGGCTAACTTTAGGCATCTGATATCCCATTTAGAAAAAATAAAGGATAGCATCCGTTATTTAATTAAAGCCAATGAATTCTTCTTATTTAGCGCTAAAATTTGAGCAAAATCAATTAATTTAAAATAGTGGAAAAATTATAAGTATTTAAAAGCGCCATACTTCTATGCAGTACAGCGCTTAGTAAAGTTGCATTATTTGGCTTTGCTTTTAGAGAGATTAGTCATGCAATACAGATGAGTCGTTGTATTAAATTTTCCGTTTAAAATACAATGTATATGAAACAAAAAACCAGTCATAGGTCACCGAAACGAGTTCCCAACCTTCCTCGCCATTCACAGCACATAAGCTTTCAATCTGTGTTTCTTTAGCACTACGAGGAGTAAAAATTCCGGAGACTTTTTCAATACGATATTCGAACTTTTCCATGTCACATCTTCTTTGTTTAATTAGCTACGTTAGTTAACCAATGCTTAGCGATGTCTTCACGGGTCGCGAACCAGACATCGTCAAATTGTGTCACATATTCGAGGAATCGTCTCATGGCCATAATACGGCCGGGTTTACCTAAAATGCGACAGTGCATGCCAATCGACATCATTTTTGGCGCTTTGTGACCTTCTAAATATAAAGCGTCAAAGCTGTCTTTCAGATAATTAAAGAACTGATCAGAATAAGAGAAGCCATGTGGTAAAAAGCGCATGTCGTTATTGTCGAGTGTATAAGGAATAACAAGGTGCTGTTTACTGGTAATTTCTGGGGCGAAATATGGTAGGTCGTCATTATAGGCATCGCTGTCATATAAAAAGCCGCCTTCTTCCACCACCAGTTTGCGAGTGTTTTCACTATCGCGTCCTGTGTACCAGCCAAGAGGACGTTTGCCAATCAGCTGCTCTAACACCTCGATACTTTTATACAGATGATCGCGCTCGATAGACTCTTCAATGTTTTGATAACTGATCCAGCGATAGCCGTGTGAACAAATGTCATAGTTGTGCTGCGCGAGATACTCAGCAAGTTTCGGATTTCTCGCAACAGCCATAGCAACGGCGAAAATAGTCACTGGCACATCAAAGTCTTTAAACAGCTCTAAAATACGCCATACGCCAACGCGCGAACCGTATTCATATAATGATTCCATCGATTTATGACGCTGGCCGACAAAGGCTTGTGGATTAACCATGTCAGAGAGAAATACTTCAGAGGCTTCATCACCATGGAGAATCGAATTCTCACCACCCTCTTCGTAATTCAAGACAAATTGCAGTGCAACCTTGGCATTATTTGGCCATTTAGGATCGACTGGGTCGTTGGCGTAACCGATTAAATCGCGAGGATAATTGTGATCAAACATCGTCTTAGTATTCCTTGTATTTAGTGCCTTGCTGTAGCCTTGTATTTATTGCTTTGCTATAGAAAGTGCAATTGCGAGAGCTAATTATTTAAACTAACCGCAATAGAATACTAAGTCATTAGTGTTATTGATATTTTTAAGATAAATTGCGAGCTAGTTATCAGTTTATAGAATTCTCAATTTACCCTCACCGCGGATTAAATTCTAAATTTAATTAACGGTAAGACCTCTCGACTTAGCGACCTTTCTAGTCTTTTCATCGACAATAGCTCCCTGTTTCACCAAATAGTCGAACGTGTTTTGATCTTTACAAGCGAATGTATAAAAGATGGGAGAAACTCCGGCTTTAGATAGCACGTTTATATTTGCTCCTAATGCAATAAGAGCTTTGATATTGTCGAGTCGATTAGAATTTACGGCTAAATGAAGGGGTGTCATACCTGTTTCAGGAATGGCAAAATTAATATCGAATCCTGCTGAGTTGAGATATTTAATGACGTCAGGATTAGCCTCTATAGCCGCAATATGTAACAGACTCAGTCCCCAAGTGTATTTATGAGTAACTAATGGCGCGCCATTTTCTACAAGTCGCTTAACATCTTTTAGACTGTTTGCCATTACAGCAGCCTCTACAATATATCGAGAGTCTTCTTCGGTCGATTGCGCAACAAGCTCGGCTAGCTTAGCTTGTGCTAGCTGATA
Source organism: Psychrobium sp. (assembly GCA_049607155.1). Classification (GTDB taxonomy): domain Bacteria; phylum Pseudomonadota; class Gammaproteobacteria; order Enterobacterales; family Psychrobiaceae; genus Psychrobium. The sequence continues at coordinate 85,404 of JBMYWG010000006.1, forward strand.
ACTTTCTCCGACAACATCACACAAGCTATTGCCATTGCTCATCTTGGCAGAAATAACATTTGCTCTCAAAGCAAACAGCTCTTCTTCGCGCTTGCTGCCAAATTGCATCGTTATATTTTTGAACTCTAACTGCTTCCCCTTTTTATCTTCTTCGCTAACGCAATAGAAACTACAAAGTATTAATAAAAACAATATAGTAGTACGCATATCTTTCCTTATTTAAGCGTGATTTAAGAAAGCAGACTCAATTAAGTCAACGCCATGACCACTTTAACCTTGCCCTTATTTAACGCGCTAATAAAGCTATTAAAGGATACAAGTTGGCAAAACTCACCAAAATCGTTATCGCGTTTAGATTTAGCCAGCCATTGGTTGTAAAAACTATCGATTGAGGCTTCAGTTTGTGGTTTGAGTTTTTTATCGATCAGCCAAATACTGCCAACGTCATCAACACCTGCAAGCTCAGTTTTAGTCAGATTCGAGTCAAACATTTCCATCAACATCACAAGCTCAGTTTCTGAAGCCAGTGTGATGATCTCTTCTGATTCAACGCGATAATCGATGTCATTTAACTGCGCTGCCGATAGCTTTTTAAGCGGCACAAATGAAAATTTGATCAAGCTAATAATCCTCTCTCGATGTCGTTACGACGCATCTTGTTGTTGAATAGTCACCACACGCTGCGGGAATGGTATTTCAATGTGATTTTCATTCATGGCTTGATAAACCAAGCGATTAACCGCCAATTTCGTTTCAATAATCTTCGTCGTTGGTACCCAGTAACGATAGCTAATAGTGACTCCGCTAGCAGCAAAGGCTTCGATACCCACTTTACATTGCGGAGCATCTGCAACGTTGTCGTGCTGGGCTAACACCGATTCCACCAGCGAAATAGCTGTATCAGAGCAGGCATCATATGCAATATCAATTTCGCCTTTCACCAATGAAAACTCATTAGAATTATGGAGAATTTCGCCAATAATGTGTTTGTTGGGAATGGTAATTTCGACGTTTTCTTCATTAACTAAAATTGTATGGCCCAAATCAATGGTTTTAACCTGACCACTGACGCCTTTCACTTCAATGGTGTCACCGACTACATAGGGACGTGTCGCAATAATCGCTAAACCAGCGCCGTAGTTGGCCAACATACCCTGTACCGCCAAGCCAGCGCCTAGCGAGGCAGCACCAATAGCAGCCACAAACGGCGTCACGCTAATGCCTATTTTGCCAAGACAGATTACTACAACACCAATAATGATAAGTACCTTTACCACACTGCTAACAAAGTTGGTTAACGTGATATCGACATTGTGGCGTGTCATTACTTTTGCGACTAATGCAGCGGCTTTTTTAGCGACCCACAATCCTATAAGTAGAATAAAAACAGCGCCAACAATTTGCATGCTGTAGGTTAGGAGATACTCCATCAACATGTTGTAGTATTTTTCAAATTGGGCGATTTCTTGGTCAATCATAACGCGCTCTTTTTAAAGGAATTTAAATTGATAGCTATCTTAATCTCTCAATTTTAAGTTGGCCATAAAAAAAGCGCTGTTTAGTTAACTAAACAGCGCTTTATAGACGATGAATATTTCAGTTTCTACTTAAGTAGCTCTAAAACCTTAACACAACGACCAATTTCCTGATGGCTACGTTTCACGCCTTTAAGCACTTGCGGCTTCATATCTTTATATTTATCTACTAACTCACCAAGTTCTTGATGACTTTCAGCGGTACACGACGTCGGTAACATCGAGCCAGCGAAAGCGCCTAATAGCATAAGGTTACCTTCGTCATTGAGCTTTTCGATATGCGCTAGAATACGTTCTTTGTATGGCGCTTCGAGTGCTTTTTGATTGCCTGGGAAAATCCCCCACATCGCATAACGCAGTGTCGCTAGTTTTAGGTTATCAGGGTTGTTGATAATAATATCAAACCACTTTTCTTTGACCCTAGGATCTGGACGTAACACTTCTGCGAGAATAGCGTTTTTCGCGCCTAAATCAGATTTATCGCGCTTAACTTCTGCCGCTAATCGCGCCTTGTAATCACCCACTTGACGATGGTTCAAGGTGCGAACGATACGCCAGCGCTTATCTTGGTCGATCTTCAAGCCGTCAAAGGATAGCTTACCGTCGAGAATATCTTCTAATTTAGCAAGCTGTGCTGGCGTGCGAGTCGTCGACAAGAAACGGCCAAACCACAATTGCTGTAAATCACTGCCCGCTTGTGCGTTTTTTAATTGCGTAAAGTAAAAATCATTCACTTGGTTACGCTTGGCATTAAAATCAGCCACGCCTAACTGGGTTGCAGTGCTCAAATAGCCAAGCGCGCCGCTAAGCTTGCCGGAAATTGAGCGAATAACGTTAAGATCTTTCTCGCCTTCAAGATTAGCCAGTGCAAAATCGACAAAAGTTGCTGGCGATAACTGAGCATCATTCACACTATCAGACAAGCTTTGCCATAACATTAAGCGCAGTGACGGGCTTTCGAAATCATTGATGTGTTTGTTGAGTGTGGCGAGTGAACGCTTATCAAGGTTAACTTGCACATAGCCCCAGTCATCGAGATTTGGATACACTAAATCAGGACATTGCTTGCCTTTCATCGCCGCAACATCAGTCATCGCACCTTTATAAGTAACTGGCATTTCATCCGTTAACGTCATGGTGCCATTGTCATAATTAAACAAACCAACATTCACGCGTTGCTGACGCAACGTTGGATATTTCTCTGGTGCGGTTTGTTTGATGGCAAACGAATCGATAACACCAGCATTACACTGATAGCTCACCTCGATGGTGTTTAAACCCGCTTTGTATAGCCAATCTTGTGTCCACTGCGTAAGGTCAGTATTCGACGCCTCAGCTAGCGACGTAATAAAGTCATTTAGTGTGGTGTTTTTATACGAATATTTCTTCAGGTAATTACTTACCCCTTTGCGGAAGTTTTCTTCACCAAGGTATTTAGGCACTTGCTTTAATACCGAGGCACCTTTGCCGTAAGTAATGCCGTCGAATACTTCCATCGCTTCACGCGTGGTAGCTACAGGTAGTTCAATCGCGTGAGTATTTACCGAGCGGTCCGTGCTGTATGCCCATTGTTTAAATCCTGTATAGAAGTCGTCCCACACATTTTCAAAATCAGAGCCTTTTTCTAACGCAAGTACCGCCATGTAGCTGGCAAAACTCTCATTGAGCCATAAGCCGTTCCACCAATCCATGGTCACGAGATCGCCAAACCACATGTGTGCCATTTCATGGGCGATAGTATCCGCTAGTGATAAACGCTGTGCTTCTGTTTTAGCGCCGCGAGAAATAAAGCTCTCGTTAAAGGTTACTGCCGCCACGTTTTCCATAGCGCCGGAATTGTAATCTGGCACCATCACCTGGTCGTATTTGCCAAACGGATATGGAATTTCAAAGTAGTTGTTAAAGAATTTAAAGCTTTGCTTAGTCGGCGTGAACCACTCTTCGGTATTGACGTATTCAGCCATGCTTTGACGCGCGAATAAACGCAATGGAACATCGCCAGTCTTGCCGTGATAAACATCTTCCCACACCGTGTATTTACCTGCGTGGAGTGCAAATACGTAGCTAGAAATTTTGGCAGAAATTGGGAAATCCCAGTGTTTAACGCCATCTTTCTCAATAATTTTGGTTTCGCGAGTGGTTGAAATAATTTGCCAATGACTCGGCGCATCAACCTTAACGTTAAAGGTCGCTTTTAGATTTGGCTGATCAAAATGCGGGAACATTTGATTAGCTGCATACGGCTGAAAATCAGAATAGAGATAGACGTCACCATTGGCAGGATCTTCAAAACGGTGTAAGCCTGAGCCATCAGTTTCGTATGGCCGGTTATAAACGATTTCTATCGCGTTTTTACCTGGATTAAACACCGAAGGGTCGATAGTAATAAACCATTTCTCGTAATCAAAAGCGACAGTCTTACCGTTAACTTTCACCGCATCGACAGTGCCAGAATCAAAATCCACAGTGACTGGAGACTTGTTACCTTTCGATAAGTTAAATTCAATTAGCGTCTTACCGTTGTATGATTTTTTCTTGTTATCGAGATTGAAGTACAACTCATATGCCACGTCGCTAATTTGCTGCTCACGCATCACCGAGTATTTCTCAGAGAGTGCTTCGTTGAACTCGCGGATCACTGGTGCATTTTGCTCCATGGTACGAACGGTTGAGATTGAATTGTCGGTTGTCATACAACCTGTTAACGATAGCGAACTAATAGCTAACGCACTGGCAATTGCCAATTTAGTGGGGGTAAATTTCATTGTTATGTGCTCTTTCCGTTGAGATTGGAACCAGCTACGCTGGATTTTTGTGACCTTGTTATATCACAAATTTGAAAAAAGCACTTTATAGAACAGATATTTAGGACATTGAATGTGTTTCAAGATGTAACACATTCAATGCAGGTTGGGGGGCTAGTCTTTGACGCTTGGCCAAACAAAGCCACCATCGTTAGGTGCGCCAGTTGAACTGCTCTTGCGATCTGCAGTTGTGTTTACTTGCGATGAATTACGCTTTCTCGTTGGTTTTTTATCGCTAAAAGTCGAGATATATAACTCTTCAACTTTAGTACGCGCCCATTGCGTTTTTCGCAAAAACTTCAAACTCGATTTCACGCTTGGCTCGTGATAAAAACAGCGAATTTCAATTTGGCGACTCAGCGCCTTAAACCCATAATGATCAACCAATGCGGTTACTATAGCTTCCAGAGTTAAGCCGTGAAGTGGATCGTTATTACCTGCGTGCATCGGTTGCCTGTGATATTGGGAAAAATAAAGGAAGTATTTTAGCAAGGAATAGCCAACGAATATAGCTTTTAAATAATGCGCAACATCACCAAACCTCATTTTTATCAGCCATTTTTTCACCTAAGAATTCTAACCAAACTCTTAGCTTTTCGGGCATGTATTCCCGCTCGGGATAAACGGCGTAAATACCGTGCTCTGGCAATGCGTAATCATCTAATAACGTCACTAACTCACCGCTCTTTAAATATGGCTCGATGATAAATAGCGGCATTTGGCAAACACCGACTCCATCAAGCAATAGCTGCTTAAGCACTTCACTATTATTAACTTGGATATTACCTTGCGGCTTAATGCGTTCAGTTCCATTGGGGCCAGTGAAGCTCCATTCTACTCCCGCTCGGAAATAGGAATAAAACAAGCAGTTGTGCTTTTTAAGTTGCGATAATTCAGTCGGGATGCCTGCCTGCTCAAGATAATCAGGAGAAGCGCACAAAACACTGCGACAGCGCGATAATTTTTTAGCGATTAAGGTCGAATCAGGCAATGCTCCGATACGAATAGCCACATCTATTTGATCGGCAAGTAAATCAACAACCTTGTCGTCTAAGGTAATAACAAGCTCAATATCAGGGTAACGGCGGGAAAATTCAGCTAACAGAGGCGCGATATGCTTTTGGCCAAATACCATCGGTAAGCTTACTTTTAGTAACCCTTTTGGCGAACCTTGGAGGCTATTAACCACATCTTGACCATCTTGAATTAGCGCTTGTGCTTGGGCGATATATCCGTAATACAACTCCCCAGCTTCGGTGAGGCTTAACTTTCGAGTGGTGCGCTGAATCAGCTTAACGCCTAGCTCATCTTCAAGCGCCTTAATTCTTTTACTGACGGCTGATTTCGTCATACCAAGTTGTTGGCTAGCAGCCGAGAAGCTGCCCGCTTGAATAACAGCATGTAAAATTGGAATATTTGTAAATACGGACATTTCTGTCAACCCTGAGGAAACAAAGTTGTTCCAATTTACACAATTATCAACTATCAGGAAATAAAATATAATCTCTGTATCCTAAATATCAACAGATTAACAAATGAAACAAGGTCTATTTAATTACGCAATTGCCTTTAGTGGCGGCTGTTTATTGGCGCTGATGATAGCCTCAAATAGCGAGCTGGCAAAATATAGTTCTGCCGTTGGCGCATCTTGGATAGCGCACTTAGTTGGCACTATTGTCTCATTAATTCTAATGGTGATTACGACTCTTTATTTCTCCATCCCAAACAGAATATCTCCTCATCGAAAAATCCCAATTTGGGCCTATAGTGGTGGTGTCTTTGGCGCTTTTACCGTGGTGTTAGCGGCAATCACTGTCAATAGCCAACTCGGCTTAGCTGTCACTATTGCGCTTGTTATGTTCGGACAGTTGCTATTTGGCTTAGTTAGCGATTATTACGGATTATTTGGCTCAAACCGAAAGAAGCCGATACCGAAAGATATTCTAGGGATTTGTATCACCTTCATCGGCTGTATTCTTATGATTATGGGAGCGCAATACTAATGATTACATTGTGTTTAATTGCTTTGTGCAACGGTGTGGTAATAAGCATGTGCCGCGTTATAAACGGTAGATTAGCGCAAGATACCGATGCTTTTCATGCCGCCTATTGGAATCATTTAGTGGGATTAGTTGTCCTCAGCGTTATCTGCTTAGTTAGTAATTCAGGTATCAGCACTCTCCTATTTGATGCACCTTGGTGGGCATGGTCAGGCGGCATCATCGGCGCTCTTTTTGTTGCTATCAATGCCTTTGTGGTCACTAAATTGGGAGCGACGCACACTGCGCTGTTAATAATATCTGGCCAACTCTTTACAGGTGTCTTGATTACCCTATTTCAACAAGGCTTTTCACACGGAATGGCAATAGCCCCACTCATTGGCTGTGTGCTTGTTTTTGGCGGCATCGTCATTATCAAATCAGATTTTAATACAACAACTGCAAAGGAAACGACGTGAACTACATCATTAAGAAAGCCGCTTGGATAACAATTAAAGACGGAAAACTACTTTGTGTGCGCTCAACAGGCAAAACGTTATTTTATGTGCCGGGTGGTAAAATTGAGGCTAACGAAACTATAGAGCAAGCACTTATCCGGGAGATCAATGAAGAGTTATCTGTCTCAATTGTTGAAGGTTCTATTGCTAAATGTTGCACTGTTATATCACCAGCTGATAGTAAACCTGCAGGCACCCTAGTTGAGCTTTCCTGTTTCACAGCTAATTACAGCGGAACATTAACGGTAAACGCTGAAATACAAGAATTGGCGTGGCTAGGGATAGAAGATGCAGAGAAATGCTCGGTTGCCACAAGAGCATTATTTGAAAAACTCAAAGCCCTACAACTTCTGCATTAACATTGACGAATTTAATACCGGAGCTCGATTTAAATAACCTTACTTTGCTGGCTTGTTCCTGTTTGCTCTTCGGATTGTCGGTTTTTATGTTGTTCTAACAAAGCTTGCGCTTTTTCATTGCCCAATTTTGCAGCAACTGTTAATAGCTTAAACGCAAACTCTTTTTGCTTTGGATTAAATTGCTCAGGCGCTTCAAGATGAATAACATAATAAACCATCACTGCGGCATGTTCATGACCTGATAATGCTGCCTGAGCGTATAGCCTAACGGCCATATCAAGATCTTTCTTTACGCCATAACCGAAGAAGTAAAGCTCAGCAAGTAATGTCGTACTACTGTTATTCTCTTCAATCTCATGGCCAATACCACACCACTTAAAAGCTTTATTGTAATCTTTTTCGACGCCTTTATAGCCGTAGCTATAGGCATAACAGGCGTCGTGAGCGGAATCGAAACCGTCAAACATCTGTTCTGAGTCAGCCAACAACGCAAGTGGAAAAAAACAAACTAATAATACTGACCATAATTTCATTATAATTCCCTTTACCGTTATAGGGTTTCAGATTTTTGAAACCCTAACTTCAATCTAACTTGAACAGGTAAAATTTGCTAGTGCTTAACCACTCTAAATCCAAAATGATCATTGCCTGTTTCTGGCTTGGCCGCATGATTCCAATCTTTGTGCATGGTTTGCTCAAAATAATTAAACGAGCCACCTATAAGACCTTTTAGGTATTTACCTTGGCTATCTTGATAAGAAATCGTGTCATCAATAAAGAAATCCTCAGTTTTCTTGCTCATCGAAAACACTTCATAGCCGTCATACCAGTCATGCACCCATTCCCAGACATTGCCCCCCATATGATAAATGCCTAATGGATTTGGCGACTTAGAATCAACAGGCTGTACATGGCCTTTGTGAATTTCACCAGCCTCTCCCATGCTTGGTCCATTAACATTTATCCACGCTATCCCTTCGTCTAGCGTACCGTTTGATGTGGCGTATTCGAAGTTCTGACCACCAGCAGCCGCTAAACGCCATTGTGCAAGCGTAGGTAATGCATAGCCGTAATAATCACTAAAACCTTTAGCACCATAATAGGTAATAAAGTTTGCAGGCCAGCGTTTAACTTCGTCCAGCGTCGGCAATTTACCATCGGTATCACCTTCGCCATGGAATGTGGTTTCATCGCCCTCAAACTCAAACCAGTCGGCTAATGTATCAACCACATTTTCAAAACCGCTAACGCTGTTATTGGTATAATGTGACCAGTCAATATCTTGTGGATCTTCAACATAGAACGTGCCCGTTGATTTTTCAAAACCAATAAAATTAATATTTAGCGGGTTTTCCATTTCATCAAGTGAATAAGTACCGTCCTTATTGTGATCTTTAATCACACGATAACCGTTTATATCAGTCATTTTAATACCTTCGCTATTGGTCACAATGCCCGTCTGTTCATCAATAGCTATCAAACCATCTGCATAGGCAGCAGTGAGATATTCCGCGTACGCTTGATAGGGAACTTCAGTTGTCGCAATCTCAAAACTAGCTGTAACACCGTCGCTCGGAACATTGGCAAAAGTTAACTGACTCGATGGTGTTTGCTCACTTGGTGTTTCTTCCACTTGCGCGGAATCAGTGCTTTCACTCGTGCTACTTCCTCCACAGGCTTGTAATAAACCAGCAAGTAGCAACACTGATAAGCGACTCTTTTTAAACTTCATCATAAAACGACCTCTAATTATTGATAAACGTAAATGCCATTAAATTTTGTTGTTAAGTGACGTAAATAGATATGCAGGTTGAGTAAATATAAGTAAATGTCGCTGACTAAATTTAGACATTTATCAGGCTATCTTTGGTATTTAAATTTGATGTCACGGGAAGAATATGGAATTGCATCACTCGACTTGGAAGGTTACGGGTATCTCATTAGTTACACTAATTTCTTGTAGTTTAATTTTCGCCACTGCGCCTTTGCCAGCCAAAGATAAAGATGAAGAACGTCGCCTATACGTCAACACTATCACGCCTAAAACCATTGACTTTAAACCAACTTATACCTCTTATGGCCGTATCGGCACACGTGAGAAACTAACCCTACGCGCTCAAGTTTCAGGGGAAGTCGTGGCACTTCATCCCAACTTTGAACTAGGCGCGACCATCAATAATGGTGAAATGGTCACTAAAATCGAAGATCGTCCATTGCGCAACCGCCTTGTAAGCGCGCAAAACCAATACACTATCGCTCAAACCAAGGTCGCGCTCGAAAAAGCCCAACAACAAGTGGCGAGTAAAGAGCTAGCACTTGTCACTGAACAAGCCTACAACGACGCCGTTACCGATAAAGCCATTCGTTTGCGTCAGCCACAAATGGCTGCTGCGCAAAGTGAATTAACCATTGCTAAAAATGCCGTAGAGCTCGCTCAATTAGACATTGAAAAAGCCACGTTCATTAGTCCGCGCACCTACCAAGTCATCGAACGCAGCGTCCATTTAGGCGACTATGTATCGCAAGGACAAGCCCTTGCTACACTCGCCGACTTATCAACCCTGCGTATCAAGGCGCTGGTGCCTAAAAACATCGCTAAAGAGCTCGTTATCAATCAAGATGTCATTATTAGTAATAACGATACCAGCCGCAGCATGGGCTACATTAGCCACATCGTGCCCAAGCTCGATAGCAAAACACAGCTCCAGCAAATTATTATTGCACTAACAAGTGACAACAACTTTGTGCTCGATGAATTCGTACAAGTTGATTTATCACTAAGCCCACAAAAAAACATCATCAAATTACCATTAACAGCTATCAATAATGACGCGGTGTGGATAGTTGACACCCAAAATACACTTCAGCCCAAAAAACTCGATATCGTGTGGAATGACAAGAATTGGGTTTATGCCGTCAACAATCTAAATCCAGGCGAACAAGTAGTGGAACACAAGATCGCAGGCGCCCAAGCTGGTACTAAAGTCACGATCATTACCAAGCCAACCAAGGTAGCGCGTCACTAATATGAATAAGTCCCAGCCGTCGTTAAACCGATTATTACACTGGATGATCGACAATCCAGTGGCCACCAACCTACTAACGTTAGCCATCCTCATTTTTGGCTTGGTGTCTTTTGGTGCGATCCAGCAACAAACTAGTCCTTCATTTAAAATTAACGAAATTGAAATTAGTGCCAGTTATCCCGGTGCTACCGCACAAGATATGGAGCAATCGATTGTCTTGGCTATCGAGCAGCTTCTGATTAACCACAGTTATGTCGACGAGTTAAGCGCGCAAATCGAAGAAGGTGATGCGAGTGTCACGCTTGCACTGCACGATTGGGTTAACCGCGAATCAGCACTTAACGAAATAAAAAATACCTTAGATCGCGTGACCACCTTTCCCAAGGACATGGAGCCGATTGTTGTTTCCTTGGTCAAAGAAGAAGACAGCCTCATTGAAATAGGCTTAAGCGGAGATGTATCACCACTTATTCTCTATCAACACGCCCAGCGCCTTAAAAACGTCATTGCCAGCGAGCTCGATGTCGCCAAGGTGCTTATTGAAGGACAAGGTAGTGCAGAAATCATTATCGAAGTAAAAGAAGCGATTTTACGCCAATATGACATTAGCCTTGAAGATATTTCTAATGCATTAAGTAGCAATCTAACCGACGTGCCAGTGGGCAATGTAGCCACCCAAGGCGGCGATATTGTGATCCGCACACTCGGGCGCGCTAACAGCCTAGACGACTTCGCTAACATCAGTGTAATTAACCACAATAATCAATCGGTGTTATTGGGAGAGCTAGCAAATTTAAATTATGAGTTTGGCGAGCACGTTAAACCCTTTAGCATCAACTCACAGCCCGGCATTGCACTTATTGTGTATCAAGATGCACTGGCAAAACCGATTGAATTAAGCGCAGAAATCATCGAGTTTATCGACGAATATCAAGTCAATATCCCCAAAGAATTAACCCTTACTGTTTTACAAGACGAAGCCGAAGATTACCAAAAACGGGTGGCATTGCTCACCGAAAACGGCCTGATTGGCATGCTACTCATTATGTTAGTACTAGCGATGTTCGTCGATGTGAGGTTAGCGTTTTGGGTCAGCATGAGTATTCCTGTTGCCATTATTGGCGCGCTGGGCCTAATGCCAATGCTCGCCTTGCCCATAAACATGATTACCCTCTTTGCCTTTATCATTACCTTGGGGATCTTAGTCGATGACAGCGTGGTCGTTGCCGAAAATATCCACCAAAAAGTACTGACAGGTATTGAGATAAAAACCGCGCTTAAAGAAGGTGTTGGCGAGATGGCGCTACCAATCGTTATCTCAGTAATCACCAATATGATTGCCTTTTTGCCAGTACTCTTTGTCCCTGGAGAGCTTGGCGTGATGTTTAAGCCAATGACACTGCTTATTTTCGCGATATTCTTTGTCAGCTTAGTCGAAGCGCTCTTTATTTTGCCGCATCATTTAAGTGGCTTAAAACCCAAAGTCAGTCAAACCTTTATTATGCGTATGCAGCAAAAGAGCGTTAACAGCTTTAACCTACTTAAAAGCCGTTATTACGCCGCGCTGCTAAAACGCGCCATGGCTCAGCCAACGGTTGTCATTGCCCTGTTTATTGCCATGACAAGCATTGTGTTCTCATGGACACTAAGCGATCGTGTCGGCCAAAGCTTTGTACCAAAAATCGAGTCAACGCGCATCGACGCTGAAATTGAGTTTCCAAGTGGCCTGCCTTATCAGCAAAAAGCCGAAATCGTCAATTACGTACAGGACGCGGGCTATAAAGCACTTGAAAGCATCAATGGCATCGAAGGTCACAAATACGTAATGCAAGATCTCATTGCCGCCGAAGCCTCAGTTACCTTCCGCCTCGTTAGCGATGATATGCGTGACTTTAGCGCCCTTGAATTTGTCGATGCATGGCGCGAAAAAATTGGCCCAGTGGCCGGTGTTAAATCGATTTTCTTTGACTACCAAGTCGGCCCCGGCGGCGGTCAAGAAATCGTGGTTGAACTTGGCCATCAAGACAGTGATGTATTAGCCAAAGCCAACGTGCAAATGATGAAAAGTCTATCGCGTGTATCAGGCGTTGCCGATGTCGACAGCGCCTTAGTCGACGGCAAGCCACAGCTTGATTTAACAGTGAATCAATTAGGTAAATCACTAGGCTTTGACAGCGACAGCTTAGGGCGTAGTGTACGTTCAATCTTCTACGGCGATACTCTGCATCGCCAAATTATTAACGGTGATGAAGTGAAAGTGAAACTGCGTATGGACAAAGCCGTGCGTCCACTGGCGAGTCACATCGAAGATCTAATTATTACCGCTCCCAATGGCCAAGAGGTTCCTTTAGGACAAGTCGCCAATATTAATCACACGCTTGCCACAACAGCCATCGATCGCCTTGATGGGCAGCAGTTTGTGGAAATTACTGGCAGTATTTTACGTCAAACAGCGAATGCAACAGCTGTGATGAACCGCATCGAACTTGATTTAATTCCCGCGCTTGGCGATCAGTTTGACGGGTTAAGTGTCGAACTTGGCGGCAGTGCGCGCGCAGAGTCTAAGGTCAATATGCCACTTATTTATGGCACGCTCATTAGTCTCGCGCTAATTTACGCCATCTTAGCCGTCTACTTTAAGAGCTACCTTGCCCCACTATTGGTGATTGCCGTTATCCCGTTTTGTTTAAGTGCCGCCTTGCTTGGCCATATTTTACTGGGCGCGGATCTGAGTGTAATGAGCCTTTTTGGCATGATAGCACTCGCAGGATTGGTGATTAATGGCGCGTTCGTCATGCTAGTACAAATCAACCTTGCAGTTAAACGCGGTGAAGATATGAATAGCGCAATTGAGCAGGCAGCACTATCGCGTTTTAGGCCAGTGATCATTACAGCGGTGACCACCGCAGTTGGACTATTTCCGCTGCTGTTTGAAACCTCGACACAGGCGCTCTATTTAATTCCGATGGCCATTAGCCTTAGCTTTGGAACGATTTTTTCAATCGCAACCATCTTGTTGTTAAGCCCTGCATTATTTGTCGTGGCGAAAAAACAACAAATAAAACAGGATATAGCTCCAAATCTAACGCTTGAAAACAGCTAATCTAGAAATATGCATAGTGCCAGCGTGAATTACACTGGCACTATTGTTAAGCCAAGTTTGAGTTATTTAGCGTATTTCGCGATAAATTTCTCACAATCCCCAGCATGAGTATTATCAATCAAATAAACAATTTTCCAGTCATCATCAAATTTCACTAACTGAAAACTATTAACGCCACAGTGACTTAGTTTGCCGTCGAGATAAAACACGTATGGTGTCCAAACCGATGCTAGATTGTCGCTCATAGAAACTTCAACCGCTAATAACTTTTCATCCAAATGCTTATCGGTTTTTGAAACGAATGCTGCGAACTTTTTAAGATCATTGGTTTTGACCTCACCGCCATTTCCAGCTCGTTGCAATATCGCATTGTCAGTAAACTGAGCTAACAACTTGTCGCCATTGTGCTCACGCATTGCGTCAAACATGTTATGAATTGGCTTTGCGCTAGCGTGCTCTTTTGCAAAACTAGGTGTGCTCATAGTGAAAGAACTCATTAAGGTCACTAGTAATAACAGTGATTTTTTCATAACTTTTCTCCTATCAATAAAAAAGCGAGTGAACTTTCACTCGCTTTTTCGTGATCGAATTAACTACTTAATAGTGCCGAAGCTAATTGAACTTGGGTACTTAGCACTGTGGTAGATTTTGTGCGTTGCCTTAACAAAATCGACTTCTTTCGCATTAAAGATGTTGTCCACGTAGTGTTGTGGGTTGCGATCGATAAACGGGAACATGCTACTTTGGATTTGAATTTGTAGCTTGTGACCGCGCTTAATGGTGTGCAACACATCGTATAACTCAAACGACACCTTAGTCGGTTTGTTTGGCACGAATGGTTTAGGATCGCTCATGCTATCTCTAAAGCGGCCGCGGATAACGCCCCAACGCACTAACTCATGACGATTAGCTCTTTCGCGATCAACTTTATCGGTATTTTCATTGATGCTTGGGAATACATCCACCAGCTTAACCACAATATCGGCACTGCTTTGTGATGTAGAGAACCATAGGTTTAAATCAATGGCACCTGCAATAGTTTTGTCTTGTTCCATGACTGGAGTTTCAAAGACTAATACGTCTGAACGACGCGCCGCAAAACGCTGATCTTCAACCATGTAAGGCTTGTCCCAACCACGGCTAATTTTTGCTGAATGCGGTACAGGTTTGTTTGGATCGCTCACCCAGTCACTTGCACTTTCACTGTGCTTAGGTTTGCTCGCCACCAATACTTGCTTTTCATCGAGGAACAGCGTTTCTTTCTCAGCGTTTTTCGGTGGCCATGCATCGAAATGTCTAAAGCGGTTTGCACCAGTTTCAAACATCGTCGCCTTGGCTAAATTTGGATCTTTCTTGCCTTTTAAATGATGATTAAAGAACGGCAATAATACCGATTTTTGGAACCATTTACTGGTATCAAAACCAAAATCCGCTTCACCGAGTTTGTTGCCTTTACCGCGATTCCATTGACCGTGATACCAAGGGCCCATAATCATTTTTACGTTGTCTTTTTTATTGTTTTTAGACATCGATTGGTAAGTCTCTAACGGACCGTATAAATCTTCGGTATCATACCAACCACCAACCACTAAGGTTGCAGGCTTAACTTTGTTAAGGTGCGGTAGAATGTTACGCGCTTGCCAGTATTCATCGTAATTAGGATGCTCGGTCAGCTCATTCCAGAATGGACGCTTGCCGTGGAAATATTTCTTATTAACGTTCGACAATGGGCCGAGTTTTAAGAAGAAATCATAACCGTCTGTAGTTTCACGTTTCATGCCCTCTGGCCAATGAGCGTGTGGCTTTTCACGTTGCTTATCAAAGGTATCGAAGAACAAGAACGCCATCGGCACGACAAAGGCTCCGTTGCGATGGAAGTCATCAAAAAACCAATCGGCAATTGGCGCTTGTGGTGAAATCGCTTTTAGCGCCTTGTGACTGTTAATCGCTGCAACAGAGGTGTAATACCCCGGGTAAGAGGTTCCGTGCATCCCCACTTTACCGTTGTTGTTATCAACGTTTTTTACTAGCCAATCGATGGAGTCACAAGTGTCTGTCGCATCATCAACCGCTTTTTTGCCGCGTTTGTAAGCATCTTGCGGGCGCATGTTAACGTACTCACCTTCTGACATGAACTTACCGCGCACGTCTTGGAATACGAAAATAAAGCCTTCTTTTTCAAACATCGCATCTGGGCCAAGGCGCGTTTTGTATTTATCGCTACCATAAGGTCCCACCGTATAAGGTGTGCGCTGCATGATCATTGGATAGGTTTTTGAACGATCTTTTGGCGAATAAACAACGGTAAAAAGTTTAGTGCCATCGCGCATTGGGATTTGATATTCGTATTTGGTGTAGTTAGCGCGAATGTATTCGGCGCGAGGGTTTTCTTTCTTTGCCGCATAACTACTAGCAACAGGTGCAGCAAGCAGCGACAGCGCCATACAGACGGCGGCTAAAGGCTTCAAGTTCATACCATTTTCCTTAACAAAAACAGGTTATTATTTTTATAAAATCGGCTTATCTTAGCGCACTGATTACTTTCTCCACAGCATTAGTTAAATAAGACTTGTAACTAAATGCTATAGCGCTATTATCTGCCTCCAATAACGGTTAGGAATTTATTCAAATGAGCAAAAAACATTACGTGGTATGGAAAGGATTGAAAACTGGTGTTTTCGATTCATGGCCAGAAGTCAAAAGCTACATCGACGGCCAAGCAGACGCACAATACATGGGATTTGCTTCGAAACAACTAGCCGAAGAAGCGTTTAAAGATAACTACACGCGCGCCTTAATGAAACGCTCTTTAGAAAAAGGCGGTAAAGCGAGTGCACCAGCGTCAAGCAAACCTAAAGTCAGCAATCGCGCAATCACCTCAGCCGATGTCGATATCTATTGTGATGGCGCCTGCTCACCAAATCCTGGCAAAGCCGGAACGGGTGTCGCGGTGTATGAACAGGGAACCCCTACTAGCTTGTACTACGGCTTATATGACGCCAATGGCACTAATAACTCAGCGGAATTACTGGGCATGTTAGAAGCTTTTAAACTTGCGCAAACTTTTGTGTCGCAACAAAAAAGCGTACAGATTTTGTCAGATTCAAAGTACTCTATTGATTGCATTACTAAGTGGGCTGCAGGCTGGCAGAAAAAAGGCTGGGTGCGCGGTAAAAACGAGCCAATCAAGAATTTAGCGCTAATTCAAGAATGCTTCACCCGCTATCAACAATTACAAAATCACATTACTATTAGTCATGTAAAAGGCCACGCCGATATTGAAGGTAACGAATTATCTGATCGCATGGCGGTGTATGGTCGTACTACTAAAGAAACTGGCTTTGTGGCGTATCAAAACGCCATTGATATTAAAGAAATTCTCGCGATGCCATCAGGCTAAGCGACAATGCATTAGGTTTCATGAACAACACATTATCACCAACGCCCAAAGTGGCAATTATCGGCGGTGGCATTGCTGGCTCAACCGCCGCGTTAGGACTTGCTAGCCATCAGCTAGACACAGTGCTTATTGAAGCAGGCCCAAGTTTAGTCAACGGGCCGCCAATTTGTCATCTTCATGCAGGCGGTAACCTCTATCGCGAAATCGATGACGAGCAGTGCTTAACCCTACTTAGACAGTCTATCGATACCCTTAAGCTTTATCCGCAATGTGCCGATTATCGCCCGACACTTATTGCCATTCCCAAACGCGATCCCGGCACCTTTGAGCAACTATTACCGCGACTTGAGCTATTAAAGTCTCATTACCAATCCTTGGTCAATGAGAGTGAAGACAATCGGATGATTGGCGATCCCGCTAATTATTATCACGTGTTTGAACAAGCGGACGTTGAAGCGCTGCTTGAGTTGCCTAATCCGACTATCGCAAAAACACCAAGCGATTGGTTAATTCCAGTCGTTAAAAAACTCGATATTGCGCAGATTAAATTTCCGCTGATTTTGGTCGAAGAATATGGCCTTAATGTCTTTAGACTCGCTGCCAGCGCAACACTAGCCAGTGAGCAATTGCCGCATTGCGAAGTAATGACTAATACACGCGTTCAAGCCATAGAACGCATTAATAATCGATGGCAGCTAACGATAAATAATAGTGGCGATTTTAATACAATCAATGTCGACTATCTCGTTAATGCCTGTGGATTTAAGAGCGGCAGCATCGACGATCTCATCGGTTGCCACGAGCAACGCTTAGTGGAATTTAAAGCCGCCTACGTCACGCGATGGAATGAAGTTGAAGGCCACTGGCCTGAAGTTATTTTCTATGGGCAGCGTGGCACGCCAAATGGCATGGCGCAGCTTACCCCCTACCCTAACGGCTATTTCCAAATTCATGGCATGACCAAAGACATTACCTTGTTTGACGATGGCCTAGTGAGCAATGATAGTGATTCTTCACAGCCTGAGCTGCCACAAGGACTCGCCAGTAAAATTGCCCAGCACCAGTGGCCAGCAGAGGTTGCTAACGCGCGAACTCAAAAGTCCATTGATTTTATGGCGCATTTTATTCCAGCCTTTGACAGCGCCCAAATCGGCGGTATTCCGCTTTATGGCGCTCAGCAAATACCCGGTAAAGATCCCGACCTGCGTGCAGCCGATGTCGACTTTTCCACGCCATTTTATGCCCGTAGTGAAATTGTAAAAGCCTCATCAGCCATTGATGCTACAGCACTGATTTACAATGATATTTGTGAAAAATTCAGCCTCGAATTAGCGCCTTTTTCCATGCCTGCTATCAATAACACTCTTATTGAGACTGACGTTGCAGCAAAGGCCGTTCGACTCGCTAGCGAGCGCAAATACCCTACCTATTTAGCTAGCCGCATCAACGAAGCCTAAAACACACACTCGATAAAAAATGGACTTAGTAAATTGCTAAGTCCATTTTCCCGTCTATACTTTGTTGGAATTGTTGTTAAATACTTGACCACAAAGCATTTCATCAACATTTTAAACCATTGTTAAAAGTAGTTAATAAAATCAGATGCCAAATGCATCAATGAGACTATCCCCATGAAGAGTATGACTATTGACCTTAATAAGCGCTTGGTCTTAAAAGTACTATGGACCCTCTCGCTGTGTGATGTAATTCTTCTGTTAACCCTATTCTTCGCCGCAGAATACTTCACCAAATATCAGGCGCAAAACGAACTGCAACAAGCTTTTGCTTACATTTCCTTTAATTTCCCCAAACTCAACCTCGCCATCGGCCTAATCCTTATTGTTGCCTTAATGATTGGCATTTATACCTTACAAAACATCGAACAGCGTGAACATAATGATGTCGACGCTACTATCAACAATCTCATCGATGGCAAAATTGCTAATATCAAAATCCTTGAACGTTATACAGTGCTGCGACATCTCGCCGTTTTTATTCTGCGCTTAAAACAATCTTTGCGTAAAACTGAGCGACAGCGAGAGGCACTACTCAACGACATTGAAATTCTCGGCGATAGCAAAGCTCATTATTTTATGCTGCTGGATGTTACCGCCACTGCCACACTGACCATTAACGACTCCCAAGAAATCGTCCAGTTTAACCAAGCTGCACAGCGTATGTTTGGCTACGAAAAACATGAAATCATCGGTCGCTCCCTAGTTACATTATTGCCAAAGCATGTGCGCGCAGGACACCATAAAAAAGTCAAAGCGTTTGATAAATCCAACAATAGATTTGCGAGTTTACGAGAAGGCGCTCGTGTACAAGGCGTAAGGAAAAATGGCCAAGAATTTCCCGTCGAAGTCGATGTCACTAAAGTTGAAATAAAATCTGAAAAGCTGTTTATTGCCTCGGTATTCGATATTTCCCAGCGCTTAGTCCAACAAGAAAAAATAGCGCAACAAACACAGCAACTAAAGCAAAACAATCAACAACTCAAACACTACCAAAAAATGCTAGAAGAACTCGTTAATGAGCGTACCGATGAATTAGAATTAAGCGAACTAAGCCTTAGTGCAGCCAACCAACAACTAATAGACGCTGAGAAAATGGTTGCCCTCGGTGAAATGGTGTCAGCTGCGGCACATGAGATTAATACACCAATAGGCATAGGCGTTACCTGTGGCTCAAACCTAATTGAAGCGACAGAAAGCCTAAACAAGCGAATCGCTGAAAATCAGTTAACCAAAAGTGACCTTAATGCTTACACCGCCATGGTGGAGAAAAGTGCCAAAATTGTCCTGAGTAACATGGAGCGGGCTGCGGGTTTAGTACATAGCTTTAAAGCCGTTTCTTCCGATCAAGTCACCGACATGCAACGCTTGTTTAATTTGCGCGAATATTTAGAAGAAATCTTACTGAGTCTAAATCCAAGAATTGGCAAAACATCACATCAAGTACTAATCAACTGCGACAGCAACATTGTGCTCGATACTAAGCCCGGCGCGATATCGCAGATTATCACTAATCTCATTATGAATAGTCTCATTCACGGTTTTGAAGCGATGGAAAATGGCACCGTCAATATCAGTGCGACAATGCTCGGCGGTCAACTGCAACTTACCTATAAAGACGATGGTAAAGGGCTTTCCAGCGAACAAGCGAGTAAATTATTTGATCCCTTCTATACCACCAAAAAAGATCAAGGCGGCACAGGGCTTGGTATGTATATTGTGGAAGAATTAGTAAAAGATTCTCTCAAAGGCACCATTGCATTGATGCCCAGCGAAGAAGGTATTTGCTTACGTCTTACCTTCCCTACTATCTTAGAGAGTGCTGAAAAAGAAGCTACTCAGCTGCCTCTTGCCAACAGGTGATATCGAGCTGAATTGAAGAGTCACCACAACTGAGCCACACATCGCCATCGCTGATGGAAAATTGCAACTGCATAGTGCGCTGTGCGATTGCCGCTAACTGCCCCATCGTGTCATCACTTACAAAATACACGGCTAAATTACTGTATTTACGCGCGATATTTTGGTGTTGCTTCCACCACTCATTAGCGCTATTACTGCTATAAGTAAACAAAATCGCCTGTTTTGAACGGACACTTGCTTTCTTTAAACGTTTTTCGTCTGGTGTGCCCAAATCAATCCACAGCTCGATTTCGTCGCTATAGTTTTTTTGCCATAACTCCGGCTCGTCTTCTTCACACAATCCCTTGGTAAAAGTAAGTTGTTCATTGGCGTTTAATGCCCACGCTACAATGCGCAGCATCATGCGTTGCAATGTTTCTGACGGATGTTGAGCGATGGTTAGATTTTGATCGAGATAGATGTCTTGATCCATGTTCGCCAAGTTAACATCGGCTTTATAAATCGTGGCTTTTTGCGCCATGGGGATTGTCCAAAAATTTGTAGATGGCTAATGGTACGACAACTACTTAAAACTTCCAATTATTTAACGATTTATCTATCGATAAGATCGCCTTGTTTGTTACACTCAAGCCGTTATACACCCGCTGGAAATGGAAGATGCAAGCAAGCAAGCTCAACGTAGAACTACTGCTCACTGGCAACGAACTGATGTCAGGTGATGTCATTGATAGCAACTCAGCATTTATCGCCCAAGAACTTGGCGGTTTAGGCCTCGAAGTAACCCGCCGCGTTACCGTCAAAGATGACCTTTCGATGCTGGCGGATGAAATTGCTAGTCACGCTAAGCGTTGTGACATCCTCATCATCAACGGCGGTTTAGGGCCAACAGTCGACGACATGACGGCACAGGCGCTTGCGATGGCCGCAGGTGTTGAAATTAGCGAGCATCCCGATGCGATGGCGCATCTAATCGATTGGTGCCAGCGCCGCAACTACACCTTAAGTGATTCCAATAAAAAACAAGCGATGCTGCCATCGGGCTGTGACATTATTCCCAATGACGCTGGCAGCGCCGTTGGTTTCACTATGCGTGTTGGTAACTGTCAGGTTTACACGACACCGGGTGTGCCGCGTGAGTTAAAGAAAATGCTTGGCAGTGAAATTCTGCCACATATTCAGCAGTGTTTTTCGATTAACGACACGACAGATGTTAGCCGTTTTCAAGTATTCGGCCTTGGTGAATCAACCATTCAAGACATGGTTAATGCACAACTACCAGATTGGCCAGAGCACATTGAATTAGGCTATCGCGCCGCCATGCCAATGCTGGAAATAAAGCTCACTAGCCATCATCAACAAGGCCATGACGACAAACTAGTTTGGCAACAAAAACTAATGGATATTCTCGGCGCTCATGTGATTGGTGAAGGCCGTATTTCGATGGCGCGCTCCCTCATTAATGTACTAGAAGAACAAGGAAAAACCGTCACCTTTGCCGAGTCTTGTACCGGCGGTTTAATGGCCTCATTAGTCACCAAAGAAGCAGGTTCATCAGCCGCTTTCGAAGCTGGTTTTGTCACTTACTCTAACGCCATGAAAACCAAGTTAGTCAATGTGCCGGAGCAAACACTAATCGATCACGGTGCTGTCAGTGAACCCGTCGTTATCGCCATGCTAAAAGGCGCACTCGAAGTAAGCGACGCCGATGTTGGCGCAGCAGTATCAGGCATCGCAGGTCCAGGTGGTGGCAGCGACGAAAAACCAGTGGGCTTAGTGTGGATTGCATGGGGCGATAAAGACAACATCAACACCGCCGCATTATATTTACCACTTGGCCGACTCTACTTCCAACAATACGTCGCCACTTGTGGCTTAGATTTAGTGAAGCGTCATTTATTGGAAATTGCCGAGCCAGCTAAGTATTTAGATGCCAGAAAGGCAACGATTTAGCGCAGAGAAAGATTGCGGTGTATCAGTTGTACGCTGCAAAACAACGGAGGTTAACAATGTCAATTGGCGTATATGGCGCAGGGATACTGTATCGCTTAATCAAGCAAAGTACTGATATTGCACAACTCAAAGAAAATTGCCTAACGACATACTGCACTGGCATGAGTGATGATGAATTCCATCAACGGCTGCATGATTTTATCGATGAGTTTAATTCAATAGACGAGCTAAAATCACAACTCGCCAACGATATTGCTAAATACGGCGGTGAGCAATATCTAGCGGATTTAAAAGAACACTACGAAACCGCCCGCTTTATCGACGGCCATGATTGGTAGTTTTTCTCTGAAAGCCTAGTTCTAATCAATTACTTTGGGCGGTAAATAAATAGTAAACTCATTGATGGGCTCAATGAGCACACTATAAGGCTGTTGCTGCTCTGATTCTGTAACCAGATTCAAATCCGACAACAGTTTAAAGTTAGCGGATTCTAACCTTGCCGGATTAACCGCTAGCTCTTTATGCCACACACTATAAGTTCCTAATTTCCCGTCCCGACGATAATAAAATCCCGTTAATGGGTGCGTTAGATAAACCAACATCGATTCCTTGTTGGGAAATCCAGAGTATTCAAATTTATCGTCGCTAGACTGTTTTAACTCCACCTCTGCGGCAGCCCATTCAGACTGCGTTTGCATGCAATATCTGTCATACAAGCCAGTGCTGATATTCAATGAACAATCAAAAGCTACCTTGCCCGCATGCCATGGCAGATTCCACAAATAGCGTGGCACAGCCAGCGTCCAAGAATCGAGTGTCGTGCCAATAAACCACACACATCGCTCTCCGGTCTGCTTATCAATGATGTACACGCGATAGTTAGTCTGTCCCATCGTGAATTTGGGAAACGGAAACACCGCCGAAGTGAAATCAACATCGATAAAAGGAACGACAGAGATAAGTCCAAAAGATTGGCCATCGATGTCTATCGTATCCAATTCAAATCGATCAGGGAACATGCCATTAAAGCGCTCAGCAGGCACCCCGTAGGTGATAATTGCAAAGTGTTTTAAGCCACACAAAACATCTATACCACTCGGCTTTGGGCGCGGCGTTAAATAATCTTTAAACTCTCTGGACTCTTGCATCCAAAACTCCTTCTAATTCAATCCCAAATAAATCAATACCATACCACCGAGCACAGCAACAAAGCCTAACGGTCTAAAATACGGACCAATTTTCGTGGTAAGTGCAGCAAACTTCTTATGATTATTGCTGCCAATGACCAGTAAAAATACGCTGACAAAACAAAGCACTGCGCCGATTACTTTTACTGTTAACGGATAGGACGTTTGCTCAGCAAACACTAACAATAAGATACCCAATGTTAAACGGCTGACTATTTCAAAGGCGTGAAACCACGGTTTTTCACTAAAGGCAGTAATGCCTTTTGCAAAAGTGAGTGGTTTTGCGATCATCAAACAGCCGAAGAGACACATGCCAATTCCGAATAAAATGAGGAATATCATTGGTGAGTTTCCGTTTTCTGGTTAACATTGGCGCGTAATAGAATCACACTAAAGGCAATTAGTGGAAGATTTGTGGTGACTGGGTTAAAAGCCTCAATTAACAATTGCGGCTGTAAAATCGCCACAAAAAGAAGTAATGCTAACATGCCGATAATATTAAGAATATTGAGGGTTTTGTTGGTATAAAAGACAAAAAATACTATCCCGAAAAGTATCTCGCTTATCCCAGCAAAACGAGTCACCCAGTCCGACATCTCAGTTGATAGCCCCAAACTTGCTGTCATCAGTCTTTCTAAAGGTGCAATATGCATTAATTTGGGAAACAAACCGTGGTAAATCCACGAGAATGCAATAACGTATCGAGCGATTTGTTGTGCGTTCAAAGCACTTCCTTTTTCTATTCTGATTTACAACACGAGTAAAACTTGAGTAACACTCGTTCTACCTGCTGATACTTTTATCAACTTTCAAAGGCAAAGTACAAATATTCATACTTATTTAGATATGCATTGATTAAGAAGTGCTATGACTTAGGCTCACACACATACCCAACTTCAAACTCAGTCGCAGAAGCGCAGTGGACGAAATCTTCGTTATTGTCTTTGCCAACAAACGTCTTAGTCTCTCCTTGAGCGAGCTTGAAGTCTTCTAAATCAATGGTAATACAGGTTTCTCTACCAGCATCTAAAAAACAACGTCGAGAAGCGACTTTAAAGAAACAAACTCCAGAATCACTTTCTTTACAGTCGATAACGGTCGATTCATTTTTAATAGCCGTGATAACGGTCATTTTCATGCCGTCTTCAATGGTAGTATTTGTATGATGAGCGTAGCGCGTTGAAATATCACACCCAACAAGCAGAATCACGCCGAAAATTAAGGTTAAGAGAGTTAGTCGCATAGATACGTCCTTGTATATAAAAAGTTTTTACACCATAGATTTATAGTCTAAAAAGTCCTAAGTTGATATTTTATTTACACTGGTGTCTCTTTCAGAAGCTTTTCGGTGTCTATTGTTTACGTTATTTACAATTTTTCGTGTTAGACCAAGATGCTGTAGCATATTTGCCATCGCCTTTAGGCAGATCTTTACGAGCAATGATGTGCCCTTCAAAAGTAAAATATTTGTTTATTTTGATGATTAGAAGCTTGTTAAAATTACCTGCACGCTTAACTTTGACTTGGTCTTTATTTTTCTCAGGTGAGATTGTTTTTATCTCGATAAAATCATTACCAAGTTTACCGTCCGAACCTTTAGTATGTGGCTTGTGTCGCTTTATACCATATTCAATCTCAGCAAATAACTCACCTAACTCTCCCCAAATTTGTAAATAACGATTCGTTAATGCATAGAATGACTCTGCATTTTCAACTAAATTTTCAAAAATGGTCACTAGCTCAGGATTGACCGACAAACGTTCAGAAATATATTCGTCTTGATCGATTATCTCCCAATCATCGGAAGAATACCCTAAAGCGTCTATATCTACTTCGTCGGGGTTATACCCACAAGCAGCAGCATCTGCGATTTGATCAGGGCTATAACCGTCATTATGCATATCGTGCAAAAAATCCCAATCACTCATATTTACTCCATGTGCTCAAATTAGTGCTGATGCCTAACGCCGCCTTAAGCGGTGAGAAACAGTTGGCTAAAATGTGAAGCGAAGCGGAACCGAGCCAACCGTTACGAATCAGACTTTAAGTCCTTGTTATGTTTACATTTATACTAGGCGCATTATAAAAATTTAAAGCTCAAAAGTATAAGAAGTAAAAATGCACATACAGCTAAGTTTATTTGAACTAAGCGTTCTATAAATTGGTAACCTTTTAGTGCTGCTAAGAGATTTTTATTCCCATCTCGCTCAACCAATAATAATTTAGACGAATTTTTAGAGAATCTAACGAAGTCGTCTGAAAACTCCCTCGATTGCCAAAAATGAGGTGAACCTAATTCACGCCACAGCTCATTATGTTTGTTTTTCAGCTGATATAAAACGTAAGGTTTTAAAATAACATGCTGAATTCCTATAACTATCCCAAAGCACCATATGCTCTGCATGAAAATGCTTCTAATTAAATCTTCCATAGTTGACCGTAAACATAACAGTATATTATCCAGCGCGCTTAATAATACCGGACAATCAATTTTAAAACAGACACAAACATTAGTAATAAATATAATATTTGTCAATGAGTTAGATAATATAAACACATAAACATTCATTGAAATGCTTTGGGGAAAGCGTGCATTGCGTCATACATTGCACACCTATGCAATGTATGATGCACAGCTATAATATTTATCAGTTAGTAATCATTTATTTATAATTTCTATAGTGTAGAAAGGGGGAAAAATTAGGACAGGCATAAATATCTCATTGATTTAACATCTACACAATATACAAAAACAACTGGATTTATCACTAAAAAATCTGCGTGAATGGAAAAATATTGGTGAGTGATAGTAATGTTCGCAATTAATGACTGTAAACATCCAATTTTAAGCGAATGAAGCCATCAGCATCCTAGCTGATTTAGAAGATATGAAAGAGGTTGTGACTAAAAGTTAGCCAACTCCTTTACACCAACTTCGACCGTGATGATGCGCGTAATTACGCAGATTATTTTCACTGCCTGCAAAATTGCCATATTGCCGTCTAAACTCTTTAGCCGCTGATAACCAGTCTTCAGTATCAATATCTAGCACCAGCAGAATCTTTGGCACACTCTCATCAATGAAGCCTGATTTTTTAGGATCTATATGCCGACCACTCCAATCAACTAACTCGAAATAGTCTCCGTAGCTCAATGGAATAGCGTTTGTGTTGGCAACAGGTGAAAACGGGAGTAAAGAACGCGGTTGAGATGAAACACTGCAACCATCATTGGCTTTGCGCTGTTGACGTCGGTGAGATTTATATTGCTTTATTCGCTCTTGAATCGATGTGAAATCACTATCTTCGACACTTTGTGCAACGCCAGCTCTGATTGGATTTAAGTCCACATAGGCGAGACAGCTTAACAACGCTTTTTCATCAAGTAATGCTTGAGATTTAAATCGCCCTTCCCAGAATTTGCCAGTACAGTTATCTTCCTTGTTGGCTTCACGAGAAATGTGCTCATTTAGACACTTCATAAACCATGAAATATCATATAAACGCTCACGCCAAAGCTCAGCATATTCTTCAACTTTCGCGAGCTTTACCGCGCTCACGTCTCGGTTAGCAAGATAATCGTCAACGATGGGATGACCGTTATACAAGCGATACCAATGCTCAATCACGTCATCCATTGATAACATATCCGCATGGACTTTATCGACTTGTAGCACTAGGTGATAGTGATTACTCATAATCGCGTAGGCGGCGATATTAATTGAAAAGATAGAAGAAAGTAGTTTTATACGGTCAACGAGCCATTGTCGTCTGTGGTCATAATTGCGCTTGGTATAAGGGTCATCACCGCACAAGAAACTGCGCCTAACGCATCGGTTAATCACGTGATAATACGAAGTGGCTGATAAATCAATAAGCTGGTGTCTTGCCCTAGTCATACTCGACTCCTACTACGCTCGATTTCAATTTATCAAAGCATAGTAGGCGCGTTCAAAATATCAACAATCAATAAGAAAAAATCGCCTGTCCTTTAATTTAAGAAATTGGCGCCTGTCCCATATTTGCTTTTCGCGAGCTTTACAGCGCTCATTTCTCGGTTAGCAAGATAATCATCAACAATGGGGTGGCCGTTATACAAGCGATACCAATGCTCAATCACGTCATCCATTGATAACATATCCGCATGGACTTTATCGACTTGTAGCACTAGGTGATAGTGATTACTCATAATCGCGTAGGCGGCGATATTAATTGAAAAGATAGAAGAAAGTAGTTTTATACGGTCAACGAGCCATTGTCGTCTGTGGTCATAATTGCGCTTGGTATAAGGGTCATCACCGCACAAGAAACTGCGCCTAACGCATCGGTTAATCACGTGATAATACGAAGTGGCTGATAAATCAATAAGCTGGTGTCTTGCCCTAGTCATACTCGACTCCTACTACGCTCGATTTCAAGTTATCAAAGCATAGTAGGGTAGCTCAAAATATCAACAATCAATGAGAAATTGGCGCCTGTCCTTTATTTTTTTTGTATTTAATGCACGTAGTAAGCTTTTTTACTCATGAAGTCACAAAAACGTTTAATAGCTTTGGTTAAATACTCTGGTTCAGTATTACTTTTTGCTAACGTAATTTCATTACGAAGATAAGTTCCCTCAATCAATATTTGTGTACTCCAAATAAATTCAGGATCTAACTTTTCCTTGCCTTCAAAATAATCCTGAAGAACTCTAATATTTTCTAAAACCTTAGCAGTTGAAAATTCAGACTCAGGCATCGGATGATATCCGCTTTGCGCATTGTTAGGACAAATAGTTTCAGCGTGTATTATTGGAGATACAAATAAGCATATAGCAATTAAAGTTTTCATTAAACATCTTCTATACGTATAACGCCTCAATAAGCGGCGAATAATAGTTGGCTATAATTGTGAACGAAGTGAACGCTGCCAACTGTTATACGTCCGACTTGATTGGCTTGTTATATTGCTACCACTCGATACTCTTAAACGAGACTTCTTTTTTATGGGTTATGAACCTAATTTTCGAATTTTTTAGATCAATATGCCATTTTACTGACTTATGAAAACGATGAACCACCTTTAAGTTTTCGCCTGTTTTACTGGCGTACCACATCGTTAAGTCTTCAGAGTCTTTTTCACCAGTGATGATTAGTAACTGATCTTTTAATTTACGTTCAATTGAGCTTGGATTGTTTAATACATTATAAGCACTACCGAAAAACTGAATTCCATTTGATTTGCTAATGCTTGTCTCGAAGCTAAAATGCTTTATGTCCCAGATTTTATTACGCTCAAAAAGATAAGACTGTTTTTGTGTTAAAGGGTCGAATATCAAAATGTTCTTGATTCTTGTATTTGATTTACTAGAAAACATGCCTCCTGAATCAGGTTTGTGCTTAACAGGGTAAAAGAATAGGCCTGTTTCAACATCATATCCCTGATTTACACTTTGGTAATATCCACCAGCATTCAAATTAATCGAGAATAATAAGAATGATAGAAATATAGATTTTTTCACCTGAACTCCATTTGCAATATAACAGTATATTATCCAGCACGCTTAATAATACCGGACAATTAATTTTAAAACAGACACAAACATTAGTAATAAATACAATATTTGTCAAAGAGTTAGATAATATAAACACATAAGCATTCATTGAAATGCTTTGTGGAAAGCGTACATTACGTCATACATTGCACACCTATGCAATGTATGACGCACAGATATAATATTTATCATTTATTAATCAATTATTTATAAATTCTATAGTGTGGAAAGCGTGCAACATCATGCACGCTTTGCACACAAAAATTTAATATTATTCATAGAACTTATTATAACTGTACAGATAAACAGCATTAAGCTGTGACGGTTCCGATCATTATTTCACCTAAATCTAATACCGCCCTTGAACATCCTTCGGCATCGACTGGATTTGAAAATCCACCATTGCTTTAAAACTCGTTAACAAGCCTTCAAATTTATCACCTTCCACGGCGGTTAGCACCGCGTGAATCGCCTCTAGTGTTGAGAGACTATCAGCGCGGGAAGATTTACGAATGCGGTAATCGCTTTCATTGACGGCATCGATACCGATGGCTGGCAAGTCAGATAAAAATGGATTGAGTTGAAGGATTTTAAACGCCTTTTTCCAGCTGCCATCGATAACCACTAGTTGGTAATCACTTAGCTTCAATGCGTTGCTTTGTGTGATTTGTTGCGCGAGTTTCTGCGGTAAAATAGCATCCTCTTTCGGATACAATACCAAACTTTTTTTAGCCGCTAGCTTTCTGAGTAATTCATCGTTATCCGTAAAGTCCTCTCCCACAAAAACATCGATATTGTTTAACGATAACTCGACGATTTTCGCTGTACCTTTGGCATGCTTCACTTCGCTGGTGTGCTGTAAAATTATCACAGACAGCTCGTTGTCAATCTGGCTAATCGTGTGACAAAAACAGGCAACTAAGGCTCTGTTACATTGTGGGCAGCGGGCTCTTTTACTCATGATGATTTATCTAGTGCTAAAAACGCCGTTATTGTATCACCAATCGCATCGACCACAGGGTTACATTGCTACCAATTTGTGTAACACTGCCCACAACCTTGTGATTTGTGATGATTTTTAATTAATGAAGTCGTTTTCTGTGCCGCTAAAATATCTGCTAATGCCGTTAACCCTAATCTTGCTTAGTGGCGGCTTATTTTTGATGCAATCACAGGCGCTGCCATTATTGGAGTTCAGCCGCAACGCTATTACAGAGGGTGAATGGTGGCGTTTACTCACTGGCAATTTAATGCATTCCAATGGCTGGCATTTGCTGATGAATATCGGCGGCTTGCTACTCGCTACATTGCTCGTCGGTCATTTTTTTTCCAAGTGCCATTTTATTGCCCTTGCCATTAGCAACGGCCTTGCAGTCGGTGTATTAATTTATTGCTTCAATCCCGACATCAATTATTACGTGGGTTTATCTGGCTATTTACACGGTTTATTTATCTACGGCGCGCTGCTTGGATTGAGCCAATCCAATAGCCTCAAAAAGCGACTTAAACATCGTTCATTTGAAGTTGAACAAGCCTCGCAAATAACGCTTGTGGAAAAGTGGCGTAAGCGAGTTAAGTTTGATGGTGAAACCTATCTGATTCTCTTACTTGGTATCATTGGCAAGATTATTTATGAGCAAGCGTTTGGCGCTAGCGAGGAAATGAGTGAGTTGATAAATGCTAGTGTGGCCACAGACGCTCACCTCTATGGCGGCGCAGTGGCAATACTTCAATTTATAAAACTGACGATTTACAGACGATTTAAATATTAGCGCGCCAACACAACATCGTTGAGCTTTTCAATTTCATCACGCAACTTGGCGGCTTCTTCAAATTCAAGATTACGAGCGTGCTCATACATCTGGTGTTCGATATCAGCGATTTGTTTTTCGATGTCTTTGTTAGACATTGCTTGGTAAGTCGCTTTATCTTCCGCCACTTGATCCAAGGTTTCGTCATCACCCACGTCGAGATAATCGGTGATTTTCTTATTCAAGCCTTTAGGCACAATGCCGTTTTCTTGGTTAAATGCCTCTTGAATAGCGCGGCGTTCGATGGTGGCATCCATCGCCTTTTTCATCGATTTAGTAATGGTATCGCCATATAAGATAGCTTTACCATTAAGATTACGCGCCGCACGGCCGATAGTTTGGATCAGTGAACGTTCAGAGCGTAAGAAGCCTTCTTTATCGGCATCGAGTATAGCGACTAATGACACTTCAGGAATATCCAAACCCTCACGCAACAAGTTAATCCCGATTAGTACGTCAAACTTACCGATACGTAAATCGCGGATAATTTCGATGCGCTCAACCGTATCTATATCTGAGTGAAGATAACGTGCTTTCACGCCATGTTCATCGAGGTATTCCGATAAATCTTCCGCCATTCGCTTAGTTAGCGTTGTTGCTAAGATTCGTTCGCCTTTTTCTGTTCGCGCAATAATTTCGCTGTAGAGATCATCAACCTGCGTTGCGACAGGACGAACTTCAATCACAGGATCGAGTAAGCCAGTCGGTCTCACGACTTGGCGGGCAATTTCATTACCTGATTTTTCTAGCTCGTAATCGGCAGGGGTTGCCGATACATAAATCGCTTGCGGACAAATTGCTTCAAACTCTTCGAATTTTAGCGGACGATTATCAAGTGCCGATGGCAAACGGAAACCGTATTGCACTAAGTTTTCTTTACGTGAACGGTCACCTTTATACATCGCGCCAATTTGCGGCACGGTGACATGCGACTCATCGAGAATAATCAAACCATCGCTTGGCAGGTAGTCAATAAGCGTCGGTGGCGCTTCGCCAGGCTGACGGCCAGAGAGATAACGCGAGTAGTTTTCAACCCCTGAGCAGTAGCCTAGTTCTAGCATCATTTCAACGTCGTAACCGACACGCTCGCTAATACGCTGCTCCTCGATGAGTTTACCAAGCGATTGCAGTTGTACCTTACGCTCGCGCAGCTCTTCTTTGATCTTATCTACCGCACCTAAAATAGTTTCGCGTGGCGTCACGTAATGCGTCTTAGGATAAACAGTGAATCGCGTAACCTGACGCTCCATTGCGCCAGTTAGTGGATCAAACAGCGTTATACGTTCAACTTCATCGTCAAACATTTCAACGCGAACAGCGAACTTTTCAGAATCAGCTGGGAAAATATCAAGCACCTCACCACGAACACGGAAGGTACCGCGAGCAAATTCCATATCGTTGCGTTTATATTGTAACTCAGCAAGGCGGCGTAAAATAGCGCGCTGCTCCATGATGTCGCCTTGACGGAAGTGCAACAGCATTTTCATGTAGGAATCAGGATCGCCAAGACCGTAAATAGCCGATACAGAGGCAATCAACACAACGTCTTTACGCTCGATTAGTGCTTTAGTGGCAGATAAACGCATTTGCTCAATATGGGCATTAACCGCGGCGTCTTTCTCGATAAAGGTATCTGTCGAAGGTACATAAGCCTCCGGCTGATAGTAATCATAGTAAGATACGAAATATTCAACGGCATTATGCGGAAAGAACTCTTTCATCTCGGCATAAAGCTGCGCCGCTAGGGTTTTGTTTGGCGCAAGAATTAAAGTCGGTCGCCCCATCTTGGCAATGACATTGGCCATGGTGTAAGTTTTACCCGAACCAGTTACACCCAGTAATGTCTGGTGTGCGAGCCCAGCTTCAATACCATCACATAATTGTTCAATGGCTTTTGGTTGGTCACCCGCCGGTTGGTAATCGCTGACTAATGAAAACGTCATTGGTGTTATTCCGCCGTTTGTTCTTTTGAGTTTGCTTGTTCGGTGTCGTGACAGTCATTGCGTTCGTCACAATCACCCAACAATTCTTTGAGATTTTTACGCATTAATAGCAAGGCAATAATACCAGTT
Source organism: Psychrobium sp. (assembly GCA_049607155.1). GTDB lineage: Bacteria > Pseudomonadota > Gammaproteobacteria > Enterobacterales > Psychrobiaceae > Psychrobium. The sequence goes on from JBMYWG010000006.1 coordinate 118,060, forward strand.
AATACACCCGATAAACCAACACCAATAATCAAGCCGCGAATGTCATCGATGTATCCACCTAAATAAGCTAATGGCAGCATTAATACGAATAGACGAATAATGTTGAGCCCCACCGACGCCATTGGTTTGTGCAGCGCGTTAAGGGACGAATTAGTTAAGATAGTGATGCCACCAAAGCCATGAGCGATTGGAATAATCATTAAATAAAGTACGATAATCTCCACTACAGATTTATCATCCGCAAAAGCTTCAGCGATCATGCCAGAGAACACTAATAGCACTAAATAGATGGCCGCCTGCCAAACCATTACAAATTTGATACTTGAGTAATAAGCTTGCTTAACGCGTTTATAGTGGCCCGCACCATAGTTTTGGCTAATAAACGGTGGTAGAGACATCGACATTGCCAAAACGACAATTACAGCAAAGGACTCAATTCGCGAACCAACACCAAAGGCAGCAACGGCTTCACTACCATAGGTCGCTACAATAGCGGTTAGAATACTTGATGAAATCGGCGTCATCATGTTTGACGCAGCGGCTGGTAAGCCAATCGCCAGCACCTTTGTCGCCGACTCTTTAATTTGTGCAAAGCTGTATCCCCAGCCCAGCATGTCAAAAGTATGGGTGACGCGATAAAACACGATAATACAGCTGACCACGCTAGCGATGATGCTGGCAATAACAGCACCTTGAAGCCCCATTGCTGGAACAGGTCCAAGACCAAAAATAAACAGTGGATCTAATGCAGCATTAATCACCGCACCAATGCCCATCACTTTGGCAGGCGTTTTAGTATCGCCTGAAGCACGCATCACTGAATTACCAATCATTGGCATAATAATAATGAGGCTGCAGATTAACCATGGTGCCATATAGTCATAGATCAGCGGTAAATTCTCAGGCTTCGCGCCCATTAAAGTAAAGATGAAATCGTGCTGCCACCAACCAATCATTGCCAAGCTAAAGATCAAAATAGCCGAAACACCCATCGATACGGATGCGTGCTGACGCGCGCGATCTTTATTATTCTCACCAAGAGTTTTCGCAACTACCGCAGAAACACCAATCCCCATACCTATAGCTAAGCTGACTAAGGTAAATGTTACTGGAAAGGTAAAACTAAACGCCGCCAACGGCTCTGTGCCTAACATACTGACGTAAAGCGTATCGACGATATAAAATGACATCATTAGCACCATGCCGTACAGCATCGGGATCGTCATATTTTTGATCGTTGAATTGACCGGAGCGTTTAATAAGGTAGATGGATTCATCAAAAAGCCGCAGTGAAAAAATAGGAAGCTAATCCTATCAGATTGCTTTAATACAATGAACTCAAATACACTGATGAGTGCACATATTTGCGTTACAAGATGTTAAGTAATGCCAGAGATCGAAAAACAAGCAAAAAGCGATCGAAAAACTTGCTATTTAATCGTTGACAATTAGAGAGCCCTTATAAAATGCGGCATTATTCGATAATTAATACAGTATGAGTTGTTAAGTGCCAAATTATTGGCTGAGCAAAACTTATCCAACGATATGACAATAAAAAGTCAGACTAAATGTCAAGAGGTTAAAGAGGGACTGACTCAAATCATAATCTACCCATCCACTGGCTATTGACTTGAACTAACCGTATGAAAATAAAATGATTTATAGTTTTGAACAAAAAACATCAAAAATGTATACAAGTCCCGCTACCATGGGCTTTGATCGACTTCTAAAAGTTTAATAAACACACTTATCCACAGATTTGGTGGATAACCATCTCTACCCCTTTTATTCATTGGGTTTGTGATTTATTCACTGGTGATGAAAATTATTCTCAAAAAAAATTAATTTAATAAATTAAAAAATATCGATCATCATTTTTCGATCTTTTCTCAGGATCTTTTCGTAGTTTTAATATGATCACCTGTTTATTTCTTGACGTTTCACTGTTGATTATCGCCAATCGCACAAATTCGTCATTTAACAAACACTGAAAACTGGTCCCCAAACATCTAAAAAATGATTATCAAACAAACGAAATGGCGAAAACTAGTTCTATTTGTTTAACTGTTGCACAAACAGACATTTTTTAAAGATCCAGTGTTGACAGCTGTGCTACCAATCTTTAATATGCGCTCCGTCTTCACCGACAATCGATTCCCCAATAGTTCAGTTGGTAGAACGGCGGACTGTTAATCCGTATGTCGCTGGTTCGAGTCCAGCTTGGGGAGCCATTGCTTACTTTAGGCGTTGTAGATTAGAATAGATAACAGCAATGTTAATCCACTCTTTATCTCACACTAGTTCGAGAGTAACTTTGGGAGCCATTTACTTCAAATTATTGAATTAAATGGCAAAAGTTTTCTACCAAAACTAAGATTGCACCGGTGATTTTGTGATTCCCCAATAGTTCAGTTGGTAGAACGGCGGACTGTTAATCCGTATGTCGCTGGTTCGAGTCCAGCTTGGGGAGCCATTTCTTACTTAAGCTTTATTGATTGCGATAAAGGAATTGGTTTCACATAAAATAGTAATTCCCCAATAGTTCAGTTGGTAGAACGGCGGACTGTTAATCCGTATGTCGCTGGTTCGAGTCCAGCTTGGGGAGCCATTGCT
>JBMYWG010000007.1:0-114265 GCA_049607155.1 Psychrobium sp.
CATCAACGTTGTACTCATAGCTCGAAGGTGTTTTACCATCAGCCATTAATGAACCATCCATCATTACTGATGAGAAGCCAAGCTGGATAGAGCGCTGACATACGTCAGGATCCGTACCGTGATCTTGGTGAATACACACAGGAATATGCGGGAACTCTTCGATAGCAGCATTCATTAATGCCTTAAGAAAAGGCGCACCAGCATATTTGCGAGCACCAGCTGATGCTTGAACAATCACAGGGCTGTCTGTTTTGTCAGCAGCTTCCATAATTGCACGCATTTGCTCTAGGTTATTAACGTTAAATGCCGGAATACCGTAGTTGTATTCAGCGGCATGATCCAAAAGTTGACGCAAAGAAATTAAAGCCATTTTATTGTCCTATCACGATTTTAGTGGGCTAAATATGCCCTAATAGAGCCAGCAAACGCTGACTCATAAAAAAGTTACTGTGCAGCGCGCTCTTCTAAGATCGCCACTGCTGGAAGTTTTTTCCCTTCTAAAAACTCCAAGAATGCACCGCCGCCAGTCGAGATGTATGAAACTTTATCGGCGATGTCATATTTATCTACTGCGGCTAGCGTATCACCACCACCAGCAATAGAGAACGCTGAGCTGTTAGCAATCGCTTGTGCGATGGCCTTAGTGCCTTCGCCAAACTGATCAAACTCAAATACGCCAACTGGACCATTCCAAACGATGGTGCCTGCATTTTCTAAAATATCACATAATGCTTTAGCCGAATCAGGTCCAATATCAAAGATCATGTCTTCATCGTTAACATCGCTTACTGATTTTAGTGTCGCTGCTGCATTTGGTGAAAACTCACCAGCAACAACAACATCAGTCGGTACTGGAATATCACCACCATTTGACTGTGCGTTTGCTGTTAACGTTTTAGCGTTATCAATTAAATCTGCTTCATAAAGTGACTTTCCAACTTCATGACCTGCAGCAGCGATAAAAGTATTTGCGATACCACCACCAACAACCAGTTGGTCAACAACGGTTGATAAGCTTTCAAGCACGGTTAGTTTGGTTGATACTTTAGAGCCACCAACAATAGCCACCATAGGGCGCGCTGGGTTGTCTAGGGCTTTACCTAAAGCTTCTAGTTCACCAGCCAGTAATGGTCCTGCACAGGCAACAGGTGCGAATTTAGCAACGCCGTGTGTAGATGCTTGTGCACGATGCGCTGTACCAAAGGCGTCCATCACGAATACATCACACAAGGCTGCTAGTTTTTGAGCTAGTGCATCATCGTTTTTCTTCTCGCCAACGTTAAAGCGCACGTTTTCAAAAATAACTAATTCACCAGCAGCAACTTCAACACCATCAAGGTAATCGCTAACTAAACGAACATTAACCTCTAGTGCGTCGTTTAAGTAATCAACGACAGGTTGCATTGAATACTGTGCGTCAAATTCGCCTTCAGTCGGACGACCAAGATGAGACATCACCATCACACTAGCGTTTTGCTCTAGCGCCAACTTAATGCTTGGTAGTGCCGCACGTAAACGCGCGTCAGATGTTACAACGCCATCTTTTACTGGCACATTCAAATCTTCACGAATTAGCACGCGTTTGCCGCTTAGTGCCAAATCACTCATCTTAATTACAGACATCAATTTTCCTTTTACTAAACATGCGCCATCTGGCGTCTTTACATTTCATTTCGCAGCTAATTCAACGAACAAGTTGCGTTTAATCTTTTACACCCATGGCTAAGCTGGTATCGAGCATTCTATTGGCAAAGCCCCACTCGTTATCACACCACAGTAATAGCTTCACTAAATGGCCATCACTGACACGCGTTTGGGTACCATCGACAATGCTCGAGTGTGGATCGTGGTTAAAATCGCAAGAAACTAACGGCGCCTCGGTATAATCTAGTACGTCACGCAAGCCGTTAGTGGCCTGAGCTTGAAGCATACTATTAACCATTTCTATATCGACGCGCTTATCAAGCGTTACGCTTAAATCCATCGCAGTGACATTCACCGTAGGAACGCGCACCGAAATCGCTTCCATTTTTCCCTTTAACGCAGGCAGAATACGTTCAACACCTGCCGCTAACTTAGTGTCAACGGGAATAATCGACTGACTCGCAGCGCGAGTTCGGCGTAAATCATTATGGTAGGCATCAATAACCTGCTGATCGTTCATCGATGAATGAATGGTCGTGATAGTGCCGCCTTTAATTTTAAAGTGCTTGTCTAAGGCATCGATCACTGGCACCACACAGTTAGTTGTACAAGAACCATTAGACACAATGACATCATCATGTGTTAACAAATGATCGTTAATGCCAAAGATCACTGTTCTATCGACATCATTAGCTGCTGGTTGACTGAAGAGTACTTTTTTCGCGCCAGCATCGAGATGCAACTTGGCATCGTCACGGGTGCTAAACACGCCGCTACACTCAAGCACGATATCAACATTTAATTCCTGCCACGGCAGATCGCATGGATTTTCTTCGTGGAATAGACGAATGCGATCATCACTAATGAGTAATTCGTTAGCAGACTCATCGAGTGACACTGGCAAAATAAAGCGGCCATGAGTACTGTCGTACTTGGTTAAATGAAGCATAGCTTCAGGTTCGGCTAATTCATTAATGGCAACCACTTCAATCTCTTCAGAATAATTACGCTCGTAAAACGCGCGCAACACACTGCGACCAATACGGCCGTAACCATTAATAGCAATTCGTAACTTAGCCATTAGACTCCCAAACTCGGTAACACAAATCTTTCTTTTATAAACTTTCAAGCATCATTAGCTGACACTAGTGACAAATTTAAAAGCCCATAAAAGAAAGGCCGCTTTTCAGCGGCCCTCAATATTAGTCTACAAAATTGATTTTGCAGTGCTTACTACGTTGTCGACAGTGAAGCCGAAGTGTTTGAATAACTCGCCGGCTGGTGCTGACTCACCGAAAGTTGTCATTCCAACAATCTTGCCGTTTAAACCAACGTACTTGTACCAGTAATCAGCGATACCCGCTTCAACAGCAACACGTGCCGTTACATTGCTTGGCAATACTGACTCTTTGTAAGCGACATCTTGCGCGTCAAATACATCAGTGGCAGGCATAGATACTACGCGAACTTTAACGCCGTCTTGTGCAAGCTTCGCCGCTGACTCAACTGCTAGAGCAACTTCTGAGCCAGTCGCAATTAAAATTAGCTGTGGCTGACCGTCACAATCAACTAGCGTGTAACCACCGCGTGCAGCGTCTTTTAGTTGCTGTGCATCGCGTGCTTGACCCGGTAGATTTTGACGAGAGAAGATTAATGATGTTGGGCCATCTGTGCGTTCTACCGCATGACGCCATGCAATTGCCGACTCAACTTCATCACATGGACGCCATGTAGACATGTTAGGCGTTAAACGTAATGACGCCATTTGCTCTACAGGTTGGTGAGTTGGACCATCTTCACCTAGACCAATTGAATCATGAGTGTAAACAAAAATAGCAGGTTGCTGCATTAATGCCGCCATACGCAGTGCGTTACGCGCATATTCCATAAACATTAGGAAAGTTGCGCCGTAAGCTTTAAAGCCGCCGTGCAGCACTAAACCATTCATGATGGCTGACATACCGAATTCACGTACACCGTAGTGCAGGTAGTTGCCGCTTGCATCTTCCGCTGTGATAGCTTTTGAGTCTGACCACATAGTTAGGTTAGACGGTGCTAAGTCCGCACTACCGCCGATCATTTCTGGCAATAAAGGACCAAATTTATTTAGGGTGTTTTGCGACGCTTTACGTGATGCGATGTTACCTTGGTTAGCTTGTAAATCGCTAATGTAAGCATCGATAGTCTCGTTCCAGTTATCTGGTAACTCACCAGATAGGCGGCGTTGTAACTCTTTAGCTAGCTCAGGATATGCTGCTTGATAAGCGGCAAACTTGTCATTCCAAGAGGCTTCTTGCGCAGTACCTTGCTCACGATTATTCCATGCATCAGCAACGTCGCTTGGAATTTCAAATGGCGCGTGCTCCCAGTTTAGGAATTCACGTGCAGCGGCAATTTCTTCATGACCTAGTGGCGCGCCGTGACAATCGTGGCTGCCGCCTTTGTTAGGAGAACCGTAACCGATGGTTGTTTTGCAACAAATCATCGTTGGACGTTTAGTTTCCGCTTTAGCCGCTTCGATAGCTGCGCTAATTTGCGCACTGTCGTGACCATCTACATCAGCGATTACGTGCCAGCCGTAAGACTCAAAACGCTTAACAGTATCGTCGGTGAACCAACCTTCTACTTCACCGTCGATTGAAATACCGTTGTCATCCCAGAATGCTACTAGTTTGCCAAGACCCAAAGTACCAGCAAGTGAACAAGCTTCATGAGAGATACCTTCCATCAAACAACCATCGCCTAAGAAAGCGTAGGTGAAGTGATCAACAACATCGTGACCTTCGCGGTTAAACTGTGCTGCTAATGTTTTCTCAGCAATCGCCATACCTACCGCGTTAGTGATACCTTGGCCTAGTGGACCAGTGGTTGTTTCAACGCCTGGTGCGTAACCGTATTCTGGGTGACCTGGTGTCTTAGAACCCATTTGACGGAAGTTCTTTAATTCTTCGATTGGTAAATCGTAACCAGCGAGGTGTAATAGAGAATAAAGCAGCATAGAACCGTGGCCGTTTGATAGTACAAAGCGGTCGCGATCAGCCCAGTTTGGGTTTGCTGGGTTGTGCTTTAAGAAATCACGCCATAGAACTTCGGCAATATCAGCCATTCCCATAGGTGCTCCCGGATGACCAGAATTGGCCTGCTGGACAGCATCCATACTTAAAGCGCGAATAGCATTTGCTAATTCCTTACGTGACGTCATATTGACTCCTGACAACTAAATAAATGAAATGTTTTTAGGCCGCACATTGTCCATGAAAACACCTACTTTTACAATGGTGAAGCTCAGGTATTATGCGGAAAGTTACAGCTTTTTTACATTTACCGTAATGTAGTAAATTACCAACAAAAATATCGATTGATTAGCGTTGTTTAAGCACAATATTTTTGACTTTTTTCCACTGGTTAAATAAGTCATTGAGAAGTACACTCCATCATTCTATACGCCATCAACTAACGCGCCTTTAAAAGTTTTATATGACAGAAAAACCATTAAGAAGATTCAAAGACGTTCTTATACCGGTGTTGCGCAGCGCATTTATCATTCTTGCTTTTTTACTAATTGGTAAATGGGTTACGCATCTCATTGCTTGGTCAATTCCCGGCAGTGTCATTGGCTTAGTGTTGCTGTTTATTACACTGTCTATCAGAGTAATTCCGCTGAGCTGGGTTAAGCCAACAAGTGACTTATTGCTCAGTTACATGACAATGTTCTTTGTCCCTGTCGGCGTAGCGTTATTAAATTACAAAGATCTTTTATTGCAACATTGGTTAGCTATTTTACTTTCCAGCATTGTCAGCACGATCGTGGTGTTATTGGTAGTAGGCATTTGTTATCAAAGGCTAATCAAGGACTCATCAAATGATTGAACTGATTTTATATAGCTTGATGACGATTGTAGTTTTCCTTTTCTTAAAAAAACTATTAACGAGATTTTCACATCCCATTGCCAATCCGTTACTGTGGAGCATCGTGTTACTAATACCCGCTTTTCTATTTACTCCGCTTGATGCCAAAGCGTACCAGACCGCTAATAGTTGGTTAGTCAAACTGTTAGAGCCTGCTGTTGTCGCGCTCGCTATTCCCTTATTTGTGCAATTACAACACGTAAAAAAGCAGCTCTTGCCAATAATAGTCTGTTGTTTAGGCGGGGCAATGTTGGCCGCGGGTTCAGGCTTGTTGTTGGCTAGAGTGATCAGCAACGATGAGGTCTTACTCATGTCATTACTTCCCAAATCAATCACCTCGCCAATTGCGATGGAAATTAGCCAGCAATTTGGCGGTCTGCCGCCATTAGCTGCTGGCGTAGTCATTATCGTCGGTTTATTTGGCGCGGTATTTGGTCCTGTTTTAATGAAGCTTGTTGGTATAACTCACCCACAGGCCCAAGGATTAGCAATGGGGACCAGTGCGCATGCAATCGGTACAGCAGCGGCCCTTAACCTTGGTGAACAGCAAGGAGCCTTTAGCTCTATCGCCCTTGTACTGTGTGGTATCTTCACCGCTATCTTTGCACCACTATTGGCATGGTTAATAATGTTGATTTAAGAGGGCGTTACTCGCTACACTCTGGCGCAATAAAATAATAAATGAGAAACTCTTATGAACGAAAAGTTTATGAACAAAAAGCTTGTCGCCAGTACTATCGCTATCGCACTTGGTAGTATCACCTTAACCGCCTGTCAATCGCCAACAGTTGAAACGGCAGTTCCAATCGCCAAAATAAATGCCGAACAACAAGCGAAGGTATTCTCAGCTCAATTTATCGATTCGCTCTGGAAGCTATCACCGACTTGGGCATTGTATAGCGGTTACACCAAATATGCTGGCGAGTTAGTTATTCCAAATGACGCGTCGCGTAAGCAATCATTAGATTTCGTAAACACGCAACGTAAAATGCTCGACGCAATTGATACTAATAGCGTGTCACCTAGCATGCGCATCGATCTAGCGCTAATTGCCAACACATTAGATTCAATTGAGTGGGACATCACGACCTTTAAATCATGGCAATGGCAGCCTACCCAATACAATGTCGCAGGCGGCTTCGCGCAAATTATTAATGGTAGTTACGCACCGTTAGATGAGCGTTTAGATTCAGTATTAGAACGCCTTACCTCAGTACCACAATATTACACCGCAGCTCGCGCCAATATCGACAATCCGACCTTAGAGCACACTAAGTTAGCCATTATGCAAAACAAAGGCGCATTAGGAATTTTCTCTGATGATTTAATCGAAAAAGCCAATAACTCTTCAATGACTGATGATGAGAAAGCACTATTTGCAGCCCGCACACTAGAGGCGCGCCAAGCGGTAATGAGTCACATTGATTGGCTAGAAAACCTTAAAACTGATTTAGAAAAGAATGGCGCTCGTAGCTTCCGCATTGGTAGTGAATTATACGAGCAGAAATTTGCGTTAGATATTCAATCTGATTTATCCGCTAAACAGCTTTATGACAAAGCGCTAGCCGACAAGCAAACCGTGTTAGGTGAGATGGCTAAAATCGCCGATAAGCTTTGGCCGAAGTATTTCCCAAATACTGCCAAGCCAAATAACAAGCAGGCGATGATTAGCCAGCTGATTGAAAAGCTGTCGGTTAAGCATGTTAAGCGTGAAAACTTCGTTGAAGAAATCCGCAAGCAAATTCCAGCGCTTGAAGCCTTTGTGATGGAGAAAAATCTCATCACTCTAGATAAAGACAAGCCACTAGTCGTACGTGAAACGCCAGAGTATATGCGCGGCTTCGCCGGTGCATCAATCAGTGCACCAGGGCCATACGATAAGAAAGCGAATACTTACTACAACGTAACGCCGCTCGATAACATGACTGACGAGCAAGCTGAAAGCTACCTGCGTGAATACAATCACTGGGTGCTGCAAGTTTTAAACATTCACGAGGCCGTACCAGGGCACTACACGCAGCTGGTATATTCAAATATGTCGCCAAGTCTTGTAAAAAGCCTGTTTGGTAACGGCGCAATGATTGAAGGTTGGGCAGTTTATACCGAGCGTATGATGCTAGAAGAAGGTTACGGTGATTTCGAACCTGAACTGTGGCTAATGTACTACAAGTGGAACCTGCGCGTAATCACCAACACCATCCTAGATTACGAAATCCACAACAAAGGCATCAGCAAGGAGCAAGGCTTGTCGTTAATGATGGACGGCGCATTCCAACAACGTGCCGAAGCCGAAGGCAAATGGCATCGCGCCACTGTATCGCAAGTACAGCTAACTAGTTACTACTCAGGCTACCGCGATATCTACGACTTCCGCGATGAGTACAAGCAAATGAAAGGCGACGATTACAGCGTTAAAGCCTTCCACGATAAATTCCTAAGCTACGGCAGCGCACCAGTGAAATTTGTGCGTGAGTTGATGATGGAGAAGTAACTACTTTTCCAAACGAAAAAAGGTGTTGTCATAGTGTTATGACAACACCTTATTATTTAAATCTAATTCCAATAAGTATTTAGATTAACTGTTTAGCTCTTTGTATTTAGGCCTTTATATTTGGCTATGAGACCTTGAGTAGATGCACTAAAATTATTCGAACTAGCCTCGCCATTCATATTCGCCATCACATCCTTACCAATCTGCTTGCCAAGCTCAACGCCCCATTGATCAAAGGGGTTAATATCCCACATCACACCCTGAACGAATATCTTGTGCTCATAGAGCGCCATTAAACTTCCCATTGCTTGTGGTGTTAATTTGTCCATGGTAACGGTGACACTCGGCGAGTTGCCCGGCATCACTTTATGCGGTGCTAAGCGCTTTACCTCTTCTTCGGGTAAACCTTGCGTTCGAATCTGCTCAGCAACCTCTTCTAAACTAATGCCACGCATCAAAGCTTCACTTTGCGCCAAACAATTAGCTACCATAGTTTTATGATGCTCTTCATGACCATGATGCGGCGTCAATGGCAAAATAAACTCACTAGGAATCGGTTCTTGTCCTTGGTGCATCATCTGCATAAAAGCATGCTGGCTATTTGTCCCCTCTTGACCAAACACCATAGGCGCCGTCGCCAGCTCCACCAACTCACCTTGATGATTAACGCGCTTGCCATTACTTTCCATATCCAATTGCTGAAGATAACCAGGAAAATCACGTAATGCGTGATCATAAGGTAATACTGCAAGACCTGAATAGCCTAAAAAGCTTCTATTCCAGACACCTAGGAGCCCAAGAATAACAGGCATATTATTTTCAAGTGGCGCTGTCTGGAAGTGCTTATCCATTTCATAAGCACCTTCTTTGAGCGCTAGATAATTATCCATACCAATAGCACAGGCTAACGGAAAACCAACAGCGGACCACAATGAAAAGCGGCCACCAACCCAGTCCCAAATTGGCAAGATATTATCTTGCGAAATACCAAATTCAATCGCTTTATCAGTTGCACTAGTCACAGCAATTAGGTGCTTGCTTAATTGCGCTAAAGAGCAGCCACTATCAAGCAACCACTGCTTAAAGAAATTAGCATTTAGTAATGTTTCTTGTGTGGTAAAGGTCTTAGAGATCACGACAACTAAAGTTGTTTCTGGCTCAAGTAGCGCAATCTTTTCTTCGATAGCGCCGCCGTCAACATTAGCCACATAATGAACTTTAACGGTATCATTTGCATAAGGCTTAAGTGCTTGCGCACAAATTTTAGGACCGTAATAAGACCCTCCAATACCAATAGCAACAATATCTTTGATTGGCTGCCGACTAAAACCAAGTCTTTGTTCGTTGGTTATCTCCCCCACCAACGCAGACATTTGCTGCTCGGTAGCGATAACCTCATCTGCTAATTCAGCGCCAAGCACTTCTTTCTTGCACTCATTAGTCGCGCGTAAAACACTATGCAAAACACTACGCCCTTCGGTGTGATTAATCACCTCACCAAAAAACATCGCATCACGTTTTTGCTCAATGCCTAGCTCTCGAGCCCAAGCAAATAATGTATCCAGCGCCACATTAGAAATATTCTGCTTCGAATAATCCAATTCCAGTGATGAGCCAGCAACGGTTCTGGATATATTATTGTCAATGAAGTGCTGTTTTTGCTCTTGAGACAAATAATTAAGTTTTGTTATTAATTCCATTTTGTTTTCTACATCAGTTCTTTGCCATCCATGGCGCCACCGTATATCGTTCATCCTGAACATAAAAAAATAGCGGCTAGCGCCGCTATTAATATAATTAAGAATTATACCCATCTGGGTTCTGAGACTGCCAATGCCAACTGCTAGCGGTCATATCTTCAAGTGTGTGAGTTGCTTGCCACCCAAGTTCATTAGCAGCTTTATCAGGATTAGCATAGCATGCAGCTATATCACCCGGTCGACGCTCAACTAACTTGTAATTGATAGCCTTCTCACATGCTTTTTCAAATGCTTTCACCATATCTAACACGCTATAGCCTTGGCCAGTTCCAAGATTATATATGACCAAACCACAGTCTGTATTTAACTTTTCAAGTGCTTTAAGATGACCTCGGGCTAAATCGACTACATGAATGTAATCACGAACCCCTGTACCATCATGTGTATTATAATTACTACCAAAAACGCTCAAACAATCGCGTTTACCAACTGCTACTTGCGATATAAATGGCATTAAGTTATTCGGAATGTCATTTGGATCTTCACCAATCATGCCACTTGCGTGCGCACCAACAGGATTAAAGTAACGCAATATAGCTATATTCCAACTCTTATCAGATTTAGCTAAATCTTCAAGCACGTGTTCAACCATTAATTTTGATTGCCCATAAGGGTTGGTAGCACTGCGCGGAAAACTCTCATCGATAGGTAAACTTGCTGGATCACCATAGATTGTAGCAGATGAACTAAACACTAGATTTTTGACATTTGCTTTCGCCATTGCATCGCAAAGCGTTATCGTTCCAGCCACATTATTTTCATAATATTTAAGCGGTTTAGCAACAGATTCACCAACCGCTTTTAAACCAGCAAAATGAATGACCGAATTTATACTATGCTCTGAAAATATAGAGTCAAGCAAATAACTATCTCTAATATCTCCTTCATAGAAGGTAATTGTTTTCTCGGAGATTGATTCAACTTGTTCAATAGCTGCTTTAGATGAATTAGATAAGTTATCTAAAACAACTACTTTTTCATTAACAGCCAATAACTCAATTAACGTATGTGAGCCAATATAACCAGCACCACCAGTAACTAAAACAGACATATTTCCTATCTTAAAAAATCTCTGATTGAAGATTTTGTACCTTTTCAAGCACATCAAGAACAAGCAGTTTTGAGCACTCGTTATTCTCAGACTCTGCATAACACCTAAGCTCGGGAGCGTTCCCAGATGGGCGTAAGTGTATTATTGTACTATCTTCTAACTCAAGTCTAAGTCCATCTGTTGAATTCAACGAACTAACTTTTCTATTTATCTTCAATTTACTAAGCAATTTTTCAGGCTCTTTCAATCCATCACTAATTATTCGTTTACTCAATTCAGTTGGAAAGTTTTTAATTCTATCGCTATACGTATAACGTTTGGGTAGCTCTCTACACAATTGAGATATTGTCTTATCAATAGCTGAAGTCAAAAGCATTAAAGCAGGTAAAATAGCGTCTCTGGTTGGAAGAGCAGCTAAGCTCTGCCCATTCACTTCAATATTCGAAGCTAATATAAATCCCCCATTAGCTTCAAAACCAGCTATAGAATGATAATTCTCTTTTAACGTTTCAAACTCTGCAATAACATAAGGAGAACCAATTTTTGTACGAGATATTCGAGCAAACTTTTTACTCTTCTCTATAGCAGTATTGCAACTTACAGGTATAGCTAAAGCTTCAATATTAAGCGCTTCAGCACATAGCAAGCCTAAAATATCACCTCTGATCCACTCCCCTGTTTCATCCGAAATTAATGGACGATCACCATCACCATCTGTAGAAAAAACAGCATCAAGGCTATATTCTTTTACCCATGCTCTAGCTTTAGCATAATCTTCTTCAGCTACAGCCTCAGTGTCAATTGGAACGAACTCATCAGTCCGCTCTAATGAAAATACTTCAGCTCCTAAAGAAGAAAATAAGCTACTATATATATCTCGACCAGCACTAGAATGTTCATAAATTCCTATTCTCTTTCCTTTTAAAACATCTTTGGAAAATAAAGATAAATAACGCTGGGTGTATTCTTCAATTGCACCTGAGTCTTGATTTAACGACACAAGCTCTAATATATGTTCAAACTCTACTCTTTCAGTGACAATATTTTTTTCATCATTTTTATCAATTTCGCCGTCCGGACGATAAAACTTAATACCATTTCTATCGAACGGAATATGACTACCTGTTACCATAATTGATGGTATATTTTTCTGCATCGCACTATATGCTAGAGCGGGAGTCGGTAATACACCACAATATATAGGTTTAATACCTATTTTTACTAAAGTAGAACAAATAGCTTGTGCCATCTGATAACTGCTTGGCCTATTATCGATACCAACCATGACACTTTCAAATTGAAATTTTTTACGTAAAACACCAACAAACGCATGAGTAAAAGCACTACAAACTGTTGAGCTGAATTGTGCCACTAGTCCTCTAGCTCCACTAGTGCCAAATATAACACCACTATCACGAATTACTATATCGCTACGATTCATCATTCTGTTCTACCATATCTATCTTCAAAACGAACAATATCATCTTCTCCTAGATAGGAACCCGATTGAACCTCAATAAGCTCTAAGGGCACTTTTCCAGGATTCTCCAGAGCGTGAATAACACCGACGGGAATATAGGTAGACTCATTCTCTGTAACTAAAAATGTATCATTACCATTCGTAACCTTCGCAGTACCCGATACAACAATCCAATGTTCAGCTCGATGATGATGCATTTGAACCGACAGTTTAGCTCCCGGCTTCACTGTGATCCGTTTTACTTGATAACGCTGTCCATTATCAATCGAATCATATTTTCCCCACGGACGATACACTTCTCGGTGAATTGTAGCTTCAGAGCGGCCTTGACACTTTAATTTATTAACAATTTCTTTAACATCTTGACTAGCTTCAATACTTGTCACTAATAATGCGTCCGGTGTATCAACTATCACTAAATCATTAACACCTAAAGTCGCCACTAAACGATTATCAGAATGAACAAAGGTATTGTTAGTCCGATGAGATATAACATCCCCCTTGAAATAATTACCTTCGTTGTCTTTAGGCATTGTGTCATGTAAAGACGCCCAGCTTCCAACATCACTCCACCCTGCATCTAGAGGAATAACAGCAACGGCAGCAGCATCTTCTTCACACAACGGCTCCATTACAGCATAATCAATAGACTCATCAATACACTTTCCAAACTGCTGAGCATCTACCCGAATAAAATCCAAATCACTTTTTGAGTCCCCTAAAGCAGCTCGGCATGATAATAAAATTTCGGGATTGAATTGTTCTAAAACTTCCAAATAACGACTTGCTTTAAACATAAACATTCCGCTATTCCATAAATATTCTTTCGAATCTAAATATTCTTGCGCAGTATTAGCATCGGGCTTTTCAACAAAACTATCCACCTTGTAAGAATTTTCACCATCCTTCGTCCCTTGCTTGATATAGCCATATCCTGTATGAGCACTCTGAGGAACAATCCCAAATGTAACTAACTTACCTTGTTCAGCAACTTTCTGTCCGTGAACTATGGCTTCCTTAAATCGACTCTCGTCTTCAATGACATGATCCGCAGCCAAAACTAGTAAAATAGGATCATCACCATTTTCAAGCGCGACCAAAGCACTTAACGCGACTGCAGGTGCTGTATTTTTTCCAATAGGTTCTAAGACTATTTTCCCTAACTCTCCTATTTGGCGTAACTGTTCTGCTACAACAAATCGATGTTCTTCATTACAAATAGTTATTGGTGGTAAGGTATCTACTTCACTGATTCTCTTCAATGTTGATTGCAGCATTGAGTTTTCATTAGTTAACTTCAAAAACTGCTTTGGAAATAATTGCCTAGAGAGTGGCCATAGGCGAGTGCCAGAGCCTCCTGCCATAATTACAGGTATCAACATATTGTATCCTTAATCTTCAATTACTGTATCTTAATCTATTATTGATAAATTCTTAATTTGAGAATGTATAACTTCGTCTGAAAACAAGCTATCAACCCTCTTTACTGCATTTTTCGAGTATTCATTTAGCAACTTTTTATCATCAACTAACTTAAGTATTGCTTCTTTCAAAGCAATTACATCATAAGGTTTAACTGATAAACCTGTCATGCCGTTAACGCTAACCCAAGGCACCCCAGAAGGTAATAAAGTATTAATAACAGGACACCCGCAGGCCATAGCTTCTAGCTGCGTAATACCAAAAGCCTCTGAAGGTTCAACCGATGGAAACAGGAAAATTTTAGCTGACTTAAGTAAGCTATATTTTTCTTCTACGGTTAAGTAGCGTCTTATAAAATAAACATTAGCAAGCTGATTATCATCTATTACTCTTTGAATATGTTCTGAATACTCTCCTTCACCAGCGATGACTATATTCACTTTCTCACCAGACTTTTCTAACGAAACAATTGCTTCCATTAGTGTTTCAACACCTTTGTAATAACAAAGTCGGCCAAAAAACAATGCATCTATGTTGGTTAAATCAGGAAAAATATTAGTGACAACCTCACTTCCACCTGTCTCACGTATTTTTTTTACATTAACAGAAAGAGGAACTATCTCACATTTAGATTTATATTCTTGTA
This sequence comes from Psychrobium sp., assembly GCA_049607155.1. Lineage (GTDB taxonomy): Bacteria > Pseudomonadota > Gammaproteobacteria > Enterobacterales > Psychrobiaceae > Psychrobium. The sequence continues at coordinate 14,404 of JBMYWG010000007.1, forward strand.
GAAAGAGTGAATGTTTCACTAAATTAGGTGACGTAACAAGAATTTTGCGGCACCTCTTTAACGTATACTTTAATAAAGGACTTAAGAGTTTTCTTAGCTTTTTTTGCTTTACTATATCACTATGCCATACGACATATACATTGCGTTTAAAGCAAGCTAATGCGTATGCTAAATCGATTAATGGGCAAGGCAAATGAAAATAAGCTAAATTAGTTCGATATAAATGCCACAAAAAATAAAAAATAAATGAAATAGAAACAGGCATTGAAAAATAAGTTCCAAGTGATGAACATCTTATCACTTTTATTCCATTAATATTTTCTACTGTTGTAAATAACTTAAAACTTTTGTGAATAGCTAAAACAGTAACATCATGCTCTGAGCCCAGTAGTTCAGTATATTGTTGGCATACAGTCTCTACACCACCAACATCAGGACTATAATACTTATTAACTTGCAGAATTTTCATTTCAATACATCTCTAATAAAAATTGTTTGAGCATTGCTCCAAGAATAATATTCCAACACATCTTTATATCTATTTTCACTGGGCATCTGTTCAATTTTCATAATTGCGCTGTATAAGCCATCAAAGGTAATTGGATCAAAATATTCAATTGAATCTCCTGCGATCTCTTTAAAAACTGGAATATCAGAAGCCAATATATCAATATCGAAAGACATCGCTTCAAGTAAAGGTAACCCAAAACCTTCGTATAGACTGGGAAATACGAAAAAGGAAGCATTTTTATACAATAAATAAAGCTCTTCATCGGATACATATCCCGTGAATTCGCAATATTCATCATTAATTAACTCTTGCTCAACGCCAGTTTTAAAACCTTCATTCTGTCCTACGATAACTAATTTATACTTCGTTTTTAAGTCTTCATGCTTAGTAAAAAAGTTTATGAAATTAATAATATTTTTGTGAGGTTTCACATTGCCTACACATAAAATAAATGGTTTAGAAGTTACACGAGAACTTCCTTCATCAGAAGTGAGCTCGAATCTACGAGAAAGTCCATTTGGGATAACTGTTATTTTCTTAAATAACCAACTTCCATAAACTCGTATTAGTTCATTCCTAGTAAAATTTGAAATAGCAATAACTTTGTTCGCAGTAATTACTTGCTGTAATGCTAATAACCAATAACTCCAAGCTAATCGAAAGCCAAAAAAACGTTTATAAACAAAAGGGCATAAATCGTGAATTGTAACTATCTTCGTGCAAGAAAGAGATAACGGCATAATAGAAAGAGACGGCGCAAAGTAATACTGATTTCTCTTTATAATCTGATAAAAAGAAAACAAGTTCTTAAGCGAAAACTGTCCAAATTCAACAGGTATAAACTCCGAGATACGAATATCGAGTTGTCGCACCTTAGCTTCTTGCTCTTTTCTCACGATCAAAGATAATTGACATTCTGACTTCCCCAATTGCATTAATATTTCTTGTAAATAAATTCCTATTCCGGAGTCAAAAATACATCGAGCATCAACTAAAATTTTCTTCACTGACCTTTCCATTTTTCTTCTGATTAAATACCTTAAATGACGAAAATATTCCTAAATATGCCCAAACATATGGTCTCAACAAACTAGATTCAACAAACAACATGAAGAGCATCACAACTAAAAGATTGCGCCAAATAACATGATTCGAATTAAAGCTTTCAGGCTTCAATAGCACTATATTTAAAAAAATAATGCAAAATATCAGAACGAATAGTCCCCCCTCTGTTACCAACTCTAAGAATACATTAGTAACAGGAAAACCTCTCGGCTCCAGCCATTCAAAACCTTTCGAGTAGTCTAACTGCGGCATATAAGTTAATGAAAAATCCGAAAAAGTACCAAGCCCAACCCCCGTATATAAATACTGGCTAGCAACTTCTAGCCCCAATAGAAAACGAGGCCAACGATTGCCCATTCTTTCGATAACAGTAATTAGTAAATCTGTCGAGGCATGCATATTTTTAAACGTAATCGCAATTAAATCATCGCTATTATCAGCATACCAAATAGTAAAATAATAAACGCTTACTACCGCGATTAAGGAGTATACTAACGACGTTAATTTGAATCGGAAAAATATAAATGCACAGCTTAAAGCGAGAAGTAAGATTAAGTTGGCAGACTTAGTTACAAACAGCAAAATAAAAATTAATAATACATCTAAACTTTTAAAGACCCCCTTTCCTTGAATCCCTTTCAAAGACAAGTATATGTAGGGGACTAAGGCAATGGCCATATATGAAGGTTCATAATATAAAAGAGCAGGTCGCTCAACTCCCATAAAGAACATCAGCGCCGTGAGAATAATTTGAATGCGACCAGCATCTCGAACAGCATAATTTATTGCACTCTCTGTCATACGACAAGACAGAGAACGAAAGACAGAAAAATACAATAAATAACAAAGTAAGAACCATACGATGTAAGCAATACTCCTTAACATGTATGATGAAAAGTAAGAGGTTATAAACATTGAAAATATAAGCAAAAAAAAGCTTATAAACTCAACAGTATTAAAAGAAATTTGCTTTTTTAAAACTAATAAAAAAAATACAAACGCAAACAGAAATAGAGAGATACGAATAGCACCAAACCCTAAGTTTAATGCCAGTAAATCAAAACCAGTGGTAATAATAAGAAAAGTAAGAAATTGTCGGCTAAACACACTTAGGCCCTAAAACCATCACGAATAGCTTTAATTATTAATTTCTTTTGCTTAACAGTTCTTCTAGATAACAACATTAGAAATCTAGTTCCTAATGTATAGAGTAGTGGTAATGTTTTACGAAGTTTTTTTCTTATAAAGTAAACTCTATTTCTATTACCATAATAAATACTAAAATCACTTTCAGCTCCTCCCGTTGAAGAACTAACTTTGTGATAAATAATATTTTCGCTATCAGAATCTAACTTAAAACCATGCTGATAAGCTCTGTAAACAAAATCACTATCGTCGTAATAAGCAAAATACCATTCATCCATCAAACCAATACGCTCAAAGACTTCTCGCTTAACCATCAAGCAACATGTAGGTGCGTAAGGTATATTACTTTTACGCCGGCATCCACTATGAGGAGTAGTTCCTCTAACTAGATCAAAGTATCCTTCTGTAAACCACCAATCCTTAGACGGGTAAGCTTTTATGTATGGCGAAACTAAATCATTATTTTCTAATTTGGATAGCAATTTTTTAAAAACTGTCGGTTCATCAAAAATTAGATCATTATTAATCAAACAAATAGCTTCACAGTCATCACTTAGAGCTAACTCAATACCTATGTTATTTCCTTTAGCAACACCGCAATTATATTCACTCTTATAGAAAACCGATTTCACGCTATGTTCATTCGCTAGTATACGAGCTGCAATTATAACATCATCACCATCGCTATTATCGATCACATACAAGGTGTAATTAACACCAACTTGGATTGATACACTTCGGAAAAAATCTTCTAATACGTCAACGTTGTTGTATAAAACAGTTATAAATCCGACTTTCATTCGATAGCTCTACACTTTTACCCATTCATTATTATCAAAACAATATCGTTTGATAACTTTAGCTGGTACCCCAGCAACTACACTATAATCTGGTACATCTTTAGTAACTACAGCATTAGCAGCCACGACGCAATTTCTACCAATTGTACACCCGATTATCGCAACATTCTCTCCCAGCCAGCTTCCGCTACCTATCACAGTATGGCCACAACTAATAATTGGTTGCAGCTTAATCGGTATAGTAACATCATCAAAATTATGTAAATTATCGGAAATGTATACTTTATCAGCGATCAAAACACCATCTTCAATTACTACTTTTTCTTTTGCTACAATATGTGAATTACGCCCAATATAGACATTATTTTGAATAATTAAACGAGGTTTATTCTGTTCAATTTTTGTATCAATGGCCAATAACCAAGCATTTTTCATAATAAAGCAGCTATTACCAATCGATATTTTTTTCATTCCCTCAATACTATCGGGACTGTGTATTAATGATTTACGACCAAAACTATAAAAGCCATGGGAAAAGAAAAGTCGCCATGACAGCATAGATAGTTTTCGTTTGCTTTTACAATAAAACTCAAAAAGTGTCATTTTATAGCTACCCACTCGTGAGTTTCTGCATTCTTCTCTTAATTACAATTGCTGGTACTCCCGCAGCAATGGAGAAGTCTGGAATATCATTCACTACAACAGCATGAGCTCCAACAACACAATTTTTTCCAATAGTAACACCAGGGTTTATATGAACACCAAAACCTAACATAGTCCCTTTACCAATTTTAACAGGAGTATACTTTGGACTAATACGGTCTCCAATTCTTCCTCTTTCACATAAATCATCATATGGGTGAATTATATCAACAATAGAACAATGTCCAGCGATACTTACATTGTCTTCAATTTGAATAAAATGATGTGCTGCGATATGCACATTCTGCTCAATATTTACATTATTCCCGATAGAAATAGTTAGCTCGGAATTATCATTGTTGATTGCTTCTAAGCGAATACCATCCCTAATAAATACATTATGCCCAATTGAAATTGACTCACTCCCATAAATAGCTAAAGGATTTGAAATAAATGTATTATTACCAAATCTAGCAAACTGCCACTTATATAAACTAAAAGAAATCAATTTCCACATCGGGAATTTAAACTTATTTTTAAAATAGAAATACATATATTATGTCTACAATTTTATTAATTTATGTTCATGAAGATTAACGCAATAATCGCGCTAGGTAACCCTATTGTTACGCTCGCCAAATATAAACAATGAATTTTAATTACTAATACTTTATTTATTAAATACAAAGAGTATACAGACAAGATAACAATCCCCGAGAAACAAATCGAATACACAATGCCGATAACCCCATATATTTTAAGAAAAGCAAGTAGAGATATGATATAGATAATTGCTTCCAAAATAGGATACACTAATGTTTCTTTTGTCCGGCCCTGAGAAATGAGTACGACAAAAAAAGCCATACCAACAAGCCTAAACAAGCTAACAATTGAAAGCATAGTAAATAAAGTCTTAACTAGATTGTTAGTATGGGTCCCTAAATAAAATTCAAAAAAATAATCCCCTAACAATAAAATAAATCCACTAAGTACACTTGCATAAGCTAAAATAGCCCAGATCAACTTTATCATAAGGGATGTGATTTTTTGATGTTCCCCCTCACTATAGTAACGCGTCAGCGGTTGAATCATAGGATTGATAAGCGCTCCAGAAACACCAACGAGTGCAGTAACGAGTGTTGCTGCGATAGTGTAAGGAGCCACGGCGGAAAAATCGTATTTTGCCAAAAATAAAGTGGCTGAGTTACTTACGATATAAGACGCCAGTCCCATTACCCCCAGGCTGAGGCTAAAGCGTGTATAAGAAAAAAAATCGTTACCAAATGCGAGTTTAAATGATAGATTGCCCCGAAAGTGTCTTAGAAACAAAATAAACAAAACAAGAACAGTAATAATGGCGCTAATCAACATAGTGATAGTAGCCCATATAAAGTCATGGTTAGCTGCGATTACAACAACTGAAAATGCCGTAAGAAGCTTAGAGCCAACATTCACTAACATTGGAATTTCATTTTTTTCATGACCAATAAAATAACCAATAAAAACAAATGAAAAGATATTAATTAAATAGGAAAGAATAATTAAACTTATCGACAAAGAGTAATCCACAGAAGAAGTGTCGAAATTATCAATTACCAGGTCATAATTAAAATGTAAAACTCCAAGTATAATGAGACCAAATAAAAAGGCAGCCCCCACAAGATACAGTGAGAAAGTAATCACATTTCCTTTTTTGACTCTATCATGAAGGTGTAGTGAGACGAAGCGTCCAACAGCGGTTTGACTTCCCATCCCAAGTAAGGCAAAGAGCAAACCAATCTGTAAGGAAAGCTGCCAAATCGTAAATTCATAATTTGTTAACGAATCTAATAAAAAAGGCGTAATGCCAATTCCCATCAATGTGGTAGCCATTCCATTAATAAGATTAGCCATTGAGTTCTTTAAAACTCTTTTTAAAACCAACATTGATATTAAAGACTATCTTTGAAAGCAACTATCATACGTTGCAAATCATCTAATACATGAGCAGGTTTTAAATGCAACTTGCGCTTAGCGATTTCTATATTAGTTCGTGGAAAGTAATCATCTAATGTGTTTTTGTGCCAATTGACCTTGCATCCTGTATTACTTTGTAATATTGCAGCTATTTCTCCAGCAGACACATTAACTCCTGAAGCGATATTAATTACTTTATCAGTGATATCCATTAAAGATATTTTTTCAATTGCCGTTACAACATCTACTACAGAAACATAGTCTTTCTCATATTCTGGTGATACATACATATTAACCTCACCTTTAAGAATCGCATCACGAGTAATAGATGGCAGAAAAAGAGGGCTATTAAGAGCGAGTCCGTATACATTACTCGGTCTGATAATTGCTGCATTTTTAGAAGTTCTTAATATCAATTCTTCAGCAGCTAACTTAGTTAAATTAAATAATTTTCGCTGATCACTATACTCAACAAGGAGGTTGGAGCACTCCTCAGAGTCCTCTATTCCCATATAAACTCGAGTAGAAGATAAATATACTAATTTCTCAAAATGAGATTTTTCAACAACATTACTCAAGTAGGTTAAATTAGACTCAACTACCTTAGCCGGGTTGTTTTGACAATCCCCATGACCTGCACAATATACGACAATGCCTAATTCTTCAGAGAAAATTTTATCATCATGCTTTTGGGGCACAAAAACAGAGTGCCCTTTTAATTTTAAAAAAGAGACTAACTCAGAGCCAATGAAGCCCTTCCCGCCGACTACTGTAAAGTGTGCCACATCTATTTCCAGTTATTTTTCAATTTAGCTAAAATATCGTTAAGTTTAGGCAAATCACTGTCTTTCTCTGATAACAGAGGGCAATCAATTGGCCAATTAATATCTAATGTAGGATCATTCCATATTAAGCCACATTCATCATTTGGATCATAAAAATCCGTGCACTTATAATGAAACTCGGCCACTTCGGATAAAACACAAAAACCATGTGCAAATCCAGGAGGAATATAAAACTGTAGTTTATTTTCAGCCGATAAAATAATACTTTCGTGCTTACCAAAGGTCTCAGAGTTTGGTCTTAAATCGACTGCAACATCGAAAACTTCACCCCTTAAAACGCTTACTAGTTTACCTTGGGGATTTAATTTTTGAAAATGTAAGCCTCTTAATACATTGCGAGAAGATCTCGAATAATTGTCTTGCACAAAAGTTTCTTTAATTCCCATATCTTGATAACGATGCTCTTGATAGATTTCATAAAAGAAACCTCTATCGTCACCAAAAACCTTCGGCTCTATTATTTTTAAACCGGCTAATGAAGTGTCCCTTACTTTCATCTATGGCTCCCCATCAATCAATCGGAGTAAATATTGACCATACCCTGTCTTACTCATTTCATTTCCACGCACTCTTACTTGTTCCTTGGTGAGCCATCCCTGACTATAAGCAATTTCTTCAAGACACGCTATTTTAAAACCTTGTCGTTTCTCGACTGTCTGTACAAACTGCGATGCTTCAATTAAAGAATCATGTGTTCCTGTGTCAAGCCACGCAAACCCCCTTCCCAATTGTTCAACACGTAACTTACCACTTTCTAAATAATATTGATTAATACTAGTAATTTCTAATTCGCCACGTTCAGAGGGAGTGATTGTTTTGGCAATATCGACAACATTATTATCATAAAAATAAAGTCCCGTTACCGCCCAATTAGATTTTGGTTTTAATGGTTTTTCTTCGATAGACAGCGCATTAAAATCGTCATCAAACTCGACTACTCCAAACCTCTCTGGATCCAAAACCTGATAACCAAAAACCGTAGCACCATTATTACTTGATATTGCATGTTCTAGCTGTTTTCCAAAGCTTTGTCCAAAAAAGACATTATCTCCCAGTACTAAACAAACACTATCAGTACCAATGAAACTCTCACCTATAATAAATGCTTGTGCTAAACCATCAGGGCTCGGTTGTTCTGCATACTCTATAGAAACCCCATAGCTAGAGCCATCTCCTAACAGACGCTGATATCCAGATAAGTCCTCAGGCGTTGAAATTATTAACACCTCATTAATTCCAGCCAGCATAAGGACTGAAAGAGGGTAGAAAATCATTGGTTTATCGTATATCGGTAAAAGTTGTTTAGACACTCCCATTGTAATAGGATGTAAACGCGTTCCAGAGCCGCCTGCTAAAATAATACCTTTCATGCTAAAAAATCCTATAATCCAATTCTTTCAAGAGAGTATGAGCCATCTAAAACCCTGCTCCACCAACCTTTATTATTTAAATACCATATTACAGTTTTGCGTATTCCTGATTCAAACGACTCTTTCGGTAACCATCCCAACTCACGATGAATTTTACTCGCGTCGATAGCATACCTAATATCATGTCCTGGGCGATCTTCCACATAACTAATCAGTCCCTCAAATCCCTTAACATTCCCTGAATCCAAGGAAAATGGATTTTCAGGAACTAACTCCTCAAGCAGTTTACAGATAGTCTTTACTACTTCTAAGTTAGTCTTTTCGTTATGCCCACCGATATTATATGTTTCACCAACATTACCTTCACATGCAACCAAATAAAGAGCTCGAGCATGGTCCTCAACATATAACCAATCTCTAATCTGCTGCCCATTTCCGTAGATAGGGAGTTCCCTACCTTGCAAGGCGTTCAAAATCATGAGAGGAATTAACTTCTCAGGAAAATGATATGGACCATAATTATTTGAGCAATTAGTAACTAACGTTGGTAGACCATATGTTCTATACCATGCTCTGACAAGATGATCGCTAGCTGCTTTAGAAGCAGAATATGGTGAGCTAGGTGCATAAGGTGTGGACTCCGTAAATAAATCTTCAGGCCCTTCTAGATCACCATAAACTTCATCGGTTGAAATATGATGAAATCGAAATTCGCTCTTTAGTTCTAGAGAAAGATTTTGCCAATAACTCCTAGCTTCCTCTAACAGAGTCAACGTACCGACTACATTAGTATCAATAAACTCGGCAGGACCATCAATCGAACGGTCTACATGACTTTCAGCTGCTAAATGCATTATCTTGTTTGGTTTATATTTATTTAAAATTAAACTTATTGATTGCCCATCGCAAATATCAACCTTTTCAAAATAATATCGAGTTGAGTTCTCTATTGAGCTCAAAGATTCCAAATTGCCCGCATATGTCAACTTATCAACATTTATAACAGTATCATTAGTATTTTCAATAATATATCTAACTACTGCAGAACCGATAAAGCCAGCTCCACCTGTAATCAATATCACATTAGACATAACCTATTAACGCCCCATTCCAAATATAACTACTTTAATCGTCTTAAACAAAATCTTTAGATCTAACCAATTAGAATGATGTTTAATATAATGAATATCGAACTTATGCTTCCATACAGCATCCTCTACAGAGGCTCCATAAGGATAACTAACTTGCGCCAGTCCAGTAACTCCTGGTTTAACAGCATGGCGAAAACGATAATACGGTATTTCTTTCTCTAAACTCGAAATAAAAACTTCTCTCTCGGGTCTAGGTCCGACAATTGACATTTCTCCCTTAAGGACGTTAAGCAATTGCGGAAGTTCATCTATTCTAGTTTTCCGAATGAATGCCCCGACTCTTGTAACCCGTGCATCATTTTTCGTTGCCCATTGAGCACCATTTTTCTCTGCATCAACAGCCATTGACCGAAACTTTATAACATCAAACTCTCTATTATAAAGCCCTGTCCTCTTTTGCTTAAAGAATACAGGTCCCTGACTCTCTAGCTTAATCAACAACATTGTGAGCAGTGAAATAGGAAGGGTCATTATCAAAATAACAACCGAGCTACTGACGTCTATGACGCGTTTATAAAATTTTGTTTGCTTGTGAGAGAGTATGGAAAATGCTTTCTGATGTAGAAAGTAATTACTATGAAGTAATACAACTTCAGTATAATGTAATCGTTGATCTAAATAACTTACTAATGGCTCTACCCAAGCACCACATTCAGTAGCTTTTACGAGAAATTCTTTTTCGAACTCATCTAGATGCGCGCTGTTATAATGACATATTATCTTTTTACTGAAGTCTGTGACTGAGTAGTCATTAAGAATTACTGAGAAATCGTAATTTTTAGCAACAGTCTCAATTTCCTGTACATTGGATAAAGGACAGTAAATATATACTTCAGTTTGGTACAACGCTTCATTTGATGAACTAAATTGCTGTTGAACAAAAAAATTGCTATTCATCTGACTATTCTTACCTTTGTTATTCATATTTTAAAATCGACGAGCTGTTAATTGTATTTTAATCAATACATAAAGGACGGCGAAAACTATTCCTATAAGAAGTGATGCTAAAATTATTAATATACGCGGCGGACCGTCAGGCATTAATGGAATTAAAGGCGGATCTATTGTTTGCAATATGTATTGTTTACGTATATTGGCAAACATCATCTTTTTTGTTTGTTCTTCCACAAGTTGATATATGACATCTTTATACTCACTTATTGTAACTTGTTCTAATTGCTCATCTAAAAAATGAAGAGAGTCTTGTGCTTCTTTCAGGTCCCTTAACTTCATCTCTTCATTGATGTCTTTAATCAATAATTCGACCCATTCCTTTGCAATATGTGGAGAATACGACTTCATAGAAATAGTTATCATCGAACTCGTTTTATTTTGCGATGTACCTAAGTGTTTTTTAAATGCAATATATGCTTCTTGAAGAGATGGCTTTGCCGCAAGAGGAGGATTTACATCTCTCACCCAAGTCTTGCTAATCGGATCATATTTATTCAAATCATATACAAAAGCATCATTGTCTTGATCCCACCCTTTAGTCCCCATCAATGGAATCAAAATGTCATACTTCTTGATAAACTTGAATATAAATGCACGCGAGTTCATTATTTCTAAAGCGAGTGATGTTTTATCAATACTCCCCCCATCTATATTCAGTCCAGCAAAACTAGCTAGCCCACCAAATTGAGAAGCCAATCCATTCATACCACCTTGTTCCTCAACTGGAGCCAGTAGAGCTTCTGATTTATATACATTAGGAAGTGAATAACTGATATATACAGAAACACTAACAATGACAAATAAAATGAAAAAAACTGAAATTTTAAACTTAATAATCTGCTGCAATAAGCTAGAAAACGAGATCTCATTTCGAGCAAAAAGTTCAGTGTCTTTTTGAGATTCGTTTTTCACTTCTTCTTTTTCACTCAACATCATCAAAGCCCCTGCACAGCACGAACAGCCACAGCGACATTATAAACAATACTTGTCACTTGCGACCACAACGTTAGATTATCTTTATATTCTGTATCAAGTGGTACAACGATTGTATCTCCTGGTTGGATTTGCGCTTTTGCACTGAACCACAAACTTCCTTTAGGAATAACAACAGAACCATTTGCACGTATTATATATGCACGTGAATCATCTGCTCGTTGCTTAATACCACCAGCTTTGGTTATGTATTCTTCGAATGAGATTCCGTTTTCGTAAAAATGCGTAGATGCGTGTTGTACTTCGCCCACTACAGTCACTGTTTGCTTCTGTGATGGAATCAATAGCATATCGCCATCTTCAACTATTAGATCATTGTGCTTACTTCTATCGTTTCGAGATAGGGAAACAACCATACGACCTACAGCTTGAAGACTTTCGAGTTCTTTCAGCATCAAAGAAGCTTCACTGAAAGAGACACTACTATCGCCACTCAATCCTTTTGCAGCAATATCTAATCGAAGTTGGTCAGCAAATTTAATAATTTGTGTTAATTCCTGTTCCTTTACAGATTCGCGTGTAAACACTGCACCTTCAAGAAAAGCCTGTTCAGTATAACCGCCAGCACGCTTTATCACGCTATCTAACGTTTCACCTTCTCTTACTGAATAAGTACCAGGAAACTTAACCTCTCCTTTTAAGGTAACGGTCATATTTTCCTGCCACGCAGGGATTTTTAGTATGGTTAGATGGTCTCGACTTTCAACTAGCAAATTATCCAACTCAATACCATTGAGTGCATTATTTAGTGCAATACTTTGATGATGAACACTAGCCCCCTCATCAGCATCAATGTGAAACTTGGTTAATTCAGCTTGTTTAATAAATGTACTTTCTTTGATACCACCTGCTGCAGCAACCAGATCACTAACTCGAGCGTTTTTTGAAACCGGATATTCGCCTGGGAAGCGAACTTCTCCTGAGATACTTGCGACATTTGTTACACCATTAACTAAATCTTGCGATTTCAGCTGGTCTATTATCGGTCTTAATAAGGTTTGCCTAGTAAATTCACTGCTACGTTTAATGAGTGATTTATCTTTATAGAGTTTAGAAAGGTCTTCTTTCTCTGAAAGCTCTTCTAGTTCATCTTCATCAACTTCGTATATTTCAGCGTTAATTTCATTAAAGCTTTCTCGATTATTTGAAGTGATATTGCGTTTTTTATTACGTTTCTCTGTAACCAAAGCTTCTGCAATAGTTCCTGTTTGACTGAAAATAATCAGCGTATCGCGAGGTTTTAAATACAAATTATCTGACGAGTTTTTGTCTTCAAAAATTTTTGCAAGGCTAAATTGTCTCGTTTCAATATCTGCCTGCAAATTTACCTCTCGGGTTAATAGCGCATATTTTAAATCCACAACGCCCTTTAAATCACTCCATTGGGATGAAATCAAATCGCTGATTCGCATACCAGAACGCCATTGATAAAAACCTGGGCGACTCACAGAGCCAGCAACTAACACTTGATTCTTAATTTTGTTAGTCGTTGATTGAACAGTTAAAATATCACCATCTCGAATTTTTGTTTTCTGTTGCAACTTATTAGTTAGGTCTATATTTAATAACGTTGGCAAAAACTGCTCTGAATAACGTTCAATTACACTTGCTTTGGGGTAAGCGTTTGCTTTAAGGCCAGCTGCAAGCATGATTAAATCTTTAGCAGTTTCGTTGCCTTTCAGCTCATAAATAGCAGGGCGTCTTACATCGCCTTTCACAGTGGCAGTATTACCAACAGGGGGAATGAATATAACGTCGCCAGATTGCAACCTCACGTCATCCTTCGCATCGCCCTTCATTAGCAAGTCATATAAATCGAATGTAACAATTTTCTTGCCAGCTCTCTTTAATTGAATATTACGTAAAGATGCTATGTCACTAACCCCACCTGAAACGAAAAGCGCTTGTGTAATGGTAGACAATGAACTCACCGTGTAAGATCCTGGCTTGTATGCTTCGCCAGTAATAATAATACGAATCGAACGGAGCTCACCTAAACTGATGTTTGCCTTTACGCCCGTAAATTGCTCTTCAATCTTTTGACCTAATTGTTCCTGCAGACTTTCAAATGACAAGCCATTTACACTAACAGGTCCAGAATTTGGCAAGTCGAGCATACCGGAACGTGAAACGGTTAATGAATAAGTTTGATTTTCTTTACCATAGATCTGAACGTTTACCACATCGCCTGGGCCCATTAAATATTCTGCTGGAACAGGGATGTCACTGACAGGTGCAAAAGTTGAAGGCTCGCCTTCAAAAATGTCATAGCCATACTTCTTAATAACAAGCGAGGAGTTTACCTTGACTTCTTTGACAGTTTTATTTTCTAGGAAAGGCTCTATTCGAGGCTGAACAACCGATGGGTTCTCTAATACTGTTGGTGGTATTGAAACATTAGAATTAAGCATTCCCGGAGAAATACCATACTGCTTCATTAATCTCTGCTGCTCAGCTTTAGGGAGCTTTTGAAACTGTGCAATCATTGCAGGAGAAGGAGTAACAGCATCGACATTGCTTGAGTATGATGCAAGTGCAACACTACAAAATGCAGCGATTAATAGACTTTTAAGATGAACTACAGTGTTTTTCAAAACAAACTGTCTCCAAATAGTAAGAATCAAAAGAAAAAGAGAGTATCAAACTACAAATCGTTTGTAGAGAGTAAAACGATATTTTCTACCGTTTAGGTACGCTACCGCCCTAAGGTCGTAGCTCCTCATTCGCCAGAATTGAAAAAACTAATCGCGGTAATCGTCTTACGAACGAATGCAGTAGTTTACTTATTTCAATCTAAAATTTTTGTTTTCAATTGTTAATTCAGCCTGTTGCTCAATTAACTTAATAAGTAGTACTGAGCGCTCTAGCCCATCACTAACTTTAAATATTGCTTCAAGGCCTTGATATACGCCGTAATTAATCACAACACTATCGCCAGCTTTTGGCATCGCAGAGATATCCACACCAGTGCTATTCACAGCGACTTTCTCGCGCAGACGCTGGATAATATCATCACTAATTTGTGTATAAACTTTGCCGAAACGCACAAACGAAGACACGCCACGCGTTGAACGAACGGCACTAAAATTTGCTGTATCAGGATCTAAACTAACAAAGAGGTAATTTGGAAAGAGGGGTTCATGCTTGACGCTTTTGACACCTTTTCTGATCTTTTCAACGTTTTTAACAGGATAAAAAGATTCAATTCCCTGGTTTTGCAGGTGTTGGACAGCGCGTTCTTCTTCGCGCGGTTTACAATAAAGTAAATACCAACGATTATTTCCTTGTAGCATGATAAAAATGGCCTATGCTAAATTCGGCGGCAATTCTATCACCATCACCGAATCAACTACAACGCGAATCTGTTAAATAATCATTAATTTACGCCAAGTGTTGTTTATATCAACTTTTGGCGAATAGAACGTTCATAAATCCATCACTTTAGTTATTTCCATTTACTACAAATGGGGCAATTCTTCGCGAAACAATTCATCTTCGACGAAAGTTTGCTATAGTGTCGCGCAGGCTACGCTGGTGATCGCGAAAAAATGCATTAAAAACCAGCATTCGTATATTACAACAACAGCCTTATAATAAATTTAAGTAATTGATCAACTTAGCATTTGCTAATAGTCAGTTGAGACAGGTTAGTTACTTACTCTTAAATAGGAAACTTTATGAACAATCCAACTTCATTTGGTGCGAGTACTGACGTATTTGGCCATCCGCGTGGTTTACCTACGCTATTCTTCACTGAGATGTGGGAGCGCATGAGTTACTACGGTATGCGTGCACTTCTTGTCCTCTTCATGACGACAGCAATGCAAGACGGTGGCTTAGGGATTACCGCTGCTAACGCTGCAGCTATCTATGGTTTATATACTGGTGCAGTATATTTTATGGGACTTTCAGGAGGATGGATTGCCGACCGTTTGATTGGTAGCCAGAAAGCGATTTGGTACGGCGCTATCATTATTATGTGTGGCCACATCGTGCTCGCGGTTCCAACAGATGAAAGCTTCTTTGTAGGTTTAGTTCTAGTTGTTTTAGGTACTGGTTTGTTAAAACCAAATATCTCTGCATTAGTAGGCTTATTATACAAAGCAGGCGATCCACGCCGCGATGCAGGTTATTCAATTTACTACATGGGCATCAACCTAGGCTCCGTGATCGGTAACCTTGTGTGTGGTTACTTAGCCGTATCTATGGGGTATCACTGGGCATTCGGCGCCGCAGCAGTAGGCATGGCTTTAGGTCTTCTATACTTCCGCACTAAGCTAGACAGCTTAGAAGGCCACGGTAGCGAAGCATCTGAGCCAATGACTCAATCTGCTGAAAAGAAAAGCTGGGGCGTTATCGCATTTATCATGGCAGGTATTGCAACTGTAACAGTTCTAGGTATTGCCGGCGTGATAACTTTTGATCCAGTAACTATTGCTGGTTACACAGCTGTTATCTTTACAATTATTTTCTTCCTTTACTTCGGTTACATATTTTTCTTAGGTCAATTAGATGAAACTGAGAAAAAAGGGATGCTTGCGTTATTCTTGATCTGTGTTGCTTCAACACTGTTCTGGTCAGGATTTGAGCAAGCTGGTTCTTCAATGAACTTATTTGCTCAAGATCACACCAACCGAATGATTGGTAGCTTTGAAATTCCAACAGCTTGGTTCCAAGGTCTAAACTCTGTTTACATCATCGTATTATCACCGTTTATTGCAGCGCTTTGGATCAATTTAGGTAAGAAAGTTTACAATCCAACTTCTGGCATTAAGTGTGCAATTGGTCTGCTAATTATGGCATCTGGTTTCTTGGTGATGTTCTCAGCAGCGACTTATGCAGCTCAAGGCATGAAGGTAGCACCGTACTGGTTAGTAGTTACCTATTTCCTACACAGTGTTGGTGAATTATGTTTAAGCCCTATCGCTTTAAGTGCGGTAAGTAAGCTTTCACCAAAACGTTTTGCAGGTCAAATGATGGGTGTATTCGTATTAACCTACTCTATCGGTAACATCGTTGCTGGCTTATTAGCGACTGGCTACGATCCTAAAAACGTAAGTACACTGCCTGGTCTATACTACGACATCGCAACTATTAGTTTGATTGCAGGTGCACTTATTTTAGTGTTAATGATATTTGTAACCCAGAAGTGGGAAAAAGCAGTTGAAACTGCTACAAATGATAAAAATGAACAAGAAGCAAAAGCCGCGACAGCGAGCTAATTTCTAATCAACCTCAAAACAAAGGCCCCGTCAACACAGTTGGCGGGGCCTTTTTATTTACAATTTCACACTGACGAATTAATCATCTAAATCTTCATCATCAAAGTCGTCATCTAACTCTTGTTCGGCAGGTTGCGGCACTTCCCCATCATAAATATCGTGTAGGCGGCTTTGGAAATAAGCCTCTTTAACAAATGCATATTGATCAAGCGATGAATTTAAAACACCTTCTTGCTCTATTAGCTGAGCCCTTACGTGGATCCCTTTAACTAAGGTTAATCCAAGACTCTGCATCGTTGACATATCGGCTAGTGGAAAGTAAAGACTATCAACTTGATCGCCGATTTCATTTCGCAACGTGGTTGGTCCTAATCCCGGTAGCATTAAATAAGGACCAGCATCTACTCCATAAACCGCTAGTACCTCACCAAATTCATCTTCTTTCTCTGCTAAACCAATTTTTTCAGCAACATCGAATAAACCAAACACGCCAGCGGTAGAATTTACCAAGAATCGTGCAAAAGCATTACCGCTATCCTCAACGTTACCTTGTAGCGCATTATTGACCATAGTAGATGGCTCTTCAAAATTGTTGGCAAAGTTATAAATGCTTGTCTGTGCGGGTACAGGAATATAATCGCGGTAGGCGATAGCAACCGGTCTTGCGATATATTTATCTAAGTAGTTTTGATTAAAATCCCACATAGCGCGGTTAAACCCTTCCCAAGGATCTGAGCGCTCTGCATCTATCAAAGTAACCGCTTCTTTTTCCTCTTGCTCTACCGATTCCTCAGCATTTACTGATGTAACAGTAAATAGCGAAGCACAAAGCGCTCCAGCAATGGATAAATGCCACTTTTTAAACGGGCTGGAGATTTTTTTCATGAATTATTCCTCAAAAACTATTCTCTTGAACTTCTCTAAAGTATATCGCTAATTATATCAGCACCTACGCCGATACTTTACAGTAAGTGCGAAAGAACGCACGATAGATTACTATAGTAATTATATATAACTGAGCGACTTCAATTAATTACGGACAATAATGGCAGATATTCTATCGACTTCAACTCCCCCAAATCCTACGACAGCTATGTCAGCGAGTCGGGAGGGAAAAGTTGTATCTAATCAACCTGTCACTAATAAAACAGACACTCATCAGACAATTCCTTCGAAAATTATTGCCAAAAGTGAAAACCAAATAACTCTTAGTATCCCTAATGCTAAACCGCTCGTCTTAGACATCAACCAACAACCGGAATTAGCACAGCGCTTTTCAATTGGCGAAAAAGTCAACATTGCCATTATCAAAGATGACCGTAATGTCATCATTAATATTACGCCAGCTCCAACTAAAACTAATAGCGAGATTTCAGTTCCAGCAAGCGCACAACTACTTGAAAAACTAGCCAAAGAAACTAGTTTACCTGCAGATGTTGAGCGCATTAAAGCTCATTTACAAAAACAAGGCGAAATCAACTTAGGCCAAGCAAGGCGTCTTCCCAAAGAACAGCTACAGCTGCAAACTACAACTAACGTCACACTCAAAACACCTTTGCCAGGTATTAGTAACCTACCATTAAATACCACGATGCAAGCGAGTCTAGTGCTTAGTAAAGATAATCAACTATTAGTTCAATTGGCTCCCAAGCAAACGCCACAGCAGTCAATCTCATTGGTAATGCCACTACGCCAAATTGAGACTAAATTGCCACTGCAACAATTGCCAGTCACCAACGTGAATAATTTGAGTGAAGTTATTGAACCAGCGAAACTCAATAATGCCATCGAAAAAATGCAAACGGTGGATATGACTAAACCACTCAATCAACTGTGGCTTAGGCATCAACCTAGTGAGCAATCTATTGCTAATCTGGGAAATCAACTCAAGCAACTAGCAAACCTTAATGATGAACAACTCAAAGCTGAACTCAATAAGTCTAATCAAGCGCAGGTCAGCAATAGTTCAACACCGAAACAGCAGGCAGTACCATCCGAAGGTAAACAGTTATCGGTAAACACTCACCAACAAGCGCCACTAACGAACCAAATCAAACCACTAGCATTAAAAGAACTTGTCAACCAACAAGCCCAAACGACTGTAGTTTCCACAGGCAATGAACAACCTGCTAGAGTCACCAATGAAGCTCAGCCTGCTGCAAAATTGCAAAGTAATAACACACAAGAACTACCGTTCAAGAATGAGCCAACCAATAAAATACAACAAAGTGCTCCACCACCAGCAGATAAACTCTCGGTCGATAAATCAATCGCCCCTCAGACACCAACGGAGAGGCAATCATTTGAAAAACAAGCAGCCATTAATAGCGCTCAATTAACCCAGCCAATTAACGATACTTCAAAACAGTCACTTGCGAGCAAAACGCCTCCGTTGCCACCAGAGCAGCAGCCATCAGTTGCCACAAATACTGCTAAAGCAGCTGAAAAAACACCATTAACTAAAAACGAGAGTTTTGCGCAAGATCTCAAGCAAGCCACTGCACAACAGGCACTTCAATCGACTGCGCAACGTTCAACGCAACCACAACAAAGTGACACAGCTAGTAATCAATCGGCAACTAACAGCACTAAAGCATCGTCAGAATCATCGGTATCACACTCAAGCAAAGACGTATCAGATAATTCTCAGCCAACGAAAACAGAGCAGCCAGTAACAACGTCAGTGCCATTAAAGAAACTTAATGAACTTATCGGTTTACTCAAAGTATCACAGCAATCAGCAATCAATAATCAAACGGCAACATCAACAAACGATAGTAAGCCAGTTTCTCAATCTCCTGCGATGCAGCAGCCTCTTGTGGACGATGTTGAGCAATCACTGAAACCAAGCAGCAAAATAGAGCTCGGCGCGATTAACGAGTTGAAAAATTTTTCGCAACGGGTACTGCAACAATTGCCAACGATGAATAATCTCACTAACCCACAGCAACTTGCACAGGTAGTTGAGCAATTTAGCCGCTTTGAACCATTGAGCACCGCATCGGTTTCCTTGACCAACTTAGGGCCGCTAGCCAGCGCACTCCACGTGATGCTCGGTGGTCGCCATATCGCCAATGGTCAATCACCATCGCCGCAATTGCTGAAACATATCGGGCAACTCGTCAAACAAGGAAAGCAATCAACGAATAACTTGCTGTCTGCATTGCAAATGCTTGGCAATTTGCAGAGTTTTAAGCCATTAGAAGAAGCCCTCACTGGAATGAGTGCCAGCATTCAGTTCTATCAATACCAAAACGCAGAACAGCAACAAGCCAATCAGAACCTGTTTTATTTTAATGTCCCTACCAAAGAGCAAAATATACCGCAAGTTGAGGGAGAAATAGAACGGGAGCATCAAGACGAAAAGACTGGCGAAAAATGCTGGCGCCTCACCCTTTTATTGCCTTGTGGTCAAACAGATAAAGTGAAAGTGAATGCCCTACTCACCAAGCAAGGCGTTGAATTGGATTTAACCTGCAATAACGCATCCTTGTTAGAGCGTGCTAATTTCTATTCGAGTTTTTTAAGTAATCGATTAGCATCCTTAGGCTTTAACGATACAAAAATTAACTGCACCGAAGGGGACATTCCAACAACTTTGGTCAAACGCCCTAATCAACTTGTCGAGCTAATGATATGAATGAAAACAATGATCCTAAAGAAAAACAGCTCGTCGCCCTTAAATACGATCAACAGTCGGCGCCCAAAGTTACCGCTAAAGCCTATGGTTCTCTGGCAGAAGAGCTATTAGAAATAGCCAAAGAAAACAACGTCATGATCCACCAAGATCCTGCACTGAGCCAATTTCTACAGCGCCTCGATATGGGGCAAGAGATCCCCAAAGAGCTCTACCTGATTATTGCCGAGCTCATCGCCTTTGCATTTGTACTCCAAGGCAAGTTTCCCGACAATTGGAAGAATATCCACAATAAAGTCGACATCAAAAGTTAGAATCCTCAACTGTAATTAAGAGTCCTCAACTGTAATTAAGAGTCTTCAACTACAACTAAGAGTCTTCAACTACAATTAAGAGTCCTCAACTGCAACCAATTGAAGACTCTAAACTACTACTTAGCTACAGGCTACCACTGGCCACTATTGCTTATAGTCCCACAACATGTTTTTAATCTGCCACCGTTTATCAAGCTTCACCAAATGTAAATATTCAATCCAATTGTCCGACACCATCTTGACCGTCGCCATATCGCGGTGTACATCCAAAATGGTTACTTCAACTGTCATTTCGGGAGGAAAACGGATCCCATTGAGATTCCAACTTTCAGCAAATTCCATCAGCTTTTCATAACTAGTTTGGCGCAATGTATGCTCACCGCTTGGCAATGGGAATAACGGAACGAAATGCTTGTGCAAATCTTGGTGAATGACCTCTTTCATTAGCTCAGGCTTACGGTTTTTTAACGCTTGCAAATAACTAAGCGACACGCGTTTTATTTCTGCTCGAGTATTACTTTTATCATCCGACTTAAAAGGATCGACAACTTGTAATGGCGTGCCATCAACTTCATACCGACTGGCTTTTTTATAATAACCTTGCTCGTCATAATGCTTGGTTGCATAGGCATATCCCCATTGATTCTTAACCATTTCTCGCTGGTGATTAAAATATGAAAATTTAGTATGTCTACCGAGGTTATCGTAATCATCCTCATAATAGGCAACGCCGTCTTTATTATTAGCAATGTTCAAATCACCATCTAAATTGTAATGACGTTTAGGATTGCCCTGTTTGTCGTATTCAATGGCCGTATCAGCAAACTCAAAATAGGGTGATAAAGGTTGTTTTTCCCCTTTTAAATTGTAACGACGTTCAATGACCCAATTATCCTTTTGCTGCCACTTGTACTCAGCGATATTCCAACGTGACTCAACTGCTTTATTTGAATCATTGAAGAAATTTAACTGATAAATAAAGCCATCTGCATCGACTTTAAATACCTCTTTATGGACTCCGCGAATGTTCATCATCGGTTTATTGTTAACATCGAAATATTCACGAGTTTGCAAACCATTGCCGTAGCTTATTTTCACAAACTTTGTACCAAAGCTCGTCAATGGGTGGCGGCGAGGATTGCCATAACTGTTGTTTTCAATCTCCGACACTCGACCATTAGCATCGTAATGAAAAATATAATGAGGTTGTGACTCTGCCTTTTTCGCCGACATTGGAAAGATCCCTTTGATCTCAGCATGAAGGGAAACGTGGTTATACCTAAGTGAAGCGAAATACTCTGAATCTTTAGCGCTAGCAATATTACTTATCGCTGTTAGCGCTATTAGAACTAAATAAAGTGCATTTCTCGTTATCTTTGTTACATACATCGTCTATTCCTTGTTGTTTAAAGCCATAACACTTTGCGATATTGATTTGCTAAAGTTGTGAAAAGACAGGGAAAAAACATGTAGAAAAGGTGAATTTTCACCATTCACCAACCAATTGTATAAAAACAATACACATTAGGGTTTAATCCTGAGGTTATTGTGGTCAGAATATAAAAATTGAGAATTACTGGATGTCTTTCGCCGTGTATAAGATTGGCAATTTCAAACTCGACAAGAAAAATGCTCGTTTATTTCAATGTGACGTTGAGATAACAGTAGAGCCTAAACTCTACCAATTACTATTACTCTTCATCGACAATCCAGAGACCATCATCTCCAGAGATATGATTATTGATTCGCTCTGGGACGGTAGGTACGTCACCGATAATGCCATCAACAAACAAGTTGCCAATCTGCGAAAGTTACTCAATGACAACCCAAAACAACCAGAATACATTCAAACGGTTCCCAAATTAGGTTATCGATTAATTTGTTCAATCGAATCACTAACGCCCGAACCTATTCATTCAAGAAGCGCTCCTATAACGACTAATCCTATATCGCGAGTTTGGTGGCTAGCGGCTTCAATATTAATAATAGTAATTTTAAAGATACTTTGGCCTTCACATTCCCCAACTCAACTCATCAACACAACAACTCAGGAATTAACTCGTCAAACGGGAATTGAACATTCGCCAAGGCAAATTATCGGATCTGATTCCATCGTGTTTTTACGCCAGCAATTCGGCCAATCAGACACTCAACTATGGATAAAAGATCTAATCGAAAATGATCAAACTAAGATTGAATTGAACGGCCACGTGATTTCACGAATGATTACCGCCCACAAAGAGCAAGATGCTTTAGGGCGGATTATGTTTTTAGAAAATAAAGGTCCGGATTGTAATGTTTTTCAAAGCAGCATCAATATTGACAATCAATTAAGCGATTCGACTAGACTATTTAATTGTAACGGCCAACGAATTAACGACATAGCATTAAGTCCCAACAAAAAAACATTGTTCTACACCGCCTCATCACGCAACTCCCCAGAAAGTCAGCTTTACAGCTATGATATCGATTTACAACTACATGAATTACTGCGTCAGCCAGAGCCTGTAGGGCGTGGCAATCACGCGTTAGATATTTCTCCCGATGGGGAAAAACTACTGTTGATGAGTACTGATGAGCAAAGAAAAACAACATTACACACCCTCAATTTGACTTCAAATAAGCTCAGTCGTCACAAAACATTCAACTATTATGTCGACGAAGCAATCTGGGATCATAACTCACAAGGAATTTGCTATTTTGCCGCACCGCCATCACATCAAATAATTCACTCAGATTTAGACGGTGAAGACACCAACACAGTCGTCAGCGCTTCAGATTATCTTGCTAGAAATTTGTCTCGTCTTAACAAGCAAGATCTTTTATTTTCGACTCGTAGAAACAATTTCAACAACTTATGGCTGAATCAAGGCAATGCACTGCTCACCGATAATTCTTCGGTTTACGATATTATCCCGAGCCTCTTTCACCAAGATAATAACTATTTATTCATTTCAAAAAGAAGCGGTAAAAGCGAACTATATATCACCGATTTGAACACATCGAATACCACCCTACTTTCTAACTTTGACGGTTACCATTCGTTCCGATATTTAGAATTATCACCGGATGATAATCAGCTGCTGCTTTCAGACCACAATTGTGTGTGGAATATTCTCGTCCCGACACTTTTATCTTCACCATCAAAAATCAACCTCTCTGATATGACAGAATCATTCTGCAGCCCAGTAACGATTACTGGATTAGGATGGCTTAACCGCAATACATTTTACGTTGCCACAGCAGATAAAGCACATCCGATGAAATTTTTTACGATAACGAATGACGGCATCAAATTAACTCAAATTGATGATATCGAAAACTGGCACTATTTAATTAGCGATCACTACACTCAGCAATTATTTCTCGTCGATAAAGTATCAAGAAAAATATCAACCGCAGCTAATTTTAAACAATGGCAAGCGGGAGAATCAGCGACTGAAACTGGGCTCATTTTGCCCAAAGGAGCCTTTCACCCAAAGATATCACAAGGCAAGCTTTACTATGTCACCAGAGATAACAAAGGCTTCAAACTTAACTGGCAAACACTAAAAGCTCCCTACTCAAAAGGAGAGTTAGCATTAGCTGGCTATTACCTCTACGATAGCGCTAAATCAGGCACAATTGTCAGCCAACTCGTCTCTATCGAAGGAGATATTCACAGAACGCTTAGGTAATTTGCTCGCGCGCTAATTTTACTATATTCTAGCGCGCTTTTTTCTTGGCAG
This sequence comes from Psychrobium sp., assembly GCA_049607155.1. Lineage (GTDB taxonomy): Bacteria > Pseudomonadota > Gammaproteobacteria > Enterobacterales > Psychrobiaceae > Psychrobium. The sequence goes on from JBMYWG010000007.1 coordinate 38,738, forward strand.
CTTTTTCTTTACAGGGTTTATCATGATTGGCTTTGATTACGGCACTTCAAATTGCGCAGTTGCATTCATGCAACAAGACAAACCGCAACATATCAATTTAGGTCAGCACGGCCGTTACATGCCGTCAACGCTCTATGCACCAAGTCGCGATATTATTAGCCTTGATTTAATGCAGAAACTACCAACGGTTAAGCATCAAGCGTTCAAGTCAGTTCGCCAATTGCAACTCTCTAAAGGCAGCGTCGCGATGCGTGAACTGCGTGAAGATGATATTCCCACGCATCTTAGTTTCGGACAGGTAGCCCTAGAGCGCTATTTAGAAGATCCCGAAGAAGGCTATTACATTAAATCACCAAAATCCTTCCTCGGTGCCAGTGGACTATTACCTCCGCAGATAGCGCTATTTGAAGACATTGTCGCGTCGATGATGCTAGAAGTAAAAAATAATACCGAACAGCTGCTGGGCCGCGAAATAACCCAAACCGTTATTGGCAGGCCAATTAACTTTCAAGGTTTAGACGCTCAAAAAAGCAATCAACAAGCCGTCGACATTCTAACTAATGCGGCAAAACGCATTGGCTTTAAAGATGTAGAATTTCAATTTGAGCCCGTAGCAGCTGGTTTTGAATTTGAATCAACACTCACTAAAGAAACCAAAGTATTAGTGGTTGATATTGGTGGTGGTACATCTGATATTTCAATGCTGTTAATGGGACCACAATACAGCGTCCTTGATGATCGAACACAGCAATTGCTCGCCCACAGCGGTCAGCGAATTGGTGGTAACGATCTCGATATTCAGTTATGTATGCGCGGTCTAATGCCAGCGCTTGGTCTTGGCAGTTTAGCGACGACGGGTAAGCCGCTACCAACAAGCTTTCACTGGCAGGCGGCGTCGATTAATAACATTAACGATCAAACCGAGTTTTACAGCGACAGTAACGGCCGCGCCCTAGCACAATTGAAAAAAGATGCCGCCGAGCCACAACTCATTGAACGCCTTATTAAAGTTCAACAAGAAAAATTAAGCTATCAACTGGTTAACAGCGCCGAGCGCGCTAAAATTTCCCTCACAGATAACGACAATATCGCTGTGCCACTTAACTACCTAGCCGATGAGCTTACAAGTCCTGTCAGCCTAGACACTCTCTATCAAGCCAATACTCGCCATCTTGATAACATTGGCAAACTCATTGATAACACCATCGAGCAAGCTAATTGCCAACCAGACGTTGTTTTTGTCACAGGCGGCAGCGCACAATCACCAGTATTGCGAAATTTTTTAACCAATTATTTTAAAGATGTCGATATTGAATTAGTGACCGGCGATCACTTTGGTAGTGTTACAGCTGGCCTAGCAAGATGGGCAGGGAAAGTGTTTAAATAACACGTCGCATTATTTAACAAATGTAGAATTGAAATGATGTGCTTTTTTGCAGCATCGACTATTTTAGATCTGCAGCATGCACATCAGTTACTTTCTTTGCTTCGCCAAAGAAAGTAACCAAAGAAAGGCGACCCGCAGATTTTTCTTCTTTCTTAAATTCCAAACTGGCTTATCAATACCGCATTTTATCCGCGTCCCTGCGGAAAATGCTAAAAAATCATCCATGATTTTTTTATTGGCCAGTTCAAAATTTAAGACGAAAAATAACGGGGGATTTCCCTCTCTCAAGCTTCACCGAAGTCTTCAAGAATGAGGTTTATTAAAAATTATAACTAAACGACACCCTAACAGTCCGTGGTTCAATCACGTGATAGTGTAAATCTTCCACTGGTGCCGCTTCGCCTTTTAGCTGCGACTCGTATAAATAATCGATGTCATGAGCATCAGAGTTAAACAGATTCAAAATATCTGCTTTCACATTCCACTCATGGATCTGATAACCAATACGTAGATTGCTCACTAAACTTGAATCAGACTCAACGCTGCCATCTTCGATTAATGGGCGCTTGCCAAAATAACGTGCACGGAGGTTGGCAAACCAGCCATTGTCGCCTTGATAGCTAATACCAGTTTGCAATACGTGTTTAAGCGCACCTGGGATTTCATTACCTTCTGGCGCATTGTCGCTAAACTCAGCGTCGGTATAGGTGTATTCAACATCCAGCGTAAACTGAGGATTTAAGCGATAGTAACCAGTTACTTCAATACCGCGGCGCTCTGATTCACGACTTGCTTCTGTGTTACCTGCATCACCAACGAATAGCAATTCTTCATCTAATGATAATGACCATAACGCCACCGACGTATTAAAGCGCTCGCTCCAGAACCCGCGTAAACCAATTTCATAGCCTAGCGAGTTTACCAACGGATCCACTTTATCAGCCTTATCGCCCGACAGCGGATCAACGTTAATCGTCGTGCCACGAGCATCATTTGAGTGGAACCCTTGGCCAATTGAGGCATAAGTTTCCCATTCATCATTAAGGGTATAAATCACACTCGCTTTTGCTGACACCTTGTCATCATCCGCTGTCCCACTATTAGCACCTAATGCAACGCCGTGTTTATTAACATCAACACGAGATTTCACGTCAAAATCATAATAGTCATAACGCAAACCAAACACAGTGCGTAAATCATCCGTCAGTGCCAACTGGTTTTCCCAGTAAACCCCAACACTTGCTTGGCTAACATCATCTGACTTAACAACGCCAGTGCGCACGCGGGCTTTAGATGAGTACAAACCAACTTCATCGATATTATCGACACGTGTTTGCACACCAAATAAATTAGTCATTGGCTTGCCAGCAAATTCACCGAATTGTTGGTAACTCACTTGACCGCCGAAAATCATACGATCATCAACTTGCTCAAATTGATCACCATTAACAGGATCATCTAAGAAATAAGTGAAATTCGACCACAATTGCATGTCGTAACTAATGGCATAAGCCGATGCAGTCCACTGCTCGTTTTGCCACTGTGCATTAACGCTATAACGGCTCGACTCACCGCCCACGGTTGTATCTAATGAGCCTAACTCATCAATTAAACCAGATTTAACCGCGCGCTCAGGAATTTGGTCGGCACTATTCCAGCTATTGTCATAGCCCATAAATGACAGTGTTAACTGACCATCGCCAAGCTTTTGGCTGTGCTTGAGCAGCACGTTAACTTTACCCAAATCTTCGCTAACGTCTGTCCAAGGACCATCGTAATTATTGGCTTCAACTGCCCACAACCACTCACCTGAGTCTGTTGCGACACTATCCAGCGCAACTAATCGCTGATAGTTATCTTCACCTAAGGTCACTGAAACCAAGCCGTGTTCTAACAGATTGGCCGTCGACATATGGGCACTACCTGCGCCGCTAAAATCGCCAACTTGTGCGTAATAAGCACCCTTTTTATAGCTTACGCCAGCAATGGTTTCTGGAATGATAAAGTTAAGGTCGGTATAACCTTGACCGTGACCATGAGTACGGTTGTTAATTGGCATGCCGTCGATCATGGTAGAGAAATCAGAGCCGTGATCTAAATTAAAACCACGCAAGAAATATTGATTCGCTTTACCAGTACCACTGTGTTGAGTAACCACCATGCCAGGCACTAACTCTAATACTTCACCAGTACGTAGCATCGGGCGAATTTCAATTTCCGCCTGACCAATGTAGCCCTGCGATGCGGAAATAGCTTCACCAACCAAGTTTACTTCACGACCCACGACGGAGATGCGCTCCATGCCATTACCGTGTGCTAATGCTTCTGCACTCAACGCGCATAAAACGCCGCTAGCAACTAGGCTAACAGACCATTTCTTAGAAATTAAAGACATAAAAAAGAGAGAGATAATTAATAACTGATATATTGTAACGTTAGCAATTGAGAATAACTAGCATTTAGGCGCTAACTACATACTTCAATACACTAATTAACATTGTGTTAACTTATACAATAAAAAAAGCGCGTACTCAGTAAAAGTACAAACCTTTACTAAATACGCGCTTACTATCAGATGATTAAACTAGTTAGCTTGCAGCAATACTACAGAAAATGGGCTATTTAGATTAACTTTCCCATCAACAACCGTAGTTTTTAGGCCAGAATAGGCATCAGTTAACTGCTGACCATTTTTAAATACCTTACCTACAGTAATAGTCTTCTTCCTTTTAGGTGCATCTAGCGCAACAACGACTTTGTCACCACTCTTGTCATCAACGCGGCTAAACACATAAGGACTAGCATTTAATTGCTGATGTTTACCCGTGCCAACGGCAATATGCGCACGTCTGAATTGCCCAAGCTTTTGCCAATGTTCTAATACGGCTTTGGTATGTGGCTTGTCGAGATCTTGCCAATTCATAAATGAACGCCATGTAGCATCGCCAAAGGCATCTTTAATTGTCAGTGAACGAGCCGTTTCATCACCGTAATAAATCTGTGCCATGCCGGGTGCTAACAGCAACTTGTTAGCAGCGTCAAACGAGTCTTTGCGCGCTTTATCAAACGGATGCTCATCATCGTGCGATACTAGGTAATTCATGACACCAACGCCAGATAACTCACCGCTGTTTAATGATTTTGAATACACCTCAAACATCGATTTAATATCGCCTTTGGCGTGCTGCGCAAAGCCCATGTTGATCAAACTATCGAAACCATAGTTAAAGTAGTCAACCTGCTTGTCACCAAAATCATACAAACGTGTGCCCTTTGGCGTTTGACCATGACCATCAACGCCAAAATTCATCACTTCTCCCACCATGAAGAAGTCCTTGGTGGTTGGTAGCGCATTAGGATTTTTCTGCTGCCATTCTTTAAGCGCTAAAGTTGATTCATCTTTTAGCACCTGCCAAATTTCTTCTTCGGCATGTTTAGCCGTATCGACACGGAAACCGTCAAGACCGTGATCACGCACCCAATCGGTAAGCCATTTAATCACATAGTTTTTCGGAGCGCGTGGCAAGCCAGTACGCTTAAAGAAGGCATCAAGCTCGGCTAACTCCTGCTGCTCGCGCCCTTCTTCACGCCATTTCTTTAATAAAAATGGTGGCAAGGCAACTGGCTTGTCTGATTCTGTTTTCAGATCGCTTAAACTCGTCGCCAAATTACAAGTCACCACCTGCTCATAGTTTTGCCATTGACACAGCGGGTCAATGCGCACCCAATCATCTGGCCATTGCACATCGATATTGGTTTTTGGCCCGGTATGATTTAGTACAACGTCGGCTAAAACGCGAATGCCTTTGGCGTGAGCGGCATCGATCATTTCTTTCATATCAGCTTCAGTGCCCCAGTTAGGATCAACCGCCGTCCAATCTTTGATCCAATAACCGTGAAATGGATAGCTTCGCCCCCAATCTTCATCCCAATAGCCGTGAACTTGCTCGTTAAGTGGCGTCATCCACAATACGTTAACGCCGAGATCGTTAAAGTATCCGTCGTTGATTTTCTGGGTAATGCCTTTGAGGTCGCCCCCCATGAAATTACGCAAGGTCGCGCCATCTTGCTTGCGGTTGTAATTAACATCATTGCTCTTATCACCATTTGCAAAGCGATCCGTCATCATGAAATACACAGTCGCATTGTTCCAATAAGGATCAATAGGCTTATTTTTTTGCTCCGCAGCGTAGGCTTGGGTAGCCGTAGCACAAAACAGCGCAGGCATTAGCAATTTATTCAAGGATTTAAGAATCATACTTCTCTCCGGTTAGGGGCGGGCGCGAAACAAGACTCGCCCCGGCACTTCAATAAAACGAAAACTCAGCGCCGCGCTAATCAGCGTCAACGTTAGAAAACTTGCGGTATATAGCATGAGCTGGGTAGTAGATAGCTGCTGTATCTCGAATGCAATAGCCAGCTCAGGTAATAAAAACCAATACAGCATGAAACACACGCCATGCATCATATAAATAGAATAAGAAATCTTGCCAAGATACTGTAAAGCAGGTGTCATCAGCAGATGATAAAAATGAGATCTGTTGTAAACCGCAGTGAGAATTAGCAAACAGAATAAAGGAATAATCAGAAAATCATTAAGACGCCAGTGCAGCACCGCTATAACAGCGACAAGGGTGATTAAAGCAATACGATTTAAACTTAGCGCTGATTGTGCAATTCCCCGTTGATAAAACACATACAGGCAAGCACCTATAGAGAATTCGAATAAACAGCGCAGCAACCCGCGATCAAAGGTGATGTCTAGATTTTGCTTGTCGCTGCTATACATTAGCAGCGCTAAGGCAACAAAATTAACCACTGCCACTAATAGCGTTCGCAACGGATGTTTCACATTGACGATAAAAAACAGCATTATCGCTGCGATATAAACCCACCACTCAGCACCAATCGACCAAGCGACAATATTCCACGACAAGGTATCATGCACACCAACCGCATTGAGCATTAGTACATTACTCAAAAAAGCCTGTTCATCAAAATAATTTACCCAACTGGCATCCATTACCTGTGGTAACAAGGCACCTACTACGCCCGCAAAAATAGCTAGCAGCACCAAGGTAAACAGATGTAGTGGATAAATTCGGAAGAAACGCGCTTTAAGATAACTGCTAATAGTTTGACGCGATAAGCGCTGCTCAAAACGCGCGCCATAAACATGCATTAAAACAAAGCCACTGAGAATAAAGAAGAAATCTACCCACAGATAGCCCTGAGTTAACAAGCCAGAGAATTCTTTTGGCAACAAAGTGCCTAACTCACGGTAATAAACAATTACATCGATGTGAAACAACATCACCCAAATAGCAGCAATAGCGCGCAGTGCGGTCAGCGTCGAAAAATAAGACTGCACCGACGCAGCGTCACTTGGGGCTTCAACAGAAAATTGTGAGACAGTTGCCATTGAGATGATGCGACCTTGATGAATGATTGACCTCATTATTAATGAATCATCATCAAGGCGCTAGTGAGATGCATACGTATTCAGTGAATGCGATCACTGAATACGAAAGCGTTTTTTAAGCTGTTTTTGCCAGTAGTTGCTTTTCTACAACGCGATCTAGGCTTAGCTTACCGCCACTAAAGATAACCAATTGCGCTAATAATGTGCCCCATAAGACATGCTGAATGTAAGCCGCAGCCGCAATATCTTCGAGACTAATTACCGCAACGATATTAACGAAAAACAAACCTAGTGCCGAGAAACGACTAGCAATTCCCGCAAACAGCAGAATAGGTAAAATCAACTCCGCCGCGGTGCCTAAATAAGCCGCAAGCTCATAAGGCAATAACGGCACGGCATATTCTTCCTCAAACAAAAACAAAGTAGTGTCCCAGTCATCGATTTTGGTTAGTCCAGAGGCAAAGAACACCCAGCCAACGTAAAATCGAGCCACCAACAACGCCACTGGTTCGAGTAAACTCACTTTGCACGCAATGTTGCGATACAAATGCGATAAAGATACAAATAAATTTTTCATAATAGATTCCTAATTCTCGATGCTACGCTGTGCCTAAACAACGTTAAGCCTTTGAATAACATTATTTTCAATCGCCCATAACAGCCAGTTTTCAAAAGAAAACTCCTGCGCTTCGGCCACTAAATCTAGCGCTTCCTCTAATGTTTGTTGCCGCAAAAGAGCGGTAACAAAAGTCATCTCACCATCATTAAGCGCCATGACTTTGGGCTGGAATTCAGGGCGATAGACTAGGCATACGTTCATCTGTTGCTGCTGTAATCGCTCTTTCGCTAGCCCAAAAGCAACCGCTCGTGATGATTCATCTTCCAAATGATGCGCGTTATAAATATCGACGATGGGAAATTCGCTACTTAACAAGCTCACATTTGGATTAAATTCAACCTGCAACTGACTTGGCTCGGTATCACCTAAACGCGCTAATGAAGCGCTTTCAACAGTGACATCAGCGCCGTGCAACGCCTGATGGACAGCCCAATCCAACGCTGCGCAATCTGCTAAATACGGAAATTCTTCACTAAAGCGATGATTTTCTAAAAATCTAGCTAGTTCACTGCCCCATTGTCCCCAATCACCTTGATTTGGTGGCGAGTAACGTAAAAATTCAGCGACTAACTCACCGCCATCGCCACCATCTAATAGCTCAAATAATGTTGGAAAAGTCACCGCCAAGCCACGCTTAGCATTGGCTAGTAAATTACGGCGATAAATTGCTATTCCCTCTTCGCTAAAGCCATGTGCTATCGCGGAGCCATCCCAAATAGCAGACAGTAATTGTTGCTGCTCATTCATAGCTGCCTCCTACCACAGGATTAGCTTCTTTGCCCAAGACGCGATTTGCGATGGCGCGCGCTTTACTTGCCTCGCCAACCAACACAGACCACTCAGGTAAGTTTGTGTCCCATTCAACTAAGGTTGGTACATTGCCAAAGCGTTTTAACGCCAGTTCATATCCTTGCCAAACATCATCAGTAACAGGACAGGCGTGATCGTCAATCACCATTCCTTGCTCTGGTATAGTCGCCCCCGCCAAATGGATTTGCGCCACACTATCAAGGGGTAATACGTCGATATAATCATTAATCGAACCAACAATGTCACCCTGCTCAAAGTTGAGGCTATTAACAGCGATATTATTGAGATCGAGTAATATCTTGGCATCTGTTTGCATAGCAACTTGCGCCAAAAACTCCGCCTCAGACAGATAACTGTCCGCAAACTGCACATAAGCCGAAACGTTTTCTATGACTAAGTGACGCCCCAAGAAATCTTGCACTCGCTCGATTTGCTCACAAATTACTTTCAGGTTTTGCCTCGTGTGCGCGATGGGTAGTAGGTCGCCGCTATGGATCAACTGCCCTTGTTGCTGTCCCCACGTAAAACACGCGTGTTCCGACATTAAAAATGGGTCAATATCATTCATCAAACGCTTTAAACGATTTAAATAATCAACGGGAATGTTTTGGTGAGAGCCAAGTCCCATCGATGTCGAATGTAAACTCACTGGATAACGCTCTCTCACTTGGCGTAACACCGACAATGCTGCGCCGCCGTCAGAGAAGAAATTTTCGGAGTGGACTTCAACAAAGTCCACTGCCTTGTCAGAGGTTAAGATGTCGGCAAAGTGCGGATGCCTTAGGCCAACACCAACCAATACATCACTTTGCCACGTTGCCGACATAACTCGCTCCTAACCGTTCTTTTTCTTGTACAGCTTTTTAGCTTCTTTCTTAGATAGGCCACCTAACTCTGAACAGGTGCCTTTTTTCACTAATTTCCACTCGCCCTTGTCGTAATCGACATTTGATTGACCAGCACAAGAGTGAGTTCCAGCTAGGTTGGCACAATCATTTTGACCAGCTTTGGCAATGCCGTAACACTTTTCTTTTTTGCTACCCGCTTCTGCTGGTGCAACTACGCCCGAGGCGATTACCGCTGCTAGTGCAGCACTTGCTAATAATTTATTACTCATGATGATGTCCTCATTAAGTTCGTTGATTTAGCCACTGCATTAACTGCTGTGGTGGTACGGCGCCTACTTGCTGCGCCATAATTTGATCATCTTTGACTAACATCAGCGTTGGCACACTGCGAATTCCGTATTCCGCCGCCGCTTGTGGCGACTGGTCAACATCGAGTCTGATGGTATTAAATCGGTCACTCATCATGCTCGCTACACCCTCAACTACAGGCTTCATTTGCTGACAAGGTCCACACCAAGAGGCGCTAAAGAACAAGAGTGAAAAACCGTCTTTCGACACAAAGTCATCTAAGTTTTCTGCTGATGTTAGTTGTTTCATGTGATCCGCCTTGATTGATTATTCAAATACTTTTTCGATTTGGTCAGCCGTTAGGCCTTTAATGCCATTCCAGTTGCCTTGTGCAGTTTCAATGTAACCAGGAATGTCTGATGACCATTTCTTTTGTACTGCTTTGTTCAGGTTGAGATATAACTTGCCATCGCGAACGTGCCATGCAGTTGGGTCAGTATCGAATTTCTTGTTTAACGCCACGCCCATTGCACAGTAACCGCCGTATTGTGGCGCATATTTAGCAGGCTCAGCTTTAAATAAATCGCGGTTTTGCGCACTTGAGAAGTGATAGATAGCACCGTTGTATGCTGCTGTGAACTTATCAGAACCTTTAGTTGGTGCGCCTTTAGTGAAGTAAGAAACAGTATCATAACCTTTGATGGCTAAGTCATTAGCGTTAGCATTAACTTCTACGTTTGCTGCGAAGCTCAGGCTGCTTGCTAATAATGCAGTAGAGGCAAGAGTTGCTTTAACTAGAGTTTTAAGTTTCATAATGTTGCTCCTAATAAAGAGGTTTAAGTTTGATTATTTGATAATTAAGTAAGGTTGCTTTCCTTGGTTGATAATATAGAGCTTCCAATTAGCCGAAAGGGATGACATAGTCCTAACTTTGAACCCAATCGTCCAAAAGCGATAAAAAGAGGCAAAAAATGGATCAACTTTCCGTCATTCTTCAGCGCTTCTCGATGAGCACAGACGTTTTTTTCACGGGAAACCTTTGTGGCATAGCGAGCTTTAATCGTGAACCTAACCAAGGTCACTTACACTTATTACGCAGCGGTGCTTTAACCATTGTTGATGAACAAGGACAGTCACAGCTGATCGACCAGCCAACGGTATTGTATTTTCCAAAACCGCACGCCCACCGAATCATTGCCAGTGAAGAGCACCCACCGCAATTGGTGTGTGCCAATGTGGTTTACAATGACAATTCATCAAATCCTATTGCCGATGCCCTGCCATCCTTATTGTGTTTCAGACTTACTGACTGTCAGAAAATGAATCAAACCGCCCATTGGTTGTTTGAAGAAGCCTTTGAGGAAAACTGCGGTAAGCAGCCGATGATTAATGCATTAACCGATGTCTTTATCATCCACGTACTAAGGCATGTGATGCACAACGAGCTTATTCAACACGGCATGCTCGCTGGACTCGCCCATCCGCAATTATCGAAAGTGCTGTTGGCCATTCACGAAACACCAGACCACAGCTGGGGCCTAGAAGAGATGGCGGAGCTAGCGCTAATGTCGCGCTCAAAATTTGCCGACTTGTTTAAGAAAGTCGTCGGTCAAAGCCCCGGTGATTATGTTATTGACTGGCGCATCACCGTTGCCAAGAGCTTACTGCTCCAAGATAAGCCAGTGGCATTAGTGGCAAACGCCGTCGGTTATGAAAATGGTTCAGCATTGGCGCGGGTATTTAGAAAAAAGTTAAATATGTCACCTAAAGAATGGCTAGAGCTAAAATAAGAACAAATAGATAAAAAGAGATAACAAATGCATTTACAACAACACTTTCCACACATGGGCGCGATTGCCATGGGCTGCATGGGATTTGGCGGCGCTTGGGATGGCGATAATTACACTTCTAACGATGTAACAACCCTTGAGCGCGCGATAACGACGTGTTTAGAGCACGGAATTAACTTGTTCGATCACGCCGATATATACAAACACGGCCGCAGTGAGCAAGCCTTTGGCGATGTGCTAAAACAATCACCGCATTTACGTGACGATCTAATTCTTCAAACCAAGTGTGGTATTCGCTTTGCCGATGAGCAAAACGTTGGTCGCTATGATTTTTCACAGCAGTGGATTACCCATAGCGTTGAGAACTCGCTGCGCCGACTCAACACCGATCACATAGATGTTCTGTTACTCCACCGCCCCGATCCGTTAATGGAAGTCGACGAAGTCGCACGTGCATTTGACGAGTTAAAACAAAGCGGCAAGGTAAAACACTTTGGCGTATCGAACATGCATCCTTATCAAATTGACTACTTGCAACGCGCACTTGCTATGCCTTTGGTGGCTAATCAGCTGGAAATGAGTCTGCTCAACAATAACTGGGTTAACCAAGGCGTTGTCGCGGGTATGACTGACAATCCTCATTTTTCTGATGGCATTATAGAGCACAGTCAGCTCAATAAAATTCAGCTACAAGCGTGGGGCTGTTTAGCCCAAGGAAAATTCACAGGCAATGGCGATAAGGCTCACGCTCATACCAGTGATTTAGTAACGACATTAGCCAATGAATACAATGTCAGTCCTGAAGCTATCGTTATTGCGTGGCTAATGCGCCATCCCGCCAAAATCCAACCAGTGTTAGGCACAACGAATAGCGAGCGCATAAAAGCCTGCGTGCAAGCCAAGGATATTAGTTTGTCACGCGAACACTGGTATCAACTGCTGGTTAGCGCCCGTGGTCAAGCCTTGCCATAGGGCTATAACAAATAACACTGTCATAAATAAGTCTCGCATCTGTCATAAATCTATGGCTACAATAGAATTATTGAAGCAATAGCGGAAACTATCGCTTCAATATAATTGTTAATGCCATAGCATAAAGAGAGATGCGTGATATCCCAATTTGCTAGCGTCAAATATCATCTACTTTCAATTCCTTATCGCGATAAGGCATTAACAACTCTGTCACTTCAAAAACTCCAACAACACTTCATTAAAAGCGTCTTTTCCAAAAGGACATTGTTTAACGCAACTGGCAGCACGGCTTCAAATTTAGGCAGTTTTGTTTCATTTGCTGTCATAGTTTCCAAGAGGTTTTACGTATGAATGGTCACTGTGATAATAAAAATCCCCGCGTATTAGATACATCAGCATTAGTGCATGATCCCAAGAGCCTGCTCGCTTATGAGCAAGATATCTATATCTGTCTCACGGTTCTAGAAGAGCTCGACAATCTCAAAGAAAGGCGCGATAGGAGTGTTAGCGCCGACGCCCGTGTCGTTATCCGCATGCTAGACGACATTATCAACGGCCACAGCGCCGAAGAAATGGAAGCAGGCATCGAGCTACCTTGCAATGAAAGCGCTAAGCGAGGCCGCTTATTTATCGGGATAGATACGCAGCTCGATCTCGCCAAGGAGCTTAAGAATGGTATTGGCTCAAACGCCGACAATCACATCATCAACTATGCCCTGCATCTACAAAAACAATTAGGTCAATCAGTCACCATAGTATCTCGCGACATCAATATGCGCCTAAAAGCGCGCACTATCGGCGTCCATTCTGAAGATGTCCAAATAGAGCACGACATTAGCGATGCCGACATGCTTTATACTGGCGTGCAAGCGTTTGAAGGTGACTTCTTTAACGCGCTGGATGAAAACTCCAAGCTCAAGGTCAATCACAACATCTACAAACTCGACCGTCACCTTTTTAACGACAGCGCTATGCCCAACATGTATTGGTATGATGCCGAAGGCCATGTTGGAAGAATCTTAGAAGTCAGTGAAACTTCAGTCGTCACCAAGCTATTTCTCAAAAGCCAAGAAAAAGTCTGGGGCATAGCGCCGAAAAACCTGCGCCAAGAAGTTGCGCTGCGCCAAATGACCGACGACTCGTTCGATCTCAATATCATCTTAGGGCCAGCAGGCTCAGGTAAAACATTCCTCGCAGTAGCAGCCGCTCTGCATCAAGTGTTGGAAACCAAGCAATACAAAAAAATCGTCGTCGTGCGCAGCCGTGATTTTATGGATGATGAACCGGGCTACCTTCCTGGCGATCTCAAGGAAAAGTCTCTGCCGTTACTCGCAGGTATTACCGACGCATTGGTTTCCATGCACAGCAACACCGAAGACGATCGCCAAACATCAGCGACGGTAGAACACATTGTCGAGCGCGCCAATATCGAGTTTACTTCAATGGCTTATTTCCGCGGCCGTTCTCTCGATGATGCAGTACTTATTATTGATGAAGCGCAGAACATGACCCGCGCGCAAATGAAAGGCATGCTATCGCGCGGCGGCCGTAACTGCCGCACCATCGTACTGGGCAATCTTGCACAAATCGACGATAGATTCGTCACTCCCGCAAGCTCTGGTGTCAGCGCCGCCGTCAACATCTATCGTCACTACGAGCGTGGCTCAGTGCTGATATTCGATGAAGTAGAACGCAGCAGTCTGGCGCAATTTACTGAGCAATATTTCTAGATAACGTACAGAAAAGCGGCGCTAAATGCGTCGCTAATTCATCCATCCAATAATAACTAAGGTTCTATTCTGACACTAAAACCAATTGTCATTACCTCACTCATTATAGGCACTCCAGAAGCATCTTCAGCTGGAAGGAATAACCATTGTGACAAAGCTATTTTAGCTTCATCGCCAAATCCGCCTTTTTCACTAACATCAACAACTTCTATTTCTTGGACATAACCAGAAGAGTTAACGCGATAAGAAAGTTTGACCCATCCTTGTTCCGCTATTGTCTCTCTTGGGTATTTAGGCTCAATTCTCAAAATAGCCTTAGGCCGCGATTTATCAATATGTAAAGCCCTTGCTGGGCTAGCATATTTTTCATAAAGCTTATTTTTCCAGTCTTGAAGATATTAAAAGTCGTTGACATCCAAAGTCGTTGACACCCAAAAATTATCATGGATATTCAGCGGCGTTTTCGAAATTCGTTTTAAGCTCAACTTCCCAATGAACCAACAGATTAATTTCGATAAATCGGCAGTCAATCATTTAAAAATCGTTATTTACTGCCAATCTCCCACAAAAGCACGTAATCCCCCCCAAGCAGCGTACCTATCTACTCCCTTTAAGTAATTTAGACGAGATATATGTCAGCCGACGCCTTTATACCAACAATGATGGTGCTCATTAGCACATTGTCTTAGCCGCTCTCTCGAACCTGCAAAGTTACCATACTGGCGTCGAAAGTGATTAACGATTTCTATCCAGTCATCACTAGCGATTCCCAAACTTTGAAGTAATTTAGGCTGGCTATCGTCTACGTATCCTCGCTTATTAGGTACTATCTGTCTCGCGCTCCAGTCAGCCAATTCAAAATAATCATAGAGGGTAAATGGGATAGCAAGCGGTTGTTTTGAACTGCCAAATGGCAAGAGTTTAGTCGGTTGTTTGGGCAAGGATTTATTGCGCTTGGTATTGGCTTTTAGGTCTTGCTTGTAACTGAGAATTCGAGCTTGAATTGAAGTGAAATCGCTATCTTTTAAATTCTTAGCCATACCCGCACGAACAGGATTTAAATCAACATACATCATGCAGGACAACAATGCTTTCTCGTCTAATAATGCTTGTGAATAATAGCGTCCTTCCCAATAGCGCCCTTTGCAGTTATCTTCTTTATTGGCAGCCCTAGCTATCGATTCATTGAGATGGCGCATAAACCAGCTAATGTCATACAGCCTTATTCGCCACACGCTGACTACCTCAGCAACTTTGGCTCGACTCGCTTTATCGTCTATCTCGCCTTTGCGATACCTATCAACGACGGGATGACCTTTATGCAGTTGATACCAACGCTCAATCACATCGTCGTCTGTCCAATTTAGTCCTCGCTCTCTGTCTACACGAAGCACTAAATGATAGTGATTGCTCATAATCGCATAAGCAGCGATATCGATGGCGAAAATCTCCGCTAACGCGTAGAGTTTATCCAACACCCATTGGCGCCTATGGTTATAGTTCTTGCCGGAGTATTTATCTTCACCGCACAGAAAGGCACGGCGAACACAACGAGAAATGACGTGATAGAAAGGTGTGGCGTCTAAATCAATTAGACTGTTTCTTGCCCTAGCCATAACAACCTCCTCAACAAAGAGTGATTATTAGCCTAGGACAAAATCAATTTATTGCCAGAAATTTTTGGGTGATGAGATGGACGCTCCCCAATACGGCGTCAATGCGCCAAACTAGAATTTGAGACTAGTTAAATGAAAGGAGCGTCCGTTATGAAGTGTAGAACAATTGGTATTGATTTAGCAAAAAATGTTTTCCAAGTTTGCGGTGTTAACAAAGGGAATAAACCGTTGTTTAATGAAAAGTTAAAGCGTAATCAACTCTTAAGTTTTCTCAACTCGTTAGACAAAACCACGGTGATTATGGAGGCTTGTTACTCCTCCAATTACTGGGCACGTGAAATAGCCAAATTAGGACATCAGGTGAAATTGATACCAGCACAACATGTCACGCCATTCGTGCGAGGCAATAAAAATGATCGCAATGATGCGTTGGCCATTGTCGAAGCCAGTCAGCGCCCTCACATTCGCTTCGTTCCTGTCAAAACAGAGTATCAACAAGAAATTAACTCAATGCATCGCATTAGAGAGCGCTTAATTCGAAACAGAACCGCTATCCTCAATCAAATTCGTGGGCTGCTTAGTGAGTTTGGCGTCATTGCCAATTGCGGTAAGAAAGCACTCTTAATACGAGTAGCGTATTTCGTCATCGACCCTAAATTTAGTCAATCATTGAGAGACATTATTTCTGAGCTCTATCAGGAGCATAGCGATATGACAAAGCGGATTGAAAAAATAGAAACACGTCTCAAGCAATTTGTTGAGGCGTGTCCCAGTGGTGAGCTGCTCATGAGTATCCCAGGGATTGGGTTTATCAATGCATCAGCCATTCTGGCCACTATCGATAAAGGCCAAGCATTTAACTCACCAAGAGAATTTGCAGCGTGGTTAGGGTTAACGCCATCACAATATGCCTCCGGTAATACCAATCGCATGGGCGGTATCACCAAGCGCGGTGATAGATATATCCGAAAACAACTGATACATGGTGCACGTACTGTGGTTTGTCATGCTAAGCACAAAACTGACAATCTCAATCTGTGGGCCAACAAATTACGACAAACTAAAAGTTTTAATAAAACCGTTGTTGCCATGGCTCATCGCTTAGCGAGATTGATTTGGATATTACTTCAGCGCCAAGAGCCTTACAACCCGCGCTACCAAACTCAGTTAGTCGAGGGCTGCTAATATGAAACCGTTTATGCTACGCCGAGTCGATAAAATCTCGTATTGGACAAAGGCTAATAGCCTGATTGGGTGTTTGGGAAATATTGATTCGGGGTAGCACCTTTTAAGCGCCAACCAACGTCAGTCAATCATTGATGAACAAAAAGCCTAGCTTACCTAATTCAAACCAGACTAGAGCACGATATTTAAAATCGACTGGGTGTTACGGTGATTAGGTACGAAACTCATTAGAGGCCAAAAATCCGAAGTGATTTTTCTTAGCTGAGCCTGAATATATGTCGGTACTGATTACTCTTCTAGGTAATGTTTAGCAACGATTGGAGACTGAAAATAAAAGCGTTATTTGTGCCGCTATCGCGACACAAAAGTCAGGCTAATGCCTTGACAGCAAGGGAGCGTCCATATATGTCAAATCTTTTTGTCGCGGAATCTGGTTATCAAATTAACCGACCATTTGATGAGGAAGGCGCCGCTTTACACTATGCAATACGTCAAATAGGCAAACAAGAAAAGCCTGATCTTACAGTACTAAAAGCACTCATTAATCTAGGGGCTGATGTGAGCCAACCGACGCAGTCGAACGAACTACCAGTTGCTTTGGCTATTTCCTATTACAAACCAACAATACTGCAAACGCTGCTTGATGCAGGTGCAAGTCCAACGATGCCTAAAATATATAGTACGCAACCAATAATGATGGCTATTAATCGACGTTCACTAGCCATGGTTAAAATACTAATTGAGGCCAATGCAGACCTCACAGTTACTAATAACTATGAAGAAAACGCCATCGAATACACATTCACACGCTCTTTCCCTGACGAAGAAAAAACAAAAATAATTCAGATGTTGCTTATGGGAAATATCGACATCAACAAACAAAACAATGATTCAGATACCGCACTGCTGACCGCTGTGCAATACGACTTGCCGGACGTGGTTACTCTGCTTATTAACGCGGGGGCAAACGTAAATATAAAAGATAAACACGGCTACACCGCTTTGACTAGGGCGATACAGGCTAATAATATTACATTAATCAAAGCGCTCCTTACCGCCAATGCCAACCCCAATATTGCCATTGAAGGCGATTGGTCACCTCTCCACTTCACTGTCGCTCATGGCAACGAAGATAACAACGACTATCCTATTGCCGCTCAACTATTAATTGATGCCGGAGCTGATATAAACGCAGTAAACGAAAACAATGTAACACCTTTAGCCATTGCTGCACGTTTCAATAAATTGGAAACTTTAAAGGTTCTATTAGCTAATAAAGCCGATACCGAAATTCCCGATAAAAATCAGTGGACACCATTAATGTGGACAACTCATCTGGAGCTTGTCGAAACAACCCAAAAGTTACTCAAGGCCGGAGCCAATCCCAATGCCCAAAGCCACGAAGGCTGGGGGCCACTGCATTTTTCCGTCGACGATCCAAAATCAGTTTCAGAAAAACCATTACAAATAGTTCGCCTCTTGCTAAAACACGGTGCAAATGTCAATCAAGGTCAACAAAGTGGTTTTACTCCTTTGCACTTTGCCGCTGTAAATAATTTAAAAACAATATCCGCAGAATTGCTAAACAACGGCGCGGACTATAATCAAGCAGCTGACAATGGCGACACACCTCTGTCACTCGCTAAACAGTATAAACGCTCTGAAATTATCGAACAAATGACAACGCGATAATCGCTAATGTATTCTATTGCCCACTCGAAGAATTTCTAATTATTTTCCAGCTTCAGCAAATAGGCTGAAGCTGGCTTATAACCAGCTTTTTCCAATTCTAGTAACAGCTTTCGGCTCTCTCTACTCAAGGCTGCATCTAGCCATTCATAAGAGGAATAGAGCATCGCCAAGTTGAATTTAGATTCTAAACTTCCCGCTTTAGAAGCTTCAAGTAGCCAATGCTCTGCGACGCGAAACGACTCTTCCGATTCTATGTTTTTCGAATATAAACTCGCCAAGAATATAACGGCCTGATTATGCTTCGCTTGATAAGCTAATGTTAGATACTTTTCCGCCAGCTTAAAACTCTGTTTTAAATGAATGCCATCTTTATAAAGAACACCTAATGCAAACAGAGCATCAGCATCATTTTTAGCTGCTGCACGCTGGAGATAACCAATCGCTTTTTGCATGTTGTAAGACTGAAAGTCCCTGTCTTGATAAAAAACATACAGATTGTAATTTGCTTTGGCGTGCCCCAGCTGTGCGGCTTTTTCGAAATACAAAATGGCTTTGCTATTTGACTCGCCATTACTTTCTCGCAGATACAGAATACCTAAATTAAACCAAGCTGCTTTGCTCCCATTATTTCCAGCCTTTTCTAGCCACTTTTTAGCGTTTGAGTCCGCATTTTCAAAATGCTTATTCTCCATATAAAGTAAGCCAATTCTTAACATTGCTTCATGAGAAGCATAGTTATCGACGGCACGCTGGAACCAATTTAACGACGCGAGTAAATTTTCTTGCTCCATTTCACGTTCGCCCAGAGCTAGCAATACTTTTAAGCAAATACCCTCGACAACTTGCGCTTCTTGATGTGAAATTTTATTGCCTGATTTACATTTTTTAGCCGTATTTTCTAATGCTTGATTTGACAGTTCTGGCTCTTTGACTCGCTGAGATAAAGAACCAAGCTCAGAACTCAACGCATGAGTACTGAAAAAACAGCTACTGAGAAGCGACAATGTTAAAACTTTCGATTTATTAACGAACGTCATGAATTAATTCCTCAAGCAGCACAGTTATGGTTTCTATTTAACAAAGTTCACAAGTTAAAAACGGTGTTTCTTAAGTCAAATTAAAGATGTCTAACACTGAAGTCTAGGCAATTCATTTGAGCCTTTCAAAGTCTCATCAATAAGTTTGGTGTATAAAAGGGTTTCTTCTGAAAAGCCAGATTGCTCAAGAGCTTGTCGAAGGATTTTTAGCTCTTCAGTGCTAGCTAAAATAAGATTGCCTAAAACACAATCTCTCTTATCTTTACTCTCTATCAACAGCAACAATTTAGCGGAATTAAGCTGGCCTATATATGTATTAATCCAATGATAGTGCGACGATACGTTTAAATGATTAATTAATACATATCCCGTTAGTAAACTACCTAGGACGCAACCTGATATAAAAATAAGTAAATTCTTAAACATCTTTCCCTCTGTCGTCACTATTAGTAATTCGCTACACAATGTAATAACCAAGCAGCTAAAAATACTGATAGACCCCTTCCCGTAGCCAAAAGATATCTATCCTTAAATTTTTGTTTCAATCCTCAAAATACAACGCGTCCCACCTTTGTTAACATAGTATATTCTTAAGTAATCACCATTCTTAATATTAGCTTCATTAGCCCCTAAACAAGCCTTAGATGTAAGAGAGTGTGAAAATCTTATACTCTGGATCACGAATTGTTCTTGATATTGCCTTTTAACTTTACTATGCGGTTTAAATTGCTCAACTTGACCAACCACTATATCCATATCCCCATTGTCATACATCTGCTTATATTCCACATAGTCATAGGTAACAACTCCCCAAGCCCCTAATAACAGGCCAGCGAATACTGCCATGGTTATTTTTTTAAATTTAATAAAGAAATAAAGCCATCCCACTGTGAGGATTAGTAATAAATATCCCCAGATAGGATAAGAGAACTGATACATTAGGTAAAATTCAGAACTCATAACAATAGCTCCGACGACGAGTTCTTCGTAGACATAACAAAATATCGATCAGTTTTAGCATGTAATATTGATTCCTTCGCCTTAGCCCTTCGCTACGCCATACAATTAATATAAATAATAGACTAACAAATTCCTCAAATAACAATTTCTCTGCGCGCCAAAAACAAAAAACGGCGCTAAATAGCGCCGTTTTATATTTGATATGAGATTACGATTAGCGCAGTTCAACTGGCACTGCAAATACCGTATCTTCAACGATACCTGGGTTTTCTACTACTTCACCATCGGTTAGTTCTACGAGCTTTTCAATCACTTGGTTGACTAAAATCTCAGGTGCAGAAGCACCAGCGGTAACACCAACAGCACCGACTCCTTCAAGCCAGCTAGCGTCGATGCCATCACTGTTATCGATGAGATAAGCGGTAGTACCGTTTTTCTCAGCAAGCTCACGTAAGCGATTTGAGTTTGAGCTGTTCTTAGAGCCAACCACTAATAACAAATCGACCTTGGCCGAGATGTCTTTTACCGCGTCTTGGCGGTTTTGAGTGGCGTAACAAATATCGTCTTTACGTGGCCCTTCAATTTCAGGGAAACGCTCTCGTAGTGCATCAATGATGTTTTTAGTATCATCAACCGACAATGTTGTTTGCGTTACATAACTCAAATTACTTTCATCAGTCACGACTAGGTTGGCAACATCTTCGACAGTTTCAACTAAGTACATGGCGCCGTCTTCATTTGAATACTGCCCCATCGTACCAATGACTTCAGGGTGACCTTTGTGGCCAATGAGGACACATTCAGTCGTGCGACGACTTGAGCGCGCAACTTCCATATGAACCTTGGTTACTAATGGACAAGTTGCATCAAACACGCGTAAGTCGCGACGTTTTGCTTCTTGACGCACCGCTTGTGATACACCGTGGGCACTAAAGATAACTGTTGAGTCATCTGGCACTTGATGGAGCTCTTCTACAAATACTGCGCCGCGTTCACGCAAGCCATCCACCACATATTTGTTGTGTACCACTTCATGGCGCACGTAAATTGGGGCATCAAACAGATCAAGCGCGCGTTCAACAATGGTGATTGCGCGGTCTACACCAGCACAGAAACCACGTGGATTAGCGCGAAGTATTTGTACGCTCATTACTCGTTAACCTCAATAATTTCAACGGCAAAGGTAATCGTTTGCCCAGCTAGCGGATGGTTAAAATCGATAGTCACCGAGTCGCCAACCACTTCGCGAACAACGCCAGGAATTTGTGCACCATTTTGCTGATCGAACATGATAATAGCACCGATTTCTAATTCAGATTCGGTAAACTTGCTGCGATCCATGTGGTAGATATTGTCAGGATTATTCTCGCCAAACGCGTCCTTTGCAAATAAGGTAAATTCCTTTTCATCGCCTGCTTTCAAACCAATTAAGTTTGATTCAAACGCCGGTGATAAACTGCCATCACCCATGCGTAATTTAGCAGGTTTATTGTTTACCTTGGTGCTGTCAGCGGCAGAGCCGTCTTCTAGCTTCATGGTAACGTGAAAGATAATTTCGCTTGTTTGTGTAATCATTAGTTTGACTCTTTGCTCGCTGCTTCTTCATCTTTATTGATGAAGGCATCGAAGATAATTAAAAACGCGCCACAACAAATGGCGATATCGGCAACGTTAAACACTGGCCAGTGATAGTTTTCGTAATAGAGATGTAAAAAATCCACCACGAAACCATAACTAAGGCGATCAATTAAATTACCAATCGCACCTGAAATCACCAAGGCATAAGCGATGTTCAGCATGCGCTTAGATTTGTGTAATCCGCGCATCCAATAAATGAGTAAGCCACTCACACCAACTGCAATCACGGTAAAGAACCAGCGTTGCCAGCCACCAGCTTCACTTAAAAAGCTAAAGGCTGCGCCGCGGTTCTGGGCGTAAGTAAAATTAAAAAATGGCAATACATCTACCGATTCGTGCAGCTTAAAGTTAGCCAACACATAGAGTTTAGTGGCTTGATCTGCCACTAAACCTGCAACTGCCAACCACAGCCACATGATGCCACTTTGTGCTAACGCTGGTTTCGCATTAGCAGCCTGTGCTGAATTAGGCATAAGTACGCTCTTCGCCTTCGCCGTCAACGTTAGTGATACAACGACCACAAAGTAGTGGATGCTCTTCGCTTTGGCCCACTTCTTCACGGTGATGCCAACAACGGTCACACTTCTCACCACTCGATGCTTCAACCAACACTTTTAGACCGTCAACTTCAGTCTCAACTGCATTGTCGGCAGCTGCGCCTGTCTCGATAGTCACGTTCGACGTAATTAGTACGAAACGTAATTCGCTCGCGATCTTATTTAAGTTTGCTGCTAGTTCATCGCTTACATACAAGGTAACGTTGGCTGCTAAGCTGCCACCGATAACCTCGTCACGACGCGCTTGTTCCATCGCTTTGTTCACGGCATCGCGAACTTCTTGAATTTGATTCCAAAATTCACCGTTAAATTCTTCATTGTCATTTAATGCTGTTAAGCCTTCATACCACTCAGAGGTGAATACAAACTCTTCTTCATTGTTCGGCAATGATTTCCAAATTTCGTCAGCAGTAAAACTTAAGATCGGGGCAATCCAGCGTACAAGAGCTTGAGCAATGTGGTACATCGCGGTTTGACAACTACGACGTGGCAGGCCATCAGCTTTGGCGGTGTACTGTCTGTCTTTGATGATATCTAGATAGAAACTACCTAATTCAATTGAACAGAAATGCGTTAGCTTTTGTACAACCGTATGGAACTGGTAGCTCTCATAAGCTTCAACGATTTCTTGCTGTACCTGATGCGCACGACCAACGATGTAGCGATCTAATGCCACTAAATCTTCATTTGCAACGATGTCATCTTTGCCATCGAAACCGTTAAGGTTCGATAGCAAGAAACGCGCTGTATTACGAATACGGCGATACGCATCGGCGCTACGATCTAAGATTTCATCAGATACCGTCATTTCTGCAGTGTAGTTAGCTGAAGCAACCCATAAACGTAAAATATCAGCACCTAAACGGTTAACCACTTGCTGCGGTGACATCACGTTGCCTAATGACTTAGACATTTTCTTGCCTTCACCATCAACGGTAAAGCCGTGAGTAAGTACTTGCTTGTAAGGCGCTTTGCCATTCATAGCAACAGAAGTCATTAATGATGATTGGAACCAACCACGATGTTGGTCACTACCTTCAAGGTATAAATCAGCTGGGCCAGATAACTCTTCGCGCGCGTCAACCACACAAGCGTGAGTTACACCAGAGTCAAACCATACGTCTAGCGTATCAGTCACCTTAACGTATTGCTCGCCGCCTTCACCTAAGAACTCGCTTGGCTCGATATCAAACCACGCTTGAATGCCCTCTTTTTCAATTAGCTGAGCAACTTGCTCTAATAGCTCAGAAGTGTTTGGGTGTAATTCGTTAGTATCTTTATTGATAAATACAGTTAGTGGTACACCCCAAGTACGCTGACGTGATACACACCAGTCTGGACGACCTTCAACCATGTTTTCGATACGTTGCTGTCCCCAATCAGGGATCCATTGTGTCTTTTCAATTTCGCCCATAGCTTGGCTGCGCAGACCGTTTTTGTCCATGCTGATAAACCACTGCGGCGTAGCACGGAAAATGATCGGCGTTTTATGACGCCAACAATGCGGGTAACTATGTTCCAGCGGCTGATGTACAAGCAATGCGTTGTTTTCTTTAAGCACTTCAACAATAGCACCATTTGCTTTGAATACATGTTGACCAGCAAATAGTGGCGTATCCTCTAAATACACACCATTGGCACCAACAGGATTAGCCACTTCAATATTATATTTGTTACCAACTACGTAATCTTCTTGACCATGACCAGGTGCGGTATGAACGATACCCGTACCAGAATCAGTGGTTACGTGATCGCCTAAGATTACAGGCACATCGAAATCGTAGAATGGGTGATTAAAGCGTACTAATTCAAGCGCACTACCAGCACACTCACCAAGTACACTGTAATTTTCAACGCCGTAGCGTTCCATTGCACTGTCCATTAACTCGCGTGCTAAAATCAAACGCTCTTTCGCGCCATCTTTCTCTAGCTGAATTAATACATACTCAACACTTTCGTGCATCGACAACGCGCGGTTAGCAGGCAGTGTCCAAGGGGTTGTTGTCCAGATAACTGTAGAAATAGTACCTTCGCCGCCATTTGCTGCGTCGATGCCCATTTTCTCAAGAATTTGTGCTTCATCTACTGCATTAAAACGCACATCGATTGCTGGTGATTTTTTGTCTTCGTATTCTACTTCAGCTTCAGCTAGTGAAGAACCACAGTCTAAACACCAGTGTACTGGCTTAGCGCCTTGCTGAAGATGCCCGTTGTCAATGATCTTACCCATAGAGCGTACGATGTTGGCTTCGAAATCAAAATTCATCGTTTGATAAGGGTTTTGCCAATCACCTAATACGCCTAAACGGATAAAATCTTTGCGCTGACCGTCAACTTGACGTTGGGCATAAGCACGACATTTCTTGCGAAATTCTGCTTCTGAAATCTTGTGGCCTGGTTTGCCGTGTTTCTTTTCAACTTGCAGCTCGATTGGTAGGCCGTGACAATCCCAACCTGGGATGTAAGGCGCATCATAACCCGCGATAGTTTTTGACTTAATAATGAAGTCTTTAAGAATTTTATTGACTGAGTGACCAATGTGAATATCACCGTTGGCATAAGGAGGGCCATCGTGTAAAACAAAGCTCTTGCGCCCTTTTCGAGCCGCACGAATTTTGCCGTAAAGATCCGCTTTGTCCCATGCTTTAAGCATCATTGGCTCGCGGTTTGCCAGATTAGCCTTCATTGAAAATGAAGTCTTTGGCAGGTTTAAGGTCTTTTTGTAATCACTCATTATTACTCACGCCTATAACAGGTCAATAAATTATTAATTCTAATAAACTAGTTCTTGCCAAAAAATGCTTTGGCAGCAATAACATCTTTCTCAATTTGCTGCTTTAGCAAATCAAAAGAATCGAATTTTTTCTCATCTCGAATTTTAGTCAAAACTCGCGTATCTAGGCATTTGCCATAAATATCGCCACTAAACTCGAATAAATGTATTTCTAATTGAATGCGATGTCCATTCACAGTCGGCCGTTTACCAATATTAGCCACACCTTGATAAGCCTTGCCATCAAGTGTTACTTCAACAGCAAACACACCTTGCACAGGTGATACTTTGCGATCGAGTGCGATATTAGCCGTTGGAAAGCCAATAGTACGTCCTTTTTTATCACCATGACGTACGCGGCCACTAATCACAAACGGATGTCCAAGCATTTCCTCAGCAGCTTCAACATCACCACTTTTAAGCTTTTCACGAATCAAGGTGCTGCTAACCCGATGATTAGACACTTTCAAACTCTGGGTGCTGACCACTTCAAAGCCGTGCTTTTTACCAGCGGCAACTAGCATCTTAAAGTCACCTTGGCGCTTATAGCCAAAGCGGAAATCATCGCCTACAACCAAAAACTTAACACCGAGTTTTTCTACTAAAAGTTGCTCGACAAAATCATTAGCACTCATCGCCGAGAATTTGCTATCAAAACGCACACAAAGTAAGCGTTCGATGTCATATTGTGCTAACAAGCTCAATTTATCACGTAAACGAGAAAGTCTTGCTGGCGCTTCGTCACCGTTAAACAACTCTTGTGGCTGTGGCTCAAACGTCATCACCGTACTGGGTAGAGATAGTACTTTTGCTTGTTGTTTCAATCCATTAAGCACTTCTTGATGACCTAGATGGACGCCATCAAAATTACCAATAGTTAACACACAACCAGAGGTTTGCGTATCAATATTGTGTATACCGCGAATTAATTGCATAAAACCAAGCTATCTCTTGCCCCATAAAACTGGCGGATTATATACCATTAGCGCCTTAGGCGCAGTAAAAATAGTCGACCGAATTGGCATAAAATAAAATCTATTGCAGCTGCCAAGACACCCGTTTTATCGAGGTATTTTTATATTGTCGTTTTGTAAAAATAACCGTGTTGTCATCAACCACTGAAAAATCGCGTTGTTTAAACGGAATTGCGATGCTTTCAAGCTCGCCAGTATCTAACGACATTCGGTAGAAACTCTTAAGTGCATCAGTTCCGAAAAGATAATTTTCAGACATATCAACAAATACTTGACCTGTTTCCGGCAGTGTTACAACACGCTTTTTACCGCTCGCGACTTCAACCAAATAGTTACTCGATAAATAAAACACATTGCCACTACCATCGGTCAACAGTTTCTTGACATCGTTGGCTTCGATGGAAGTTGTTTGGCGAGTCATTAAATCAAATCTGGCTAGATACTTATTGTTGTCTTTTACAGCAGTAAAGTAGATAAATTGTGGCTTCTCACCCCAAACTGCATTAGTGATATTGATATCAGCTAATTCGTTGATGACGTGAAGCTGATTCGAATTCAAATCTAAAAACACCATCTTATTATCATGCAGGAATAGTAAACGCTTACCATCTACAGAAAGCACAAGTGATGTGATCAAAAAGGACGTCTCAAAGTTCGTGATCTGTTCTAGTTCACTGTTTCTATTGCGCCAAATCTGACCGCTTCCTGTGCGGCGTGATACAAAGTAATATTCACCAGCATTGCTTTGCGACGCTTCTGGAAAATAGTCGCTACTTTCGGAAGAGTGCGGACTGTCAAATGTTGCTGCTCCCCCGTCAAATAACTCTTTTCCTTCGAAGACTTGATATTGCTGCATATCTTGTTGCGCGACTAATAACTGATTATCGAACTCTAGCGCGGCATAAAACGGCGACAACTTTTCAGGTAAAGTAATCGTCTCAACCTTAGCAGTATCGATATCAACCTTAATAAGCTTGTTAAATTCGCTTATTAACAGGTGCTTACCATCATCAAACCAGTTAAGCGCGAAATTTAGGTGTTCTAACGACATTTGATGCAATAAACGCGTTTCTTGAGTCGTTAGATCCAAAATATAAACACGCATAGGTGCTTTAAGTTGAGATTTTAGATACGCCAAGTAACGACCATCAGGCGATAACCTAAGCTGAATAACTCCGCTCGGATTATCACTTGGAGGCACTAGCACTTTGCTACGCTGTTTACTCAAGTCATATTGATAAATAGCCGCGCCAGAGAAGCCCTCGGGTAATTCGGTGTAATACAAATACTCACCCAACTTATCGAGCTGCCCGTAGCCATTACTCACCGAATGGCAAGCCTTAAGCTTTTTAGGTGATTCAATATTTGGAAATGTCGACAAATCAAATAATGCGTAGTGACACTCTTTGCGAGGAATATTCACTAACATCGCTAATAAGTTACTTTCGCCCACTTGCCAAGAGAGCCCGCCCACATCGTAACCCTCGGCTTTTAATACCACTTCAGCCTGATCGCTCAATCGCTTTACATAGGTATTAACAGCCCCTTGATAAATATTGCTGTAAGCGAAAAAGGTCTTGTTTGAAGAAATAAGTGGGTTAGATTCACCGCCGTGATTCCATGTCGCCGAAGTGATGGAGAATTTGTAGCTTTTATCAGGCACAGTGCTGTTTAGCGTTTTATCGGTTTCGGCGTTGTTCTTTGCTAATTGATTGCTAGTTTGAGTCTCTTGTCCCGTTATCCACAAATAACCAACGACAATGGTTAGCAACACAATAATAGTTATCAATGTGCTAACAAGCTTATTTGAACTAGTCGCTTGCGATTGCTCCGAGTAAGTTACACTATTTAACTGCTCGACAGAATCTTCTGATGCAGTTTCCTTCCCTGATACATCAACAGTGCGCTGTGCACTAACTTGTGGCTGCTCTAAAACGTCTTCCTGCTGTGAGCTCTGCAGCTGAGCCGTTTCATCTTTAGATTGAGAAGCTTCACGCCCAACACCAACCGTTAAACTGTAACCTTTTCGATAGTGAGTTTTAATGATACCTGAGACTAAATTAGGATGACTGAGCTGCTTTCTTAATTCGGAGATTGCACGATTAATCGCATTATCATCAACGAATGACTGTTGCCAAACACTCTCAACCAACTCTTGCCGAGTAATAATTCGAGTTTCATTGGCAACAAAATAACTCAGCAGTTTAAAACTCAGCGGATCTAATTCACGCTCAATGCTATCTGACGTAATGAGACAACGCTCGCTGACAAAAAGCCAAGGCCCTATTTTTATATTCACTGATTTACCCGCCAAATGATTAAAACGTCAAAACAACAATTAAACTACTGATAAATATTACTTTACACTCAAACCTTATCATCGAATATGTTCTTAATAAGGTTTTAATAAGGATTCGATATTAAACCAAATATATCAATAAAAACAACAGTTAATGTCACCAAATAGTTACGAATTGATTGCTAATGGTTTGATAAGCGACATTGCAAAAAATTCTCACTAATCTTGTCCCCATCGAATCGATGGCGAACAACGAAACAACGTCTAATTCAACAGGTAACAACACAATTTACTTAACTTATTTACTTAACTCGTTTCATTAGAGTCGAGAACTTAGAAGGACATAGATATGACAAAGCAAAATATTAATACATTAGTTATGGCGACCATTTTTTCAGCACCACTTGCAATCCCAACACATTGTGAAGCCGACACTAAACACAACATCAATAACTCAATAGTGCAGAAAAAACTAACGCAAGAAATCACAAAGCAAAGCGATAGGCGTTTAAACCAGTTTATGACTTCAATGACAACGCAGATCGATACTCAATTAACGCAGCTAATAAATGCCAAATTAAAACTGTAATTTTTAACAACCTAAAATTTTAAAACCACACTTTAAACAAACTGACTTTGAACTTTAAAAAGAGAACTATTATGAAAGCAACTAAAATCATCAAATCACTAACAACAAGTGCAATACTTTTATCAGGTGCAGTATCAACAACGGCTTTTGCAGATGCCGCAGTTTGGAAGGTAAGTAATGGTCAAAACGAATTATACTTGGCGGGTACTGTACACATCTTGCCACCATCAGAATTTCCATTACCAAGCGAATTTGATAAGGCCTACAAAGCTGCTGATTCAATAGTATTAGAAGCGAAGCTACCGGATCCACAAGATCAGCAAGCACAAATGGCAATGATCCAAAAGCTCGCCTACCCTGTGGGTCAAAAATTAAGTCAAAAAATTAGCGAGCCGACTTATAAAGAACTAAAACAATACTTAGGTGGTTTAGGCCTAAATTTAGACGAACTAAATGGATTTAAACCAGGCTTCATTCTTAGCATGATGACGGTAATGGAAGCGCATAAAGCACAAATGGCCGGCGAAGGTGTAGACGCTTATTTCGATAAACTAGCGAAAAAAGATAATAAAGCCATCGATTACCTTGAGTCGACTGAATTTCAACTAAATATGATGGCCAATATGGGTAAAGACAAAGAAGAAGCTTTCATTCTCGACACCCTAAAAGAGATGAGCAAGTTCAAACCACAGCTTGAAAAACTCATTGCAGCATGGCGCGATGGCGACATGAAAACCATTGACTCTCTTATACTGGAGCAAGCCAAAAGCAAAGATCGCGAAGCATACGACACCTTGTTCACTGACCGCAATCGCAATTGGCTCCCTCAAATTAGCGAGATGCTTAATGACAAAGAGAAAGAGCTAGTATTAGTAGGCGCAGGTCATCTTGCGGGCGAAGACAGTGTTATAAAAATGTTAAAAGGCAAAGGCTATAGCGTAACCAAGTTATAATCCTTATTTAGATATATAAAAGGCGCCCTGTTTTATACATTAGGGCGCCTTTTTCTGTTACTGAGGTGATTATTTAACCTTTTACTGAGCGTGACTCTTCAAATGTCTCGGCCGTAACCCTAGCGCGGTGAATACCGTAAAATAACTCACGGCCGCAACAACGATTAATTTAGTTAACTCAAGAATCTTAAGTAATGATGACTCGTCAATCCAAAACGATTGCTGTGGCATTAAATACAGTACAACAGCCGCCATCACACCTGCCGACACAAAGGCTTTAACGCCAAAGAGTAAAGTTTGCAACGAAATATGAAAAATACCATCTTGCTTTAGGCGCTGGTGTAGCCAAAATGCGTTACAAGTTGCAGATAGCGCCGTTGCTCCTGCTAACCCAATATAGCCATATTCATAACCCAAACTCACCACTAAAATAAGGTTAAAGACCATATTTGCAATCATTGCTTTAATGCCGATACGCACTGGCGTCTTAGTATCTTGACGCGCATAAAAGCCGGGCGCCAATACCTTAATGAGCATAAAGCTCAATAAACCACAGGCATAAGCCATTAAAGAATAGCCCGCCATAGTGACATCCTGCGCGGTAAAGGCACCTCTGAAAAATAAGACATTTATCATTGGCTGCGCTAACACAATCAAACCGATCATCGCTGGAATGCCCATAAGCATGACCATTCGCACGCCCCAATCCATGGTGGCCTTAAAGTCAGTATTGTCACCACTATGTTGACGCGATAATAGCGGTAAAATAACCGTTGCTATCGCAATTCCGAACAAACCCAATGGAAACTCTAATAAACGATCGGAATAGAACAACCAACTCACCGAACCACTATTTAAGTATGAAGCAATAACAGTGTCTAGCAGCAGGTTAATCTGCCCCACTGACACACCAAATAACGCAGGGATCATTAATGTGCGTATTTTCACCACCCCTTCATCATGCCAGCCCCATTTGGGACGAACTAGCATCTTTGCCTTGTATAAAAAGGGAATTTGAAACAGCAATTGTACTAAACCGCCCAAAAACCAGCCCCAAGCGATACCAACCGCAGGCTCTTCAAAGTGTGGTGAGAAAAAGACAGTTGCGCTAATAATAGATAAGTTAAGAAAAACAGGGGTGAATGAAGAAACAGCAAAGCGCCCCATCGCATTGAGAATAGAGCCAGATAAACCAACTAATGTAATAAACCAGATATAAGGAAAGGTAATTTTAAGCATGAATGAGGCGAGTTCATACTTATGAGCATCGTTGCCGTCGTTTAGCCATTCCAAAAACCAACCGTTAGCAAAAAGCGCTGCCAATACTGGTGAGCCAATAACACCTAAAACCGCAACTATGGTGACAATTGTTCCTAACGTCCCCGAAACATTAGCAATTAAACGCCTAACTTCGTCTTCACTCTTGTTAGTTTGGTATTCACTGAGCACCGGAACAAAGGCTTGTGCAAACGCCCCTTCTGCAAATAAACGGCGTAAGAAGTTAGGTACCTTAGCCACCAAGTAATAAACATCTGCCACGGCGCTTGCACCGAGTATTTGCGCTAAAAATACATCGCGTACCAATCCTAGAATGCGCGATAAAAACGTCATAACACTAACGATAAGGCCGGAGCGCAGTAGCTTTTTACTCAAAGAAATATCCCTAAACTAACAGTCGAAACTAACAATTTGCCATAGTCTAACGAAATCACCGCTTAATGACAGCAACCGAAATCTATCTTTGGAACTTTTCCCGCTAAACGCATTCTTAAACTATTCTGAATAGTGACAGATAACCAGTTTTCGTTTTAAAGGGAGTTCACATGAAAATTGCCAAGTATTTACCCTTATTACTACTTTTCACCACACAAGAAGCATTTTCAGCTAAAAAGAGTGATGATCTATTTCAAGAATTAAAAATAACGTCACCAACATCCTTAACTCACCCTGTGCACATTGCCGATGTTCTTCCCGATGCGGGTAAAGAGTTAGTTACCTTAGGTGTCGATAAAGATAACGAGTATTGGTTAATTATCTATAAGCAGGCACAAGACAGCGTTGAAATAGCAGCTCAACTAAAACTGGATAAATCAATATCGCGCTTTGATATCAGTGAAGACGACGCAAAACAGCAAAAAATCTACTTTCAGACTCACGATAGCTTGATGGCTTTTGAGCCCGCAACAACAGATTCATCAGCCAAATTAAAAACCATCACAGCGATCAACTCGATCTTTCTCGACCCCAAGCCGCCATTTATCGCTAAAGACGATTTTGTCTACCAACTTGATGACAAAGGGCAAGATTTCATCGTCATTACTCAATTTGATGGATTAGCAATTTTCGACAGCAATGGTAATCGGATGAATCAAGAGTCCATTAACATAAAGCCACAGGTAAAAATGGGAGACGATTTTGCTGAGTTTATTAAACCCAAAATCTATATCGCCGATGCCAATTTCGACGGCTTGCTAGATATCATTCAAGCTGGCGAAGGTGAATTAATTAGTTACGTCCAAACACCCGCAAATACCACGCAATCACAAATCGCATTTGCGCGTTCCAGCATCAACGTTAATGAGGCCATTAGCGGTATCGATTGGTGGGATAAGCGCGATGCGTCTGGTGACAGTCTCGATCAAACCAATCTCATTTATCGCACGCTAGAAGATATGACTGATGTCAACGGTGATGGAATTAGCGACTTAGTCGTGAAATACACTCAAAGCTCTGGCGTTCTTGATAGAGCCAATGATTTTGAAGTGTTCTTCGGCCGCAATCAAAACAACCAACTAGCTTACAGCGACAAAGCTGATACGGTGATCAAAGGTGAAGGTACATTAACAGGCTTGCGCTTAGTAGACATCAATAACGATAACGTCAAAGAAGTGATGCTATCAGGCTTTGATATCGGCGTATCGCAAATTATTAGCGCCCTAATGTCTGGCAGCGTCGACCAAGATGTCTACTTATATAAACTCGACCCCAACAATAAATTCGGCGAAGACGCCGATGTTGAAAAAGAGGTAGAACTAAGCTTTAGCATTAGTTCAGGACAAAGTGGTAATCCTATCATTGAACTCGTCGATATAAACAATGATGGTTTGAAAGACCTTCTATTATCTAGCAGCGAAAAAACACTTAAAGTCTATTATGGACAAAATGGAAAACGACTGTTTAGTAAGCGCTCCAAACGTTATCGAACCTCGCTGCCAAAAAATGGTTTTTCCGTTCAAACTGGCGACATAAATGGCGATGGTAAGGAAGACATTGTCTTTAAATACGGGCGCTTAGACAGTGATGAAAAGAAGAAAGAGTTTCGGGTCTTATTGAGCAAATAACTCTGCTTAAATGAGCGTCAAATGCGAACTCGTCAACATTTTTAACTTTATGCCAATAAAATCCCAAATAGGGCTAGGACTCACCAACAAATGTTGGTAGAATTCGCCCGTTATCATAACGGTCAATCTTTGGACTGCTAGTTTTTTCACAACAAAGTAGCAGACAATTTTGCCAAACGTGGTAAAACCAAACCAAAATTTAGACTGTTATGTCTTACTTTTAATTAATTGCGATTGATATTAGGCCAAGAATCGGGCATAATCCCCGGCCTTAAAATTGTCTCGCACAAGCAAAGTTCTAGGAGTTAACCTTGGCTAACATTAAATCTGCTAAGAAACGCGCTATTCAAGCTGAAAAAAATCGTCAGCATAACGCAAGCCGCCGCTCAATGATGCGCACATACATGAAAAAAGTTATGGCTGCTATTGAAGCTGGTAACAAAGAAGATGCAACTAAAGCATTCGCTGAAGTACAACCGCTATTAGATCGCTACGCGACTAAAGGTTTAATTCACAAAAACAAAGCTGCACGTCATAAGTCTCGTTTAAACGCTCTAGTTAAAGCGCTTTAATAGACTCTGATTGTTCAGTTAAAGAAACCGGCATTTGCCGGTTTTTTTATGTCTGAAAATCGAGTTTGTTACAAGCATTGTATTGTCTTCACACACCCTCTAGAATAATCCTCTTTCTCACCCACTGTAATGGAAAAACAATGAAGTCACTTCTTCTGCCTTTAACTATGGTTGGCGCGTTAGCGATGCCTGCGATAGCTAATGATTCAATCGACAAAGCATCACTCGAAAAAGCACAGCAACTACGCGACAGTGCACTGCGCTCAAACCTAGGCTACGACCTAGTTGAATCACTCACTGTAGAAGTTGGACCGCGCTTAGCTGGCACACCAGCAGATTTATTAGCGGTTAAGTGGGCAGAAGATAAATTCAAAGAGTTAGGCTTCGACAAGATCTATAAACAACCAGTTGAGGTTCGCCATTGGGAACGTGGTTTTGCTAAAGCTAGCATTACAGCTCCTTTCCCACAACCGCTAGCTATTACTGCATTAGGCGACAGTGTTGCTACGCCGAAAGGTGGTTTAAAAGGTGAATTAGTATTTTTTGATTCAGTTGCTGAACTGCGCGAAGCAGATCCAAAAACAGTTAAGGGAAAAATCGTTTACATCGATGCCCGCATGCACCGCCATTTGGAAGGTAAAGAATACAGCACCACGGTAGCAGGCCGCTCTATCGGTTCATCGGTAGCTAGTGAAAAAGGCGCTATTGGCCTGATTATTCGCTCAATTGGCACCGATTCATCGCGTTTTCCACACACGGGTAACATGAATTACAAAGATGGCGTTAAGAAGATCCCAGCGGGTGCAATCTCTACCTCGGATGCCATGATGCTAATGCAAATGAAAAAACGCGGTAAGCCAATCAGCGTTAACATGGAATTAGAAACTCGTGCCTACAGTCCAAAGACGTCTTATAACGTCATTGGCGAAATTACTGGTAGCAAATACCCTGACGAATACATTTTAATCGGTGCTCACCTTGACTCTTGGGATGAAGGTACAGGCGCACTAGACGACGGCGCAGGTGTAGGTATCGTTATGTCGGCAGCTTACCAAATCAAAAAGCTCAAGCCTAAGCGTACAATTCGCGTTGTATTATTCGCTAACGAAGAAGGCGGCCTAGTTGGCGCTAAAGAATATCGCGACGCCAATGATTTAAGCAAAATCAAACTTGCGGGTGAATCAGATTTCGGCGCACGCAACATCTGGCGTTTCGATACTCAAGTTCACTCTGACAACCTAGATGTTATGGCGCACATCCACAAGGTGTTAAAGCCACTGAGCATCAACACAGGTAACAACAAAGCTGGTGGTGGTCCAGATGTATCTATCTTGCCAGCAAAAGGCGTTCCTGTATTTAGCCTACGTCAAGACGGTACAGACTACTTCGACTATCACCACACACCAAACGATACCTTGGATAAAATCAATCCAACGGAATTAGCGCAAAATGTTGCGGCTTGGTCTGTCGTTGCCTACTTAACGGCCCAAGCCGACGAAGAGCTATTACCGCTACCGAAGAAAAAATCGAAAAAGTAACTGACTTTTTCAACAGAGAATAATTCAAGCCTCGACTCGTTCGAGGCTTTTTTGTTTAAATTACGAGCGGTTTTGAAATTATTGACTAAGCTATGAATCTGGGTGAGAGAAACCTCCCCCGCCCCGCACTAACAATTTAATGCAGTAATTGTTAAGGAAAGGACAGTGCTTAGAGTAGTCAGTGACAACCAAGTTATCGATAGCAAAGCATCGAAAGCCCAGAGTGACAACTTTGAGCCTGTAGCTATTGTTGCTCGAATTCAACAAGGTGATACAAGCGCCGAAACCGAGCTAATCAACTTCTATCACACGCGACTCCATTTTATCCTCACGCGTAAATTTCCAGATGCTAACCTTTGCCAAGACGCCACCCAAGAAGCATTTATTGTTGTCCTCAATAAAATAAAAAATGACGAAATCAAAGACCCCACTAAATTAACGGCTTTCATTAGGTCTACCGCCATCAACTGCGCACTAATGATGATTCGAAAAAACAAAAAATACGTGGATGCTAGTGACTCCGTCGCCCTTGAAAACCTGACAGACAACCAACCAGCAGCCAGTGATGAAATCGAGCAACGTCAACTAGCGACTATGGTCATCAATGTTATCAATGAGCTTACTAACGAGCGTGATCGGAAAATTCTTACCAGCTTCTACATTTCCCAACTGGACAAGCTACAAATTTGTCAGCAATTGGATATCACACCTAACCACTTCGACAAAGTCATCTACCGCTCCAAACAGCGCCTTAAAAAACAAATATTGTCCAGCTCTAACACCACATTCATGACGAGTATTAGCCAATGGTTTCGTCACAACATCAAAGGAACCAATCATGAATAATTCATCGCCTTTTCAACAGCAAATACGTGATTATTTACTCAATCGCCTCACACCTGAGCAAGAAGAAGCTTTGGAGATCTGGCTACTCGACACTCCAAGTGCGCAAGACGATTTAGCATTGGAACAAGCCATGCTAAATGGCGCACAAAACCTCACTGACATTGCTAGCGACAAAGATCAAATCGTTGCTCTCGATAATTCGCCAGAAACTCAATCCAAAACAAACTATGTAGTAGCACTCGCAGCATCGATTTTTATCGCCATAACTCTGTCATTAACATGGCCTCAAATAACGCAAGACGAGAGTTACCAAACTGTTTACATCGAACAGTTACGAAGCTCAAATATCCCTAAAGTTCACCTTAGCTCTCAAGATGCCAGCAACAAATATCAATTCGTTGTTGCGCTCGATGACATGGAGCCGCCAGCATTCGATGTCACCATTACCGACGTCGCCTCACAAAAGGTAGTGTTTAACGATATAGTCAAACCTAACGCTCAAGAAGAGCTGGTCATTAACATCAAAAAATCAGCGCTTTCTTCCAACCAATATCGCCTCGATATCAAGCCGCTTATTTACCAACAATCCGTCAGCTTTATCTTGCAGGTATCGCCATGAGAGTTGTTGCCTATCTTTGCCTTGTCTGTTGCCTATTGAGCTTTAACATTCACGCCAATAGCGCACCACTAATAATCAAGCAAGGCATCGAAAAACAAACGTTCACAGTAGCCATAACCAACGAAGCCAAGCCAATCGTAGAATTCGAAATTGAAGAAGACGGCCTACTAATTATCGAAGTTAAACAACGCGGCCATTTTTTATACGAGAGATTGTGGATTGACGGTAAGCCCCAAGCATACATGGATATGTTTGGTTTTAGTGAAGGGAGTGATTTTGTATCGAAGCAAGTCAGTACCGGTGAAAAGTTAGGAATAGAAATAAAAAGCTCAACAAACTTAAGTGAGTTAACGTCAATTGACCTTTATGCATCAATAGTGAGCAATGCACATCATCAGTTCGACATATTCACCGATTTATTTCTAGTTCTGAATCAACTAGCTTTAAAAACACAGCAAGCCTATACCGATAGTGGTTCGCGATTCAAAACCTTAGTAAACGAAACTTATCAGTTAAATACTCAAGCAATACAACAGCTCAGTCAGCTGCCCCAATATATCAGTACTAAAAACTACCTTTTTTTTAATCAAGCAGTTCTAATGAGTGATTTAGGACAGCGAAAAGCTTCATTTGATAAATTCAGCACGTTGCTCTCCTTAAAAAAGGGGAAATCAGTTGAACTATTATCCAATTACTATGTTGCGCTTTTACTACCGGACTATTTAGAAAAAGATGAATTGTTAACTAAATTAGACAAAGCAATCATACAAGCAAAAGGATATAACTCATATCTCTATCAAAATTCTCGAATGGATAAATGTACAGCCCTTCAACAGCAATCCTCTCCGATAACTACTGATTGTATTAGTAAAATAATTGCAGAAAGGCTCCTGGAAGGCTCACCACTAAAACTAGCAGTACTCCAGACAAATTTGGCTCAGCTATATTTTTCACAAGGGAAATTCATCCAATCAGTAGAGTTTGGAAACAAAGGCTTAGAAAGCCTTGAAAAAATAAACAATATACCAGAACAAAACCAAGTTTATATGAAGAAAAAGGCAATCTTCGAATACCAACAAGCTATTCGTCTTAACCTTATCGGGCTAGAAAATGAAGCATTAGTAAAGTACTTATCTTCTACGAAAACACTGCAAAATTTTGAGCAATACGAATTTAAATTTAATAGTTTAATTGAGTTAAGTAACCTTTATCTAAAAGCTAGTCAGCCAGAAATAGCACATTTCATTATTAAATATGTACTTAAAGAGCTCGGTTCTCCGAATAAGTCTGATCATTTCCATCTATACAAAAACGCATACCTCATAGCATTTAAAACTTCTGTAGCCTTAAAAAATGATCTCGACACTAAGCTGTATTTTGAAAAGTTAAAACAACTTAAAAAGGACGACTTTAAAAATTTAATCGAATATCAAGTCTATTTTGCATTCTTGCAGTATCAGTCAACTCCAACAATGAAGCAATCAAAAGCCCTCCTCAAACTTATCTCAAAAATTAAAACTTTCGAGAATATATCATCTGTTTTACTTCTGAGACTAACAGAGTTTCTTATAACAACAGATCAACATAATATCGCAAAGCCAATAATATCAGTTCTTAAAAACCGAACGCTTCCTTTTAAGAGTAAAGTGGATTTTTTAGTTTTTAGTTCAATGTTTTACCTCAACAAGAATGATCTTAGGCAAGCAGATGACCTTATTAGAAAAGCAATTATCAGTATAGAAAAACAATATAACCAATTAAATAATATTGGATTAAAGCGCAACTATTTCGCGACATATAGCCAAGTTTTTCATACCAAAACACGAATATTAATTAGTTTTTATGAAAAAACTAAGGATGATAAATACCTATATGAAGCCAGCCAGTTAAACCTACCTCATATTGAGCGATATAGACAAAACCAATTTTCTCAAAAATCTCAAATTGAACGCCAAAGAATAGCGAGTGAATTGTCACATTTAAACATCGAGAAAGATAACGCCCCCCGAATCATCACTAAATTATTAGCATTAGAAACCGAGCATCTCAATTTAAGCCGTAAGATTAGCTTCAAAGGACACAGCCGAATACCAAGTAGCTATGATTCCCTTAGCGCAACAATACTTCACTATGTCTTAATGCCTGACCGCTCCCTTGTATTCATTTACTCAAAAAACAACATATCATTCAAATGGTTACCTGCTAAAAAA
This sequence comes from Psychrobium sp., assembly GCA_049607155.1. Lineage (GTDB taxonomy): Bacteria > Pseudomonadota > Gammaproteobacteria > Enterobacterales > Psychrobiaceae > Psychrobium. The sequence goes on from JBMYWG010000007.1 coordinate 78,003, forward strand.
ACGATAAATAAGTTAATCTCAAATTTCTTTATTGCTACCAACAATAATAGGCTTGATGACTTTGAAATAGCTAAAAAATTGAGTAATTTACTCATTCCTCATCAATTAAAAGTTGTATCAGAAAAACAGCACCTTTCGATAATAGGAAGTGGCCTTACTTGGCAGCTCCCTTTTGGAGTTTTACCCATCTCTTACGACAAAGGTTGGAACAGCACTCTACTTATCGACAAGTTTATACTCAGCAAAGCATTATCTCTTGACGCGATTTCAAAACTCTCAAAAATAGAGATTACTTCAGCAGTCTCTGTTTTCGACCCAGTATTTTCAATAAACGATGTCCGCGCCCAATCTATAGAAATTAAAAATACTAAGAAATCAACTGCACTCACCAGAATAAAGAGTGGTCAAGTTGAATCAAATGCCTTGGAGTCTTCTAACTCAGATATGAAGATAACTAAGATTTCTGGATTTTCTGCCACTAAACAAAAATTTATTGAAGAATTAGCTCAGCAATCTCCGCAATTAATTCATATTGCGAGTCATGGATTCTCTTCTCCGAATAATTATAGAAATGCAGGTATTCATTTTTCTTCAATTAATCAAAATGGAGAACTCCTTGACGATATATTGAAGTTGACCGAAATAGAACTGTTAAATAATCATGCTGAATTAGTCGTTTTAAGTGCTTGTGAAAGTAATGTTGGTAAAACAAATTTCAAATCCCCTGTGGATGGCATAGCCATAGCCTTCTTAAGCGCTGGAGCGCAAAAAGTAATTGCAACGCAATGGAAAGTTCCATCAAGAGCAAGTGCAAGGTTAATATCCGATTTTTACAACTATATGGTTCATGATTTATCACTGAGAGAAGCGCTACATAAAGCTCAACTTAACAGTAGAAAGCGCTATAAATTGCCAAAGTTTTGGGCTGGATACACTTTAATTTCCCACTAAATAGGAGTTTATAATGAATGACATTAAGCTAACTTTTGATTGTCCGGATTGTAATGAAGAAGTAGCTCTACTTTGTTTGCAGCAACTTACTTTCACACATTCTAAAAATAATGGAATTGATGTCGCTAAATGCAAATCGGTAAAGGTAAAGAAACACCCTAATATTTCGGCTAATGCAATAAAATCTGCATGGAAAGGCGTAAAAAGAGCCATTTTAATTGAAAACCAAGCTGAAAATACAGCTGTCATTTCAGGCTCCGTTATCCTAGACGAAGGGCTTTCTAAGTCGCTTTGGACATTTCAGATAAATATAGTAAACCAAAGATTCACGCTTAAAATTATCGAAGAGCCTATAGATAAGGTAGCTAGAATTGGCCCCAAATCTATTAGAGGGCCAGCTTCAGCAGTCGGTTCAAAAGACGAAGTTAATCCTATAACAGATTAAGATCTTAAACTATCTAATCAAACCAACACCGGATATATCGACGCTAACAAACACGCCGCCATGGTGTAGTTAAATAGCGCTAACCGGCGTTGGTTGTTTAGGAATAAACTGATTTTTTGGCCAAGAACAGTCCATATGCTTACCGTGGGTATATTGATGATTGCGAAAATTGCTGAGATGATCGCAATTGACATTATGCTGCGATCAGGCGAGTAAACACTGATTGCCGTTAATGCCATTGTCCAGCCTTTTGGGTTGACCCATTGAAACGCGCAGGCTTGAAGAAAAGTAAGTGGCTTAGCGTCGCTTGTTACGTCGTTTTTCACTTCACCAGCTCGAGCTATTTTATAAGACAGATAAATCAAATAAGTCACACTAAGCACTTTTAACACCGTATGAGTGATGGGAAATGCATCGAATACCCCCATTAACCCCAACCCAACTAAAATCACCATAGCAGCAAACCCTAGCACGACACCCGCCATATGAGACAGCGTTCTTTTAAATCCAAAATTGGCGCCAGACGACATTAACATTAAATTGTTCGGTCCCGGTGTAAACGTTGAAACCGTGGCAAAGATAACCAGCGCGATAAATAATTCAGTAGTCATTGTTAACTCTCTATAAGTGAAATCCTTAAACAATGTTATGAGAGATACTAGTAAATTATCTTGCTTATTCAGCGTTAAAACTGCTAATTTTGCAATATATGAATAAATTAGATCGAATAAACGAAAGAATATTGCACGAGCTATCTCAAGACGGTCGTATCAGTAATGCTGAGTTGGCTAATCGGGTTGGCTTGTCGCCGTCTGCATGTTTACGCCGTGTGCAGGAATTAGAAAACTCAGGCCGCATTGCTGGATATCGTGCGGTATTAAATAAAGAAAAGTTGGGTATTGGCTGTGTCGCCTATGTCATGGTGGGCCTATCCGATCACACGAAAGACTCGCAACTTGCTTTCGAGGCCGCGATGGAAATTACGCCGCAAGTCACAGAATGTCACAATATCACTGGTGCTTTTGAATATTTGATTCGTGTAGAAACGAAAGATCTTAACGCTTATAAGAATTTTCACACTGAGGTGTTGGGAACCCTAGCGCAGGTAACGTCCATCACCACCTATGTCGTGATGGATTCTACGAAAGATCAGCGCTCGTAACGAGCGCTGATTCTCCCAAAAGACTAGTCTTCTAATTTACGGGTAAAGACCATTTCTTTCGCGCTAGAAAGCTCAGCGTTGTACTGATAGCCTTCGTAATCAAAACCTTCAAGCTCTTGTGGTGATGAAACACGCTTATCAATCATATAACGCACCATTAGGCCACGTGCTTTCTTCGCGTAGAAGCTAATGATTTTATACTGACCGTTTTTATAGTCTTTAAATACAGGCGTAATAATTTGTGCATTCACATTCTTTGCTTTTACCGCTTTAAAGTACTCGGTAGAGGCTAGATTCACTAAAATCTCACTCTTTGCTTCTGTGAGTGCATTATTAAGGGTATTTGTAATCAAGCTTCCCCAAAAATCATAGAGGTTTTTACCGCGTGAATTATCAAGTTTAGTACCCATTTCTAAACGGTAAGCCTGCATTAAATCTAACGGGCGCAATAAACCATATAAACCCGATAAAATACGCAAATGAGTTTGTGCAAACTCAAGGTCACCCTTTGATAAAGTGTCGGCATCTAATCCAACATATACATCGCCTTTAAATGAATGTACTGCATGTTTGGCATTTTCGGTATTAAAAGGCGTTGCCCACTCACCAAAACGCGCGGCATTTAAACCCGCTAGCTTGTCACTAAGTTTCATTAAACTAGCAATGTCACTAGCTGATAGCTCTTTACAACGTTGAATAAGTACTTCAGCTTCATTAAGTAGTGCACATTCCGTACTCGGAAAATCTTTGGCTGGCGTTTCAAAATCGAGTTTCTTGGCAGGTGAAATAACCGCTAGCATATTGGGTACCTAATTTAAGAATAATGCAGCTATTGTACTGCCAAACTAGTGCAATTCAACTATATATAATTCATGGATAAATGTGAGCTAAATAACGATTTCATCACACAAGTGTCAGATTCACTAATTGTTGTAATTAAATTACACATATTGCCTTTGGTTCTCCCAAGTTACGTGTTATATGTAATTACAACAAAATTTAGTCCACTCTGCAGTATCAAATTATACTCATCAGAGCGTTTGCCTTATTAGGAATATGGAATAGCAATGAACAAACTTGAACAACTTAAAGCAATGACTTCTGTCGTTGCTGATACTGGCGATTTTGAAGCCATCAAACTATACAACCCAGAAGATGCCACAACCAACCCATCACTGATTTTAAAAGCCGCTCAATTACCGCAATATCAAGCGTTAGTGACAGAAGCTATTGCTTACGGTAAAGAAAACGGTGACTCACAAGCACAGCAACTATCAAGCGCAAGTGATTACTTGGCTGTCGCTATTGGTCGTGAAATTCTGAACACCATCCCAGGCAGAATCTCAACAGAAGTTGATGCTCGCTTGTCGTTTGATAAAGAAGCGTCACTAGCGAAAGCTAAGCAACTAGTTACAATGTATGAAAATGCAGGTGTTGATAAGAGCAAGATCTTAATCAAACTCGCTTCTACTTGGGAAGGTATTAGCGCTGCAAAAGAGCTAGAACAAGAAGGTATTAACTGTAACCTAACCTTGCTATTTAGCTTTGCACAAGCCAAAGCATGTGCCGAAGCAAACGTATTTTTAATTTCACCATTTGTTGGTCGTATTCTAGATTGGTACAAAGCGAACACTGATAAGAAAGAATACGAAAGTCAGGAAGATCCTGGTGTTATCTCTGTTACTGAAATTTACAAATATTACAAGACTCACGGTTATGACACTGTGGTAATGGGTGCCAGCTTCCGTAACACTGGCGAGATCTTAGAGCTAGCTGGTTGTGACAAGTTAACGATTAGCCCTAACTTGCTTGAAGAACTAGAGCAAGCGGAAGGTGAAGTAGTAGTTAAGTTGCAAGACAACTTCGAAAAGCAAACGCCGCCAGCGCCATTAACTGAAGCACAATTTAGATGGGAAATGAATCAAGATGCTATGGCAACCAATAAGTTGTCTGAAGGTATTCGTAATTTCGCCATCGATCAAAGCAAGCTAGAAGATATGCTACTAGCGCAATGGAGCTAATATTTAGGTTCTAGTAATTGACTTAAGTCACGAAAAAAGTTTCATTTATTTATTGACTCCTTCACTGTAACAAGGTAAACATTAACCAATCCAACAGCAGAAGGAGACAACCATGGACAGGTTAGAATTTGCAGCAAACTACGATGCAGTACCAGCAAAACGCGGTCGCCCGAAAGGCAGCAAAAAGAAAAAATGGCGTGAAATTGAAGCCATTCGAGACAGGCAACGTCTAGCAAAAGAACTAAGCGATATGGATCTCGGTCACGAGTATAGTATCGACGACTTAGATCTCGATTTTTAAAGTGAAATAATTCAAAATAAAAAGCGTCTCACAAGACGCTTTTTTTATGTCTATAGGAATTACTCACTTGCACCCAGTCCCTTCAACTATTCATTCAAGCTGGCACACTTTCTTTGAAAGTGAATTTTCAAAGCCATACATGACAAAACTGTTCGATTTTTTGGCCGAACAAGAACAACAAGGCGTCACTATATATCCACCAAGAAACTTGTGGTTTAAAGTGTTTGAAATGCCATTAGATGAGATTAAAGCGATAGTGATTGGCCAAGATCCTTATATTAATGACGGGCAAGCCATGGGGTTATCTTTTAGTGTTCCTGTTGGTGAGAAAATACCGCCAAGCCTGCGTAATATTTATGCTGAGCTTGCTAGTGATGTAGGTCTAGAGACACCTTCTCATGGCGATCTCAGTCGATGGTTTAGCCAAGAAAGTATTTTTCTACTTAACGCGTCACTCACGGTAGAGTCTGGTAAAGCAGGTAGCCACTTAAAAAAGGGCTGGCAGCAGTTCACCAATGCAGTACTTAATTACATTAACGAGCATACTAATCATTGTGTATTTATTGCTTGGGGTGCATTTGCCCATAAATGCTGCGCGCAAATCGACCTTAACAGACATCAAGTCACGAAAACGTCTCATCCAAGTCCATTAGGTGCTTACAAAACGATGAAAGACGCCCCAGCATTTCTTGGTTCTCGATGTTTTAGCGTGGTAAATGAGTATTTAACAACACACAACATTTCAGCTATTAATTGGAAAATCAGTTAGTTAAATCATCGTTTCCCGTCATTACAAACCACTTACGAAGGCTTACTTTAGCAACGTAATTTACTTGCATGATGTTAATTCATCAGTAGTAATAGCGAGTAAGCCTATGAAAAAATCCACCATTGCATTAGCCATTTCTTTAATATGCGTTTCTACACTCACCTTAACTTGCCTCTCTGGGTGTGGTTCAGCTTCGAACTCATCAACAATGACGCCTAGTCCGTCACCAAGTCCCACTCCAACACCAACTTTGTCTGAAGCGACATTAGCGCTAGGCATTAAACCTGTGCCAGATAATCAGGCTACAACATACACGGCCGCACTCAAGTTTAATCGCTACACTAGTGTTACAGCACCAAACGGGAAAGAAATCGGCATAGTTGCTCAAGATGGCCTAACTGACAATCAAATTGTCCGTACACGTTCAATTCTCGAGTTTTACCTAACTGACGTTCCCGGCACTAAGTTTGGCGCTAACAAGGCACAAGTTGCGAACAAAATGGCAGACAATGACAGTAAACTGCTCTTGTTAAACGGTGTTGACGACGGAACCAACAAAGGCGCTGAGCTTGACGGTCAGCCACTGTATTACGGTGAGTTACAAGTAGAAGGCGGCGACTGGTACATCAATCAAAATTATGAGCATCGCGACGCCTCATATGAAGAAATCCTACACTTTGTGCATGACTATGGTATTGGGGTCGATCAAAACTCTAGATTCATTGGTGCACTTCCAGAATACCAAGCCGAAATCAGAGCCGCCGAAGTCGATGCGTCTGCGAAAAAGCTCTGGGGAATAGGCCAAGATTCGTGGCTCGCAGAGCTAACTACCGAAAATAGTTTAACGCAGGAGTATCTCGCGGCAGTTATCGACTCTTATTACGGTTTGTGGGGCGCATGGCAAGCCGAAACACCAGCGCAGCAAGGCAATGGCATGTGGGGGCTATATGTCGGTAAAGATCGTGAAGATACCGCTGAAGATGATCCTTTGGGAACCGCGGTGGTGGAGCAATTTTTCTCTCCTGTTATTACCTACAACGCGCGTATAGAAGAATCATTTAGCGGAATATTCTCTCTCGCCTTCGATGAAGCCCTACCTTATACACATCATTCGCAATACCTCAAAGATGTCACATTAACAGGAAGCAATAAAAGCGGCGTTCGAGTTAACCAATACGACAATGACATTACGGGTAACGATAGTGAAAATACAGTGGAGTTTAGTGGTAGTTCATCAGAGTACAGCATTAGTTTTAAAGACAATGTTGTAACGGTAAAAGATCTCCAAGACAGCAGAGATGGTACTAACTCTCTAAAAAACATCGAAAAGCTGAAATTTAGCGATGGTATTATTGACGCGCCAAGCTCTTAAAAATATAACCTTATTTATGCGTCATCTCAGGCTTTTCAGGAGTATAAAATCTGTTCCTACACGGACGTAGGTACTTAGAGTTTGCAGGAGCATAAAGTCTGACGGTTCAACCATGAACGTATCGGCTCTTTGCCATCATAATGCGTTAGTATTAGTGATCGCTTTGAGAACACTGCTCTCGCCGTCCATGGCTCCGCAGTATACGGTTCATCCATGAACGTAAAAAGCCGTGTGATATTGCTATCACACGGCTTTTTATTAAGTGCTTTCTAAGCGGTTAACTGATTACTCAGCAACAACTTCGATAACAACTTTCGCATCAACTTCAGCGTGAAGGTGAATAACGATTTCGAATTCACCAGTGTGGCGTAAAGCGCCTTCTGGAAGACGAACTTCGCTCTTCGCGATTTCAGCACCAGCAGCAGTCACAGCATCAGCGATGTCGCGAGTACCGATAGAACCGAATAGTTTACCTTCGTCACCAGCTGCAGAAGTGATAACAACGTTACCTAACGCGTTAACAGCTTCGCCGCGAGTTTGAGCTGTAGCTAATTTAGCAGCTAGACCAGCTTCTAACTCAGCGCGACGCTCTTCGAATTTTGCTACATTTTCTTTGCTAGCAAATACCGCTTTCTTTTGCGGAAGTAGGTAGTTACGTGCGAAACCAGACTTAACTGATACCGTGTCACCTAACTCACCAAGCTTAGCAATTTTATCTAGTAAAATAACTTGCATTACCTTTCTCCTAAAATTTCAATAACCGGCTTACTGATGTAAGTCTGTGTATGGAAGTAAAGCTAGGTAACGAGCGCGCTTGATTGCAACAGCAAGCTGACGCTGATATTTAGCGCGAGTACCAGTAATACGACTTGGTACAATTTTACCACTTTCAGTGATGTAGTTTTTCAAAGTAGCGATATCTTTGTAGTCAATTTGTGCTACACCGTCAGCGGTGAAGCGACAAAACTTACGACGTCTAAAAAAACGTGCCATGGAGATTTCTCCTAATTCATCAATTCAATCGAATGAGCATGTAATACTATTTTGGGCTGACCATTTCGGCCTTGATGCCAGACAAGATACCCTCTTGCCTTAATATTACTGCCCTTAACCAACTTATTGCTGGTAATTTGATTTTCTTTTCCGCTTATCACAACAGTTATTCGGCAATAGATTCCTCGTCGAAATCCAGCGTCAATCTGTTCTGAACGGTGATCCATCACAATATATGTGTGAGGAATACCCGCGGGGCTGACTTTATTGCGAGGACTTGTACACAATGTACCGGTCAACACGGTTGAGTTTTCAGCCAACAAGAGTCAAATTACTCGGCAGCAGGTTGCTCTGCAGTTGCTTCATCGCTAGCCGGAGCTTCACGACGTTTAGTTTCACGACGCTCTTCTTTTGCTTTAGCAATGTCAGAAGCTTCAGTGATAGCACCTTTAGTACGTAGAACTAGGCTACGGATAACTGCGTCGTTGTAACGGAAAGTGCTTTCTAGCTCATCCATTACTTCTTGACCAGCTTCAACGTTCATAAGAACGTAGTGTGCTTTGTGTAGTTTTTCGATTGGGTATGCTAATTGACGACGGCCCCAATCTTCTAGACGGTGAATTTCACCACCAGAATCTTTGATAGAAGCTGTGTAACGCTCAATCATTGCAGGTACTTGTTCACTCTGATCAGGGTGAACCATAAATACGATTTCGTAATGACGCATTTATATTTCCTTACGGTTTATTAGCCCGTACTTGGCTCGGCAAGACCAGTATGAGGGCAAGGAACTATGGATAGCCGAATTTGGACGCGAATTATAGATTAATTGACCAGCCAGAGCAATGACTAAACGACATTTCCTAGTACAAACTACAAAGCTGTGATCAAACTGTCATATCAAGCTAGGCCAGCCAGCCTGTTTTAAGAGAAACACCAACAAAAACAAATAGAATAGAAACAACGGTAACTGGAATAATATGCCACGCCAGCGCCTTAATATTGTCCTGTGATAATTTGGGAATAATGCGAAGCCTCGCATCAACAGCAAGTAGTGCAGTGAGTAGTAACAACCCTAGCTTGAGGCTGATGATTTTACCAACCGGGTGACTCCAATCAAGCCACAGGCTGTGATCGGCCAGCAAGGAATTCGCCATATAAAACCCAGTTGTCACTTGAATGATCAGCGCAGGAATACCGACCTTTTCATAGCCCCGCTCGAAGGTTCGTAGAAATTCAACATCTTTGGTCTTTAAAGCGCGTGGCAAAATGGTGGTGGCTAATACAATATGGCCGCCAGTCCATACTGTGGCCGCTAAAACATGAAGTAGTAGCGCGATAGAATACATGAGATTGATCCTGAGTTAGCTGACTGAATACTTAGCATAAACAAAGCCAATCAGCTGTTTATTGATCTAACTCCGTTCTCCTGCCGATTCTATTACCTGAGCAGCTCATAAGTTTGCCAGTCGTCAAACGTAATCGAATCGGTGGCCAAGATTTGGCGCTCTGGTGAATCAAGCAACTGCTCAGCGCCTTGAGTGATTAACTTATCGATATACTTTGTTCTCTCATTGATAGCTATTAAAGCCTTAACATCAAAAGTCCCAAATAAACTGCGATGAATATTAGTTGATTTTAATTGCTTGACAATAGGAATGGTAACCGTATTGGCGTAAATAACGCCACCCAAACGCCCTGCATCAAGCATTTTTAACGCCGCAGTAATATCCGTCGTTGGTTTTACCGGAAAGCCGATAATATTAAGCCAAGCGCGATCGGTCACAATGCGCAGTGTTGATAAATCAGTGCGAGTGAGCTCGAGTGTTCTGTGGGAGTAAAGTACAAAGTTAACTTGCCATAAGGTAGTCGACGAAATCTTAAATGGAATGCTTTTGTCTTTTACTTTAGGGTTTGAAATATAAGGAGATTGAAAATCAACTTTGCCTTGCTCCAACATCCAGCGAGAGCGCTTGATTGGATAAATACGAATCGAAAATGGCGTTGATGTATGTTGCGATATGTTTTTTGAAAATAATTTGGGAAGGGATCGCTTAATTTAGACGAAATAAAAGGCACATAGCCCAAGGCAACCTTTAGTGGCTCTCCTTAATCGGTATCCTCGGCTTGCTTAGCTTGACTCGATGCTATTAGCCCGGCGAACATCAGGCATATCAAACATAAAAATGTGTGTTTAATTTAATAAGATGCTCAACTCCTTCTTCACATCTTATCACTGTAACTAACTCGTTAGAAAAGCGCAAATAGCGCCCGCACTTAGTAAAATGGTATTACAAGCCGCGCTGACGTACTACCTCAAATAGGCAAATGCCGGTGGTTACCGACACATTAAGGCTAGACACACTGCCAGCCATTGGTAGCGATACCAAGCTATCACAATGCTCGCGCGTTAAGCGGCGCATACCACTACCTTCGGCGCCCATTACAATAGCAATTGGCCCGGTTAGTTTCGTTTCATATAACGGCTGACTTGCTTCACCTGCTGTCCCGTAAATCCAAATACCGCGCTCTTGAATTTCGCGCATGGTACGCGCCAAGTTAGTCACTTGGATCAAAGGCATGGTTTCAGCAGCACCACACGCCACTTTACGCACTACCGGAGTCAATGATGCAGCATTATCCTTAGGAACGATAACCGCATGGACACCAGCAGCATCAGCACTGCGAATACAAGCGCCTAAATTATGAGGATCGGTAACACCATCAAGGATCAATAAAAACGGTTGATCGTTATTAGCGATAATTTCATCTAAATCGCCTTCGTTTTTAACGCGAGCAGCACGTGCGTTGGCAATAATACCTTGATGTGATTCACCATTGGCGCGATCTTCAAGCTTATTTTTACCCACAAATGAAACACTAATACCATGACGACGCGCTAAGCTGATTACTTTATTCATGCGTTCATCATCACGACCTTTTAGCGCAAAAATTTCTAAAATACGCTCAGGTTCGTTGTTTAATACGGCTTCAATACTGTGAATGCCGAATAATAAATCGTGTTTACTCATTACTTCTTACTACTCTTACTGCTTGGTTTAGTTGATGACTTCTTACTACGGCTATTTTTACCAGCACGTGATTTTGAGGCACCACTTTTCTTAGTACTTTTTGTTCCAGACTTTTTATCGTCTTTTTTGGCTTCTTTCTTACCTGAACTGCGTTTATTCTGCTTTGATGATTTCTCATCACCGCTGCGACGAGAACTGCGACGCTTTTTAGGCTCAAAAGAATTAAGCGTTAAATCGATTTTCTTCTCATCAAGATTGACTGAAGCAACCTTAACATCAATACGATCACCCATGTGATACGTCACATTTGAATGTTCAGCCACTAATCGCGCATTCACTTGATCAAAGTGGTAATAGTCTTCAGGCAAGGCGCTAATGTGCAACAGCCCTTCAATGTTGATGTCGTCTAAACGAACAAAACAACCGAAACTCGTTACCGTAGCGATAGTCCCTGCAAAGCTGTCTCCCACATGCTCAAGCATGTATTCACATTTAAGCCAATCGCTTACATCACGTGTCGCATCATCAGCGCGGCGCTCTGTCATCGAACAATGAACACCTAACTCAGACATATCAGACGCTTCATAAACATGAGCGCCAATTTTCTTGCCGTGTGCTTTCGCCAATTTCTTTTGCTTAACCAATAACGATTTAATCGTTCGGTGTAAAATCAGATCTGGATAACGACGAATTGGCGACGTGAAATGACTGTAATTACTTAATGCTAAACCGAAGTGTCCTTCGTTTTCTGGCGCATAGACCGCTTGTTTCATCGAGCGCAACAGCATGATTTGAATTAATTCACTATCGTCACGTGTTTTAACAACTTCCAATAGTTGAGCGTAATGTTTCGGCTGAGGTTTATCACCACCAGCAAGCTCTAAACCTAATTCACCTAAGAACGCACGGAAGTTCATTAACTTCTCATCACCCGGTAAATCATGCACCCTAAATAGCGCGTTACCCTCGTGTTTTTCAACAAATTTTGCTGAAGCAACATTCGCTAAAATCATGCACTCTTCAATCATTTTATGTGCATCATTTCGCACAAGCGGCACGATGTTTTCAATCTTGCGCTTTTCGTTGAAAACAAACTGCGTTTCACTGCTTTCAAACGCAATGGCACCACGCTCTAAACGTCTGCTGTTTAGTGCTGTGTATAATTTATGAAGCTCTTCAAGCTCAGGTACGCGCTCGCTATACTCTTCACGTAATGCTTTATCACCATCTAAAATGGCCGCTACTTTTGTGTAAGTAAAACGTGCATGTGAATTCATCACGGCTGGATAGAATTTCGATCCCGATAAATTACCTGCGTCGCTAATGGTCATTTCACACACCATACACAGACGGTCTACGTGTGGGTTAAGTGAACATAAGCCGTTAGATAAAATCTCAGGTAACATTGGAATAACGTTGCCAGGGAAATACACGGAATTACCACGAGCAATCGCTTCTTCGTCAAGTGCGCTGCCTTTAGCAACGTAGCTACTTACATCGGCGATAGCGACCCATAAGCGCCAACCACCACTTTTCTTGCGTTCACAATAAACAGCGTCATCGAAATCACGTGCATCTTCGCCATCAATAGTGACTAATGGTAAATGACGTAAGTCTTCGCGGCCTTGTTTTGCATCTTCAGGCACTTCTTCAGACAAGCCACTAATTTCATCAAGCACCGCTTGTGAGAACTCGTGTGGTAAATCGTGATTACGTAATGCCATCTCGATTTCCATGCCAGGATCCATCTCATCGCCCATAATTTGAGACACAATACCCAGTGGGCTTTGATGGCGCGTTGGTCGTTTTGTGATGGTAACAATAACTACTTGACCGTTACGTGCGCCGTTAACCTGATCATTTGGAATGATAATATCTTGCGCAATGCGCGCTTCATCAGGCACGACAAATGAAACATCGCCATCGACAAAGAAGCGACCTACATATTCCGTTTTGCCAAATTCAACCACACGCACAATACGCGCATCGCGTTTACCGCGACCAAAACTGCTATGCTGCGCTAATACAGTGTCACCGTGGAATACGGTGTGCATTTGCTTTTGATCAACAAATAGATCTTTGCCACCTTTATCAGGACGGAAGAAACCGAAACCATCACGGTGACCAATAATCTTACCGCGCATTAAATCCATGCGCTCAGGTAAGCCATAGCTACCATTACGGATATAAACCGCCTGGCCATCACGCTCCATCGCACGCAGACGGCGACGTAAACCTTCTAACGGCTCTTCTTCGGTAATGTTAAAGGCTTGTGCAATCTGTTCACGCTTTAGTGGTGCATCAGAATTCTTAAGCAATTCAAGGATTAATTCGCGACTTGCGATAGGGTTTTCGTATTTTTGCTGTTCGCGTTCAAAATGAGGATCTTGATCGGCGGTGAAGTTTTTTGTCATTCAATTTCGTCGTTATTTTAAAATTCGGCGGCAGTATAACAGATATAACGACAACTGCCTAAAAATGAAACGACGTTTCATATAAAATTCATAACTGGCATCGAAAAATTCTCATTTCGCATTTTCAAAATGCGAAAAAGGATTAACACCCAACCAATTAAACCACTCAAGATACTGAATATTAATACTTATTTTTCTTGGCACGACGACTGCTATTACTAACCATCATTTCAACTTTTCGATGAGGAATGGCAGCCCATGTTAAATTCAAACAAGAAATTCGCGGTTAGTACCCTAACACTATGCGTCGCAATAGGTGCTCAATGCTATACAAAAGCCAACGCGCAGCCATTCACCGAGTGTCCGACGGAAGCCTTTTTAATTCAAGATAAAATCGCCAATTTATACGGCGTAAAATTGGCGACGGGCTTCTATGAAAAACTCTCTCCCAACGACTGGGGTCAACAGAAAATGAATGCCTTGGCGTTTAATTTTCACGATCAATATCTCTATGCCTACAACTACTATTACAACTCAGTAGTGCGTATCGATTCAAACTACCAAGTAACACCGATGACCATCACTGGCATGCCTAACAGAGGTTTTTACATCGGTGACATCTCTCTAGAAGATAATATTTATTATCTCTATCGCCCCGGCGCTAACTACGGCCTATACCGTATGTCACTTGATGCTGCTGATAGCAATTACATGCAGTTGGAGCGCGTTGTTAATGGCTCTACATTAAACCTCGCCATTTACGATATGGCTTTTCATCCGACAAATGGTAGTGCTTATGCAGTTGATCGCTGGGGTAACTTATGGAAGATCGATGTTGAAAATGGGACTAGCGAAAAACTCAGTAATGTTGGTCAATCAGGTACCTTTGGCGCGGTTTACTTCGATGTTACAGGTAATCTCTATATCAGCCGTAATAACGATGGCAGAATATTTCGCATCAATACTAATTGGGACTACCCTGTCGCCGAGTTTTTCGCGCAAGGTCCAGCCTCTAGTAACAACGATGGTGCGCGCTGTGCCCTAGCGCCCATTGTCTCAGTTGAAGCATCGACCACTGATTTTGGCCGCGCGCCTGACTACTACGGCACCAGCATTAACAACAATGGTGCGCGCCATGAAATCGAGGCTGGTGAATTATACTTAGGCGACACAGTGCTCGCAGAGCCGAACGCCTATGCTAGCAACGGCACCGATATCGATGACAATGACGGTGTTGCTTTTGTCACGGGTATCGAAGCGGGTAAAACAGCTATTGTCAGTGTCGATGCATCAACCTCTGGTGTACTTAGTGCATGGTTCGATTTTGACAAAAACGGCGTCTTTGATGACGACGAGCAAGTCTTCGCCGATCTTGCCGTTAATGCAGGCACAAACAATTTGGCCTATGACGTCCCGACATGGAGCGTTGCTGGCTCAAGTTGGGCGAGGTTTAGAATCAGCTCCCAAACAGGTTTAACGCCAATCGGCGGCGCAGCTGATGGCGAGGTCGAAGATTATGCCGTTAATATCGCAGAACAAAATGTGATAGCTACTCACTACCCGTCTGAAAACAGTTGGGCGACACTAGCTTTTGAAGATAATTGGCCATTAATGGGCGACTACGACATGAATGATGTGGTCGTGCAATACAATTTGGCTTCTTATGCCGTCGATGACAATCTCATGCGCGTCAAAATATCCGGTAAGGTGATGGCAACAGGTGCGTCATATCACAATGGTTTTGCCTTCAGATTACCGGGCTTATTACGCAGTGAAGTCGATACTAGCCGTTTGAGCTACAAAATCAATGACGTAGTTCAGCAGACATCGCCGCTTGAAGAGGGCCGCAACGAGGCTATTTTCATTATTGCCGATGACCTTGCCAATTATGTGACAGCAGGGGAAGACTGTAAATACTACCGCACCGAACCCGGCTGCGGCTCAAACATTCAAATGACTTTTGAGTTAGAAATCCCGATGCAGGCCAATAAAGACAAGACTGAGGTTGCGGACTTTCCTTACGATCCCTTTATTTTTGCTGCGCAAGGTTTTCAACGTAGTTACATCTTTGGGGAAGCGCCTAACAGACGTTTTGAAGTTCATTTGAAAAACCAAGCCCCAACGGAAGCATTTCAAGCGAACTTCTTCGGCCGTGGCGATGATGCATCTGATGCAGACAATCAACAATACTTCATCAATGCCAATGGCATGCCGTGGGCGATAAATGTGCCAAATGAATGGGAACACCCCATTGAATATATGGACATTAAATTCGCCTACCCAGACTTCCATGGTTTTGTGAGTAGTTCAGGTCAGTCGAATCTAGATTGGTATAAAGCGGAAAAAGCTACCACCAAAAACGTATTCAAAGAATAACGTACTGAATTTCCTATCGTAAATTACCGAATAAGGGACGAGGAGAACAACATGAAGATCAAGACATTAAGCCTAATTTCAATGACTAGTCTCGCATTAATGGGCTGTGGTGGCGGTGGTGGCAGTGACAGTAGCCAAGCAACGCCTGCACCTGCGAGCCCTGCACCGTCACCTACACCAGCGCCAACACCAACGCCGACGCCAGCAGCTGTGCCTGCGCCCGTCGCCGATCCCAATGCGACATACGAAACAACTGCAGAGCTCATTGCTAACCGCGACTTTAATTTAAGCCAAGAATATCAGCTAACGGTAAACTACAAAGCACGAGAAGCCCGCAACGTTTATTTGTCATTGTGTAGTGACTTTACGCAAACGCAAGAGAGAATCGACGTCGATTACAACAGCTGCCTCATGCGCACAGCAACAAACAGCGATTATTCGGGCGTGGTTAATGTCGCCGCCGAAAACCAACAATTGGTCATGGCGATTTGGTATCTCGATGACATTAACAACCCTAGATTTGTGGTGTGGGAAAATGATTCACAGCAGGTTGGCGATAAGACCTTTGTTGTTAACTAATATATCCAAGCCATCTCAAGATGCTCGATTTCAAAGCTTAGGTATAACTTTAACAATCGGTATTTATATTGAATACAGGACGCTCACCAACAGCCGTTGGTAAAATGTATTCCACGTAACAACGGCTGATTTGATTAATAACCCGTGGATCGGTAATGGTGTTTAAACCTGATGGTGCAGTGCGGCTGCGCTTTGCACCTTGCCCACCAACTACACCGGGTTCATAGGTGAAGTCCCAGTCTTGTGGTATCTCTACGTCGAGGATTGCCTCAAAGTCTGCAACAGCTCTAGCGGGAGAAGGATCATAAGCAAAGTAGCCATAGCGTGTGCGAACCAATGTTCCGTTGTAATCTAAATCGGTATAGGTCGTGACATTAGCAATATTTGAAATCTGCGCTTTTACGTGAATCATTTGAGCGCTTGAGCGAAAGGTTCCCGCTAAGCCGTTAAGCGTTGCAACACGCGCTTCTTTTGATACATCGATAAAACGCGGTGCGGCAGTAACAGCCAAAATACCGAGAATAATGATCACAACGATCAGTTCAATTAGTGTAAAACCGCTTTGTACCTGAGAAAATGATGACTGTTTAAACACTGCCTTTACCACATATAATCCTTAATATAACTCAACTATTTAAGCAGCAACCATGCGTAAATTCAAACGTATTACTTCAAATTAATTAGCCACTTTTGATAACTTCAAAGATAGCAAATAGCATGAGCGTTAAGACATAACCAATCACCCGCCAGAGCTTCGGCGTCATTATGGTTTCTGTTGTTTGGGAAAAGCGCGGCGAATATTTAATGTTAAAGGCTTTGGGATACGCGACCATGATGATGCCACTAGCACATACTATCAACGCAGTGGCGACGCGCCCACCGCCATGAGCCAAGATGTCGCGTAGGTTTTCTAACATTTGGTGATAGTAATCGATATATCCGGCAAATATTGCGATCAGAAATAATAAAAGCAGGAATGCAACGCGCTTGTGGGTCATTGAGTGTAACGAGCTACTTTATTAATGGACGCTGTGCTCTACGCACTACACGCTCTGGCATTAAACGAGCAAGTTTTGCCAATAACTCCTCAGCTTCGAGTCGCTTGTCGTCGTCGGCGATAATTGAGTTATAAAGCCAGTGGTAAGCATTTTCATAATCTCGTGGGCTTCCTTGCTCATTGCCAAGGATTTCGACCAAGCGCAATTGTGCCTTTAAATTGCCAAGACTAGCCGCTTCGGTGAGATAACGCAGTGCGCGTTTAAGATCTTTTTGGAAGAATTTACCAATGTGATAATAGCGGCCCAGTTGCTCAATCGCCTCAACAAGCCCTTGATGGGCACTCTGCTCCATCATATAAACGCCATATTCGGCATCGCGTGGCACACAAACACCATAGGCCAACATATCACCATAGAGGAATTGATAACTTGGAAGTTTTACGATTTCTGCACGAGCTTTAATATCTTCTACCAGCTGGCACTCGTCTTTGCGCACCTGCTGTAAGTGAGTATTCTTAGCGATCATGGCTAACAGCTCACGCTGCGTATAAAGCTGGATCACTCCATCTTCTTCCGCTGCCAACACAGTCTTTGCTGGCTGCAAGCTAGCAATGGCAGCTCCACCCAGTAACAAAGATATCAGTAACTTTTTCATCATTAACTCTCATTGCTCCCTATGTCCGGCTATTTCATCACAAATGTTGGCCGAAAACATACTTTTATTTCTCAACAATCGCTACAATAGCGCCCTTTACTACCTAGCAGGATATTCTCGTGGCTTTTGTTTACAACCCGCCGACCGCGCCGTGGCTTGATATTGTTTATCGCGACAACGACATTGCCGTAGTTAACAAACCTAGCGGATTATTATCAGTGCCCGGTCGAGAAGTTATCCACCGCGACAGTGTTACATTGCGGCTGATGAGCGTATTGCCTACAGCGCTAATCGTCCATCGTCTCGACATGGATACCTCAGGTATTATGCTATTTGCACTTAATAAAACTGCACAAAGTGGTATTTCACGTCAGTTTCAACAACGGACAACTCAAAAAAAATACTTGGCGAAAATCCTTGGTCACCCAACTGAACAATCAGGTTCAGTAGATTTACCACTGATTTGCGACTGGCCAAACCGCCCACTGCAAATGGTTGATTTTGAAGTTGGTAAACCTTCCCTCACCCACTATCGCGTCGTCGAGCAACAAGCAGAGTCAAGTTTGGTCGAACTAACACCTATCACCGGACGCTCGCATCAATTACGGGTACATATGCAACAACTAGGCCATCCAATTTTAGGCGACAGATTCTATGGTAAGCCTGAAGCACACCCGATGGCACCAAGACTTTGTTTGCACGCACAATCGCTAAGTATCAATCATCCGATAACCAATGAACCAATGACATTTACCGCACCTTGTCCATTTTAATGGCACAGCCTTTGCCTTATGCTGGATTAAACTTTTAAGTACTAAAAACCAAAGGACTAACTATGTGGCGTAATATGACGAGTACAATCAAAACAACTTGCTTATTGCTCATAGCGTCGATGACGCTAGCTCCCTGCCATGCCACTGTTAGTACACCTGCTGCTGCAACGGAAAAAGAGATGCCTAAACCAGTAATGTTGTCGCCACAAGAGCAGTTAGCGACGATGTTACCTAGCGATGAAGTCACTTGGCTCACCACAGAAAGCGGCAAGTTTTTGGCACTAAAACGCGACTATCTTGCCGCCAAACATCGCGGTGTCGCCATTTTCATCAGTGATTTATCGGCGCCAATTAATTACAGCCTCGATATAGAGCCACTGCGAACCAGCATCAATCAATATGGTTATTCATCGATAACTATCAATGCACCTAGTCTCGACTTATTTGCCCCAGCGGCCAAAAATGAAAGTGATGAAAACGCATCGGATAGTGCAGATGATAAAGCCGATGAGGATCTAGATTCGGATAAAATGGTTCAAGCAACAACGCTCAACGCAACGCCTTACGTAAAAGAGCTTATTGAACGAATTAACAGCGCGCACAAATTAGGCGCGATGAGCAGTAAAGACATTATTTTGATCATTCAAGGTCGTCAGGTTGCTTATCTTACCAATGCACTGATTCAACAGCACTTGCGACCACTTCGCGCAGTGGTCGTTATCGATGCCAACGTTGCAATGAACGATAATCAAGCCACTATGTATCCAGCGACGATGAAACAGCTGTCACAACAATTGGTACAGTTAAAAATGCCGTTATTTGATATTTACCACTTGTGGGATATGCAAATTGAGGAGCAAATGAAGCTTCGCAAGCAATTAAGCCTCAAAGCTAAACAGAGTCGCTATCGCCAGCACCTTAAGCCGACGTATAGTGAAGAGCAAACGTTATCAAAAGTATTGTATGGCTGGTTAAAATCAATCGGAATTCACTAGAGAATTAATAGTTAAGGTGAATGTAGCGCCTTGCTCGGGTTCACTATTGACAGCGATACCGCCACCTAATTCCTGTTCTGCAATCTCTTTACAAATAGACAGTCCTAAGCCAGAACCGCCTTGACCAAGTTTAGTCGTAAAATAGGGTTCAAAAATTTTTGCTTGTTGTGCAAGTGTCATCCCGACGCCGTTATCCGCAATCTCAATAAATATGCATGTTTCTTCACTCCATGCCGTGATATTAATCAGCCCGCCGCTGTTACTATCGAACGCGTGAATCAATGCGTTATTAATTAGATTTGTCAGCACCTGCGCTAATACACCGGCATAACAAGTAACTTCGATATCACGCGCGACGTTAACTGCTATTTCATGCTGATATTGCTTAATAGTCGGCCTATTTGTTAACAAAATATCGTTAACATAATCAGCGAGATTAACCGTTAATTTCTGCTGATTACATTGATTCACAGCGATATGTTTAAAGCTAGCAATGAGTTTGCTCGCTCGTGAATTATTAGATAAACACATACTAATGGTACTTTGAGAGTCGTCAAGGTAGCTCTTAAGCTGGGACTGCTTGAGGATATTTGTCGTCATAGCTTTAACAATACTCTCTGTACTGAGTAAATGATGGTCAAGAGCCAGATTTATATTTCCTAAAGGTGTAGCCACTTCATGGGTAGTCGCTGCAACCATGGCACCTAACTCTGCCATTTTTTGCGATTCTTTATATTGATGTAACAGCTCGTCATTCTTGAGTTTTTCTATTTGATGGCGACTTTGCAGCATAATTAAGTAACTGCCACCAAATAAAGCGGTGAGTAACAGTCCAGCACCGAGAATGATCATACTGCGGAAAATAGAGTCTACCGTTGCTAAGCTGCGCTCCATCGGCAATGTAACTTCAAGCACGCCGCGTAACTGCCCTAACTTCCAATCAGTTTTTGGTGATTGTGGGTGTGTATTATGGCAATCAACACACTCTGCCCGCATCGAATCTGCCATCGCGAGTCGAATATGTGGCATACCATTTTGATGAGTGATTTCAGTGACTATTTCACTGTCACTTATCGATAGTTCATTCCATGCCTTATGGGCGAATTTATCCATCAGACCGCCTTCTTTTTTGCGCCACGGAAACGGATAAGGACTGTACAACTTTATACTAACGTCTTTATGGTTGTTATTTACCGACTCCCCCAACAACATAGTTAAAGTGGCAGGTAGTGGAATTGCGTGGTGATGTTTATTGTAGTCGTGGCGAATGTCAACGTCGGAATTTGCTAAGCGCCAAACAACCTGTGAGGTGTATAAACTGCGAAACTCGGTGAGCACCTCAGCATAACGCCGTGCGCTTTCAATGGCATTGTCTTCGATGAGCTTTTTATGAAGGTGGTTGAAATAAACGGAGATGGCAATGAATGCAAAAAAAAGAATAATGAATAGTGCAAAGAATGGCTTTTTTTCTTTTATCCATCCTAACTTCGCCAGTACATTCATACGTCTTTACGCCCCACACCACAAATTGCGATGCTACTAAGCGTAGTCAAGGTTCGATAAAAAAGCATTGTTGAGCGAATGATTTATAATCAAACGCTCAACGAAAAGGCTTTTTATTTAGAGGAGATTAGCGAAGTTGTGCAATCTCTTCATCATCAAGGTGACGGATGTCTTTGCCCTTGATGAAGTAAATCACATATTCTGTGATATTTTGCGCACGATCGCCAACGCGCTCAAGCGCACGAGCTGCCCACATAACTTCCATGATAGATGGGATAGCACGGGGATCTTCCATCATGTAAGTCATCAACTCACGCATTAGGCTTTCGTACTGTGCGTCTATAAGATTATCGGCACGGTGAATTTCAAATGCAGACTCAACATCCATACGCGCAAAACAATCGAGCACATCATGCAACATAGTGACACATTGACGGCCTAGGTTTTCTAAGCTCACCAATAAACCACCTTGATTAGCGGCCTTCTTTTCCAGTGCTACGTTTGCGAGCATTTTGGCACAATCACCAATGCGCTCTAAGTCCGTTACCGTCTTAGAAATTGCGAAGATCAAACGCAAGTCACCTGCCGCAGGCTGACGCTTAGCAATAATGCGCGTACATTCTTCATCGATAGTAACTTCATAAGTATTAACTTTGCGATCATTACCTAGTACTTCTTCAGCAAGACTCACATCCATCGTGCCAATAGCAGTAATTGCATCGGTTAGCTGCTTTTCTACCAAGCCGCCCATCAGCAACACGTGGTTACGAATGCTCTCTAGTTCGCTGTTAAACTGGCCAGAAATATGGCGTTTTAAATTTACGTTATCCATTGTCATATCCTATTAACCGTAACGACCGGTAATGTAATCTTCAGTTTGTTTCTTCGACGGTGTGGTAAATAGCGTATTAGTATCGCTGTACTCAATCAACTCACCCATGTACATAAACGCTGTGTTATCAGAAACACGCGCTGCTTGTTGCATGTTGTGAGTTACGATAACTACCGTGAATTTCTTCTTAAGCTCGGTGATCAACTCTTCGATGACTAGTGTCGAAATAGGATCCAGTGCCGACGTTGGCTCATCAAGCAATAACACTTCTGGCTCAATGGCAATCGCACGAGCAATAACCAAACGTTGTTGCTGACCGCCCGATAACCCTAGTGCGTTATCGTGTAAACGGTCTTTCACTTCATCCCACAATGCTGCACCACGTAGTGAATCTTCAACGGCTTTATCTAATACACGACGGTCTTTAACGCCTTGAAGACGAAGACCGTAAACCACGTTTTCGTAAATTGATTTAGGGAACGGGTTTGGGCGCTGGAATACCATACCAACACGGCGACGCAGCGTCGCTACATCGACATTGCGATCGAAGATATTCTGCTGCTCTAACTTGATTTCACCCGTGATATTACAGTTATCAATCAAATCGTTCATGCGATTCATACAGCGTAACAACGTCGATTTACCACAACCAGATGGGCCGATAAACGCCGTCACCTGACCTTTTGGAATACGCATAGAAACGCCTTTTAATGCTTGTTTTTCACCGTAAAACAAATCAAGGTTTTCAATCGAAAAAGCAGTTTGCTCGTCGGTTAAGTTTGCTAAATCCAACACTTGGTTTTGCGTTGCATCTGTTGGTTCAAGATTAATCATTTAATTCTATCCTGCCTAAAATTTGCTTATTCACTAGTGTTCTAGTGAACGGTATTTTTCACGTAACAAGTTTCGAATGCGAATAGCCGCCATATTCAAACCAACAATTACGGTTACTAATAATAATGATGAAGCAAATACCAATGGGCGTGCCGCTTCAACGTTCGGGCTTTGGAAGCCAACATCGTAGATATGGAAACCTAGATGCATGAATTTTCTGTCTAAGTGGAAAAATGGGAAGTTACCATCAACTGGCAACGTCGGCGCCATCTTCACCACACCAACTAACATCAACGGCGCTACTTCACCAGCCGCACGAGCAACCGCGAGGATAAGTCCTGTCATAATCGCAGGGCTTGCCATCGGAATAATAACTTTCCATAAGGTTTCCGCTTTAGTCGCACCAAGCGCCAAACTACCTTGGCGTAATGAAATAGGAATACGCGATAAGCCTTCTTCCGTTGATACGATAACAACTGGCAGCGTTAATATAGCTAACGTCAGTGCTGACCACATAACACCTGGGCTACCAAATACTGGCGCTGGCGCTGCTTCTGGGTAGAATAACTCATCAATGCTACCACCTAAGATATAAACGAAGAAGCCTAAGCCAAATACGCCATATACCACCGACGGAACACCTGCAAGGTTGATTACTGCCACGCGAATGAATTTAGTTATCACGTTTTTCTTTGCGTATTCATGCAGGTAAATAGCAGCCACAACACCAAATGGAGTAACAATTACAGCCATCAACAATACCATGAAAATAGTACCGAAAATTGCTGGGAACACGCCACCTTCAGTATTTGCTTCACGTGGGTCATCCATCACGAAGCTGCCGATATTCATTAGCCAATGACCAAACTTCGAGAACACGCTCATTTGGTTTGGCAAAGTGAAACCAAGTAGGTAGCTTAGGTTAATGTCAACTAGCTCACCGCGCATGTCTTTAACAGTAACAAAGTCACGTGTCATCTCGCCGCGTAGCTTAAATAACTCAGTTTCGTGAACAAGGTATTCATCGTTAAGCGCTTTGCGCTGGGCGTCTAAATCAGCTAAACGATCTGGCGTTAGTGCATTGTCGATCTCATAACGGCGCTGTTGCAAACGAATCTTTTCTAGCTTGTAGTTGATGCTGTTGATCTTACTTGATTGCAACTCATCAGCTTGCTCTTGTAGCATTTCAACACGCTCTAGCGCAGTGTCTAGTGTTGCTACTAGCTCTTCCATGCTACCCGTGCGCTTTTTTCCCTCAAGGGTAATGCTGCTGATAGTTCCGTAGAAATTACCGTTTTTATTACGCTCAAATACCGCTAAATTTGGTAGCGCTTCTTGTTTAGTAATAGTCGGGGTTAACAGCCAACGGAAATCTAGCTCTACAAACTCACGGTTACCGGTTTTTACCAACTTAGATTCAACTTCTTCGACATCCGCTGGAATGTTATGGCCATTTTCACGTAAACGCTGCGCTGGAATGGCATCGATTTCATAAACCTCACCAATGACAGTTTCCACCTGACCTTGTGGATTAACCACGTCAAATTGATAAATAGTGCTTGGCCAAAAGTAAACTAGGCCGCGCCATGCGATTAAAATCAACAGGCCAATTACAGCAATCAAGCTGACACTTACCGCACCCGAGGTAAGCCATATCATTGGCGAGCCGCTTTTTCTCCAAGAGTTCATCACGTTATTAGTTCCAATAGTCATTACAGCGAACCATATCTATCGCGCAGTCGCTGACGAACCCGCTCTGCCACGGTGTTAAAGAAGAAAGTGAAAACAAACAATACAAAGGCTGCTAAGAACAACACGCGATAATGTGTTGAGCCAACTTCAGACTCTGGCATTTCAACCGCGATGTTTGCAGACAAGGTACGCATACCTTCAAAGATGTTCCAATCCATGATTGGCGTGTTACCCGTGGCCATTAATACGATCATTGTCTCACCAACAGCGCGGCCAAGTCCCATCATCACGGCAGAGAAAATACCCGGAGATGCTGTTAATAGCACCACACCAACTAGGGTTTGCCAGCGCGTTGCCCCTAGTGCCAGTGAGCCGTTACTTAAGTGCTGAGGTACACTGAAAATCGCATCTTCAGTGATTGAGAAGATGGTAGGAATAACCGCAAAACCCATCGCAATACCAACGATTAATGCATTACGTTGGTCAAAGTCGATACCCAGCTCATTACTGATGAACATACGTGCATCGCCGCCCATAAACTGCGCTTCAATCATTGGACTTAAGCTATAACAAATCATCGCTGCAATGATGATCACCGGAATGAGCATGAGCGTTGAATATTCTTCGTTCAACAGGTTGCGCCATTTCTTCGGTAACTTGTGATGAATGTAAGCGAACAAGACAATGGTTGCGGGAATCACAAAGATGATTAAGAAAACAAACGGCAAGTAAGCTTCAACGATTGGTGCTAACCATAAGCCCGCTAAGAAACCTAAGATTACCGTTGGTAGGGCCTCCATGGTTTCAACCGTTGGCTTAACAACTTTGCGTAAGCTTGGTGGCATGAAATAAGCTGTGTAGATTGCACCAGCAATGGCCAGTGGCACGGCAAATAACATAGCGTAAAGCGCCGCTTTAATGGTACCGAATGAAATTGGTACTAATGAAAGTTTTGGTTCAAAGTCATCACTTGCCGACGTCGACTGCCATACATAATCAGGCTCTGGGTAACCTTCATACCAAACTTCTTGCCACAAAGCGCTCCAAGTTACTTCTGGATGTTCGTTTTCTAAGTGGTAGAAATCGATACTGTCTTTAGTCGTCAAAATAATTGCATTGTTACGCGGTGAGAACTGCAACGCGCTGGCTGGGCTAACTAATTTCTCGTCTAATAAATCCGCTTCACTGGTTGAGTGGAATAAACGAATATCGCCTTTATCGTTTAACACCGCGAAGGTCTTTCTGAACGGCTCAGCCTTGATTTTGACAGCGCTACCTTCAACAGTGAAATCACGTACACGAGTCAAACGGCGACCACGTTCAGATTTAGTCTCAAACCATTGCGTGATAACGCCGTTGTCATTACCCACCAAAATTGAACTACCGCCAGACATTAAGCTGATGTCGGTAACCTTGGCGCCTGGCTCGTTAATTTCAACCACTTGACGCGGCGCATCGAAGTTGCCGCCCATCAAGTCGTAGATGTATAGCTGGTTGCCACTTAACACGAACAATAAACGTTGGTCAGGGGTGATTTGTAATTTATTAATTGAGGTCGGAATGCCCTGCAACTGATTAACGTCACTCACCCACTCAATTTCTTCCGTCATAAAGTTCTCTTCAGCGACAAGGCTGGCGATAACTAAACGGTGATCCTTAGTCAATGCAACTGCAGTGACTTGCTCTTCATCACGTTGGAAAGCAAGCCGAGTTAACGCTTGCGCTTGCGGGTCGATACTTAAGCTCTCTTCACCTAGCGGGTATCTAACCGTTGGCGAAATCTGACGACCTTTATCAGTGAAAGACAAGTTAAAACTTGGCTGAGAAACCAGTAAGCTACCATCACTTAAACCAAATGCTACATCGCTATTTGCCGATGCATAACTGCTAATCGCTTGCTCTTGCGTTAACGGCAAATTCACAGTGCTTTTTGCAGGGCTGGTTTCCACCAATGGATAGAACGTTAGCTGACCTTTATCATCGTAATAATAAGCAATTTCATTGAGCTCATCGCTACCTGCTGCCACCACCTTGGTGTTGGCTTCTAGTTTTTGCTGTTGCCCAATTTCGATACTTGCATCGCGAAACACTGGCTCAACGACGTAAAGTAAGTAACCGAATATCATTAACAGTGTCATAAGCACCATCAAGCCGCCCATCGTTATACTGTAACGGGCAAACTTGTCTTTAAAAGCACGCAATGGATCGCTCGCTCCTAAATCGCTGCGTGATTGACGCGTTAATGTGTCTGCAGACTGTGACATTAAGTAAATTTCCTAATTCCCAAAAAACTAGCGTAATTTTACTTTGTCAATGTGACACTAATATTACACCGACTTTTTTCGTCACTATTTCTTCGTGAGTTTTCCCCCGCGCAGTGTTTTACTGGACAAAGCAGTCTTTCAGGTTTATTAATGAACTAAGCCAGTTAGAGAATTAAGGATTATTATGAAAAATGTTGTCATTACTTTTGTCGGAAAAGATAAAGCAGGACTTGTCGACCAATTAGCACAGGTTGTTATTGATCATCAAGGTAACTGGCTCGGCAGTTCAATGAGCCACCTAGCGGGTCAGTTTGCGGGCATTGTGCAGGTAGAATTACCAGAATTAGAGCTGGCTAAATTTAGCCTCGAACTGGGTCAGCTGGACGATCTCACCATCACCATTCAAGAAGGCCACCCAACCAGCGGCGATATCGAGCCACAAGACTTACTCAATATTTCCATTGTCGGTAACGATCGCAAAGGGATTGTTCAAGAAGTGACTAAAGCACTGCACAGTGTCGATGCCAATATCGAGCAATTAGGTAGTCAGCTAGAAAGTGCACCAAACACTGGCCAACTGTTATTTAGAGCCAATGTCACAGCCCTACTCCCTGAACATTCATCCATTGACGAACTCACCGACGCCATCGAAAACCTAGGCGACGATATCATGGTCGATGTGGAGTATGGTTGTTAATCGTTAACTACCTGAATATTTTAGTGTGCTAGCCTCTAGCACACTAAAAACCCTCAATAAAAACGTCACCTAATTCCAAGTCGTTTGGAAAAGAATTTGTAACACCTCACCGCTATTTTTTACCGTCTACTATTGCTAAAGTGATAAATCGTCACATTAGACCGTAGGTTTCATCTTGTCCGAGTCAACATCCACGCCGAAAACCGCTAACGCTTACCAAAGCCTTAAACCCATTTTTAAGTTCGTTACGCCGTATAAAAGAAACGTAATTCTCGCGCTGTTTTTCTTAGTGTTTACTGCAACCATCAGCTTGTCTCTCGGACAAGGGGTCAAGATGGTGATTGATAGTGGCTTTATCTCTGGCTCGGTGGAGCAACTTACTCAAACGATTTTAATGCTTATTGGCATGATTTTCCTGCTTGCCTTTGGCACCTTCTTTCGCTTTTATTTAATGTCCTGGATTGGCGAGCGAGTGAGTGCCGATATTCGTACCGCCGTGTTTAATCAGATAATCAAACTGCACCCAAGCTACTTTGAAGAGAATCGCAGCGGCGAGTTAATGTCGCGCCTCACTACTGATACCGCGCTACTTCAATCGATTATTGGCTCATCGTTCTCCATGGCACTGCGCTCGATGTTTATGCTGTTTGGCGGCCTCATCATGCTCTTTGTTACCAACCTTAAACTATCATTAATCGTGATTCTTTGTGTGCCGCTCGTATTGCTGCCGATGATGATTTTTGGCCGCCGCGTTCGTGATCTTGCATCCAGTTCCCAAGATGCCATCGCTGACATTGGCACCTACGCCGGTGAAATTATTCAAAACATCAAGGTAGTACAAAGCTACAATCATGAACCACGTGAACAAGCGGCGTTCGGCGGCGAAGTAGAAAAAGCCTTTGAAGTCGCGAAAAAACGTATTATGCAGCGTTCATTCTTATTCGCAGCGGTAATTTTACTAACCTTTGCCGCTATTAGTGTGATGTTATGGGTTGGCGGCATGGATGTGCTTTCGGGCGCGATGACAGGTGGCGAACTCGGTGCCTTTATCTTTTACGCCATTATGGTGGCAATGTCCGTTGCCACAGTGGCAGAAGTTTACGGTGAGCTGCAACGCGCCGCGGGTTCAGCGACTCGTTTACTCGAATTATTGGCACTGGAAAGTGATATTCAATCACCAGCAAAGCCACAACAATTACCGCCCGCTAGCCAAGCCGCTATTACTTTAAAAGACATCAACTTTAGTTACCCGTCACGCCCTGACATTCCAGCGCTAAATGACATTAACCTCACCATTAATCACGGTGAAACCGTTGCCCTTGTCGGCCCATCTGGCGCAGGTAAAACAACCCTATTCGAACTGCTGCAACGCTTTTACGATCCTCAAAGCGGCACAGTAATGGTTAATGATACGGCTATCGAGCAACTCAACTTAGAAGACTTACGTCATGTCATGGGCATGGTGCCACAACACCCCGTGTTATTTAGCAGCGATGTGCGCCACAACATCGGCTACGGCAATCCCGAAGCTAGCGAACTAGAAATTGAAAATGCCGCCAAGCGCGCTCATGCCCATGAGTTCATTACGGATTTACCCGAGGGTTACGGTAGCTTCTTAGGCGAACAAGGCGTGCGACTGTCTGGCGGTCAAAAACAGCGTATTGCCATTGCCCGTGCAATTTTAAAAGATCCTGACATTCTACTGCTCGATGAAGCCACCAGCGCGCTTGATGCCCAAAGCGAATATCACGTTCAAGCGGCGCTTAATGAGCTAATGGACGATCGCACCACCATTATCATCGCCCATCGTCTCGCTACGGTCATTCATGCCGATAAAATTGTCGTAATGGATGGTGGTCGCATTGTCGATATTGGTAACCATCAGTCACTACTTGAAAGCTCACCGCTGTATCAACGCTTATGTGAATTACAGTTTGAGCAAGCCAAAACACCAGCGGCAGAATAGATGTTAGATAGATTCAAACAAATCGCTATAACATTGCGATGGTTTAAACCCATCGCTTTGCTGCTGATGCTCTCCTCACTAGTTATAGTGGGTTATGTATTAATTGGTAAATCAGGCATCGCCGCCGATGACTACTACCTGATTCCCAGCATTCTAACTGCCTTGTGGTCATTCTCGGTATTTTGGAGCTTGCATATATTTCCGAGTATTCCAGCTAAACCCAATAAATCCCTCGGTTTCTTTAAGCGTGTTTTCACTCGCCTTAAACGCTTTGCCTATTACATTATTACCATCATTGCGATAGGTTTATCGCTGACAATTGTGGTGTTTACGATACGTGCATTGCGAGTGTGGGGTAGTGATTTTTCTTAAGCGATTCTACTCATACCGATAAGCGTTGTTTCACTAACGGTAACAGCGGCTTTTTACGTTGGATAAACACATTGCCCACAATGACTAGCAACAATCCCAGCGTTGAATAAATCGTCCACTGATAGCTCTCAAAAATCGCCGACGCGCTTAGTGCGACAATCGGCGTGAGAACGAGAATATAAGCGGCGCTGCTGGCGCCCAATCTATCCACCAAAATTAAGTAAAAAGTGAAACCAAGCACCGAAGCAGGAATCGCTAAATACATTAAGCTACCGATGTATTGTGTTGTCATAGAGAACTCGAACGATAAGCCACGTAAGAATATGATGATGAGCAGCGCCCCGCAACCATAAAACATGGCATAACAAGTGGCCGTATAAGGCGTAACATTATGCTTTGTATTGCGAATGCTCAGCATATTGCCAATCGAAAAACACCAAGTCCCAACCAGTGAAAAAACTAATCCCATTAAGGTTTCAGTCGACCAGCTTGTTTGTGCTAAGTCTCCTGCGAACAATAAGCTAATGCCAGTTAGTCCTAACAATGCGCCAACCCAAAAGTTGGTGTTAGTCGTTGTGCCGTAAAACAAACGGCTGTGCAGCGCGTTATAAATTGGAGCAGTCGCCATTAATACCGCGACTAAACCACTGGGGATATATAAAGTCGCGCTATAAAATGCAAGAAAATTACAACAAAATAAACAGACACCTTGTAGCGCAATATAATAATGGTCGACGCGAGTGAGAGGTTGAAGTTTTCGCCATAACTTGCCGATGATTAGCATCACCCATGCCGCAATAATAAAACGATAAAAAATCGATACTTCCATCGGCACATCACCGTGTTGCCATTTGATGGAAATCCACGATAAGCCCCAAAGAAAGATCATTAGCACATAGAGAAAAGCCGACATTGTATTCCTTGATATAAAACCTATTTGCGTACATTGTGGCGAAATCTCCATCATGGAAATATCACAATTTTGGCAAAACTAGCACGATCTTGCGGTTAATTTATAAAATCATTCCTAAGTGATGTGGCACAAACGACTCATGATGATAATATTTTTGCATGACTTTGAATAATAAGACGATGAGTGCCTCATCTCAGCGCCGAAAGAAATCGACGTTAACAAGCTTCGACCAATCTTCAAGTAAAGTCTGTTTGCGACAACGCTCGCTGACAGAGTCATTGTCGTGGTCGCATTATCGAAACGAACACGATCACATTTATTATCTCAATGAACAGCAACATACTTTAAGTTTATACCTCACAGGCGGTTACGATACGCATCGCACCGACGCCCCATCGGCCTTCGGCGGTCCAGGAAAATTTTGTTTATTACCCAAAGACGCGCAAAGTGAGTGGCAGTTAGGACAAACACAGCAGTTTATGCATCTGTATTTTGGCGATGATTACTTCAAGCAGCTCGCATTAAAAACCTTTGATATCGATCCACGCATGCTACAGTTGCCGGAACTCAATTACACCAGCGACGCCGCCACCGAGGCGTTATTTCGTCATTGCGTTGCAACTAGCGATTGGCACTGCAATGACGATCATTTAGCGATGGAACAACTGACTAATACCATCTTGATCTCGATGCTCAAGAACATGGGAATTACTCAACAAAGCACCACCGTCAAAGGTGGTCTTTCTCCCCAAATTGCTGCTTTAGTATGTGATTACATGCAAGCCAACTTCCATCGCCAAATCTACTTATCTGAGTTAGCAGATTTAGCCCAACTCAGTGAGTATCACTTCTGCCGCATGTTTAAAACCAGCCTCGCGCAAACACCACAGACGTATTTATTAGGTGTGAGAATAGAACAAGTTAAATTACGTATTCGAGAGAATAAATCAAACCTTACAGACATCGCACTACAATGCGGCTTTTCGAGCCAAAGCCACATGGGACGTTACTTTAAGAAGTTAGTGGGCGTATCGCCAAAGCAGTATCGGAACAGTGTTGCAAAAAGCGATAAGGTGTTATATTCGCTATCGCCTTAAATTCCCTTGTCATGTGAGCTTGATCTGAAAAGCCTTGGGCCAACGCAAAAGTAGCTAGATTTATCTCTGTATCACTGCGTAATGCAACAACAGATTGGTGAACGCGGATTAGTCGTTTGTAGTAAGTAGGAGTCATGTTTAGCCAACGGCTGAATTGTCGTTGCAGTTGTCGCGGACTTTTGGAGAGTTGTTCGCCGTAAGTTGATTCAGAAAGCGGTGAGATCATTTGCAAAAGATTTGATACCGATTCAGGCACAACCCGAGCAAAGTCGATCGTAACGGTTAACCACCGATAAACCGTTGAGATTTTATGCCACTTCCCCGATTTATGTTGCAACTCATTAAACAGTTCTGTTAATTGTAACTTGAGCCCTTCAACCGGCGAATCCACTTGCGCTAATTGACAAGTTGATGTCGACAACTCACTGCAGATTACTAAACCGATTGCGGGCTTAAATCTGAATCCGACGACTTTGCTATTAGGTGAGAATCTTATTGTATAAGCCGTTTTTCGCGTTGGCTGCCATACAATACCTTGTTCAAATAGTTGTCCATCTATTGCAATAGAGCCTTCCAAAACGAAAATAAAGCCACTAGCCGCATCACTGATAAAGTGTTTAGTCGTGCCGCTTATTTTCAAATGATTGGAGTCAGCCACCCAAATCCCCTGAACATAACGCGACAGTGTTATTGCAGGTTTAAATATTTCAACAGATATTTGGTGGCTCACGTTAATAACTATTCACTTTTAGGATCTATACGGTGTTCTCATCATGAGGCTTGATAACAACCTATCGTTGGTTTGAAAGACTTTCCGATTCTATTCCAACTATTGATCGCATTGATTGCTATAGTCAACTCTACTAGCGCCTGTTCCCCAAAATGCGCTAGTAAATGTTGATATAACACATCGTCAATTGATTCACCTGTCGTCAAGGCTTCACACCACTGTAAAGCAGCGCGCTCTTGATTCGTATAATACGGCATATCGCGCCACGACACTAAACTTGATAATCGTTCAATCGACTCGCCATGAGCAAGGGCTTCTTTGTTATGCATATCAACACAGTAACCACAGTGATTGATTTGAGAAGCTCGTAATTTAATTAAATGTAATATGTCTACCGTCAATTTTTCATGCGCTTTAAATTGCTGTGTTATGTGTACTTCTTGTTTAAATAATAATTCCATTGCCTGTGGTGCCACTTCTGCGTAATTTAAACGTCGTGTCATGATAACTACTCCTAGCATTCAATTCGAAATAAGGACAACACCATAGCTATAACTCAATTTCATTAATTGAATATTTACGACATTCAGTCATTTTTTCACCTTAACAAGTTATTACATCTAAAGAATTGAACAGGTGGATCCATTCACTATATGATGATGCTATTCCTAATACTCGAGTACCATTATGAAGTCATTTACTCTCGCAATGTTATCTATGGTTCCCTTTATGAGCTATGGCGAGGTGATTAGCCACTCTGAAAATAGCTTTGAACTAAGCAGCCATGTCGTGATTAGTCAGTCCGTAAAAACTGTATTTCAGCGGTTTAATCAAATCGAACAATGGTGGCACCCAGATCATACATTTTCTGGCAACGCGCAGAATATGACATTGGACATTAAAAATGGCTGTTTTTGTGAACGCTGGGATAGCAATATGGTTAAGCACATGGACATTGTTGCCGTTGAAGACAACAAACGCCAAGTGTGGCGTGGCGGTCTTGGTCCGCTGCAGTCATTTGCAGTGAGCGGCGCGTTAACATGGGATTTTAAATCAATTGATAATAACCAAACAAACGTAACATACACTTATCGTGTTTTCGGCGCTATTCCCGATTCGAAAACATGGTCGTCAGCAGTTGATGGCGTATTAACCCAACAGTTAATGAGACTCAAAAACTCAGTAAAATAGGAAAAAATGATATGGAAATCATTGGAGTAGCTTTGATAATTATTGCCGTAATAGCGCCATTTGTAGAGGGCTTTGCAGCATGGAATATGATTCAGTTTTTCCGAGGAAAGAAAACACCACTGGAAAAGATGATGGACAAACATAAGGAATAAATTGTGTTAGAGCTTCGACCCAATTGTGAAGGGTGTGATATCGATTTACCAGTTGATGCCACCAATGCCTATATTTGTACTTACGAATGTACGTTTTGCAAAGACTGCGTTGAGCAATTATTGAAAAATGTTTGCCCTAATTGCGGTGGTGGATTTGCGCCAAGGCCAATCCGCCCTGTAATTTCTCGTAGAAATGGCGTTGGCATAGCTTTTCAAGCGGCATCGACAACGCGTGTTAATACCAAGTATAGCGACGAAGATATTCGCGAATTTAGTCGTTTATATCAGCATATTCCGCCACAGGATAGGTAATAAGATGTCTCACGCAATTAACTTTAAAGAGAAGTTTGATAAGTTTTCGAATCACTGTTCACCTAAGGTCATTGCTGAAATGAATGACTATCAATTTAAACTCGCCAGCTCTTAGTCCACACGAATAAAGACGAATTTGTGTGGCACACACACGATGATACTGACGAAATGTTTATGGTAATTAAGGGCTCAATGATAATAAAACTGCGCGATGGCGATGTTACGCTAAACGAAGGTGAAATGTATGTGGTTCCCAAAGGCGTTGAGCATAAACCCTACGCCGAAAAAGAATGCCATATTATGATGATTGAACCACGAGGTACGGTGAATACCAGAGATTCAGACTCGCCATTAACCGCTGATAATGAGGTGTGGATCTAGCGGCATACGTCTTCAAACAATTGCTGTGCTAACTCTTCTAATATATCTGTCGTTGGATGGGTATGGGCGAAGGTACGCAAACCATAAATTCCCATGACTAAGCTCTGAGTGCGCTGAACAGATGTGCGAGAACTATCGACTTCACCTACAGCTAATGCCTTCTCGAATACGTCAATAAAACCGCGCTGCCAGTCTGCTAAGTTTTTAGCAATCACGGCTTCAACAGCGGGTGTCTGCTGGGTAAGTTCACTGAGCGCTTTTTGCGAAAAACACACGCGTTCAGGTCCACTTGACGTGCAATTAGTGACGGTTTGCATTAAGTAATTTTTCAATCCGCCAAGTACCGTCGCTTCACCATCAAAATAACCAGAGAACTCTCCAGTACGATCTTTGTTGTACTGTTCGAGTGCCGCGATTAACAGGCCTTCTTTATTTTCGAATGCACAATAGATAGAACCTGGGTGTAAACCCGTCGCTTTTTTGAGATCTTGCATGCTTGTCTTGTTGTAGCCTTTGTCAACAAAAGCGGCGATAGCGGCTCTAAGCACCTGTTCTTTATCAAATTCAGCGGTTCGCATTGTAATAATCTCTAATAACTCAAGGCGCTATTGTAAGTTAACTTGAACGTTTATTCAAAAAAGTACTTGAATGATCGTTCAACAACCTTTATCTTGAATGGACATTCAAATAAGAGAATTAACCAATGACTGACAATTTATTTCAATCGTTCGCCCTAAACGACACTGTAGAACTCAGCAACCGTATCGCTATGGCGCCATTAACTCGTTGTATGGCAGATGATGATTTAGTGCCTACCCAAGCGATGGCTGATTATTACGCCAAGCGCGCTCAAACGGGACTCATCATCAGTGAAGCAACAATCATTCGCCCAGACGGCCAAGGTTATCCGAATACTCCAGGGCTATTTAATGCAGAACAAATTGCAGGCTGGAAAAAAGTGACTGATGCGGTGCACGTCAATGGCGGAAAAATCTTTGCTCAGCTTTGGCATACAGGCCGTGTCGCTCACCCACACTTTTTTGGTGGTGGTGATGTGTTAGCGCCTTCTGCCGAACTTGTTGAAGGCACAGTGCCACGTATGCGTGACCTAACTTATGTGACACCCAAAGCCGCCTCTAAAGACGACATTGCCCAGCTTGTTGCCGATTATGCTGCAGCCGCGGAAAATGCCATTGAAGCAGGCTTTGATGGTGTTGAAATCCACGGCGCTAACGGTTATTTAATCGATCAATTTTTACATCACGACGCTAATAAACGCGATGATGAATATGGTCAAACGCCAAAGAATATGGCGCGTTTTCCATTGGCAGTAGTCGACGCTATTGCCGACGCCATCGGCTGGCAGAAAACGGCACTGCGTATCTCTCCGGGGGCTTACTTTAATATGGCAGGCGATGCTCGCGATGGCGATGTATTTAAATAACCTCAGATCTGCATAAGAATTAAAGCCGAGTCACTTTTATACTCGGC